>DASYRG010000028.1:0-20530 GCA_036004665.1 bacterium | reverse complement strand
TGCTCGCGTACCAGCTCGTGAGGCAGGAGTCGACGGAGGCGCAGCTGGAGCACGATCGCTCGGTCGATCGGTCGTGGCGGCGCGCGGTGGAGAGGGTGAGGGGATGATCCGGACAGAGGAGATGCACAGAGACGCGCTCGCCGTGCCTGCGCGGGAGGGCGTGAGCGCGTTCGTCGTGACCTACCGCCGGCCGGTCTCCCTCCGCGCCACCCTCGCCGCGCTTGCCTCCCAGACGCGACGCCCGAACTCCATCATCGTCATGAACAACGACCCCAAGGGCGATGTCCGCGAGGGGCTGCGCGCGGAGTTCCCCGGCACGGCGGTCGTCGATCTGGCCGAGAACGTGGGGTCGGCCGGAGGATTCGCCTGCGCGCTCCACATCGCTTGGCGGCAGGGCGTGACCTGGACGTGGTTGCTCGACGACGACGCGACGCCTTACCCCGACGCGCTCGAGCAACTGGTCAGGGTCGCCACGGCCCTGCGGGCGGCGGGCCGGCCTGTCGGATTGCTTGCTCCCACGCAAATCTCCTCGACCGGGCGCTTCGGATGGGCGAACTGGCGCGACCGGGTCACCGCAGTCGGCCCCCGGCGGGGGGACAACCAGCCGTTCCCCATCGACCTCGCCTATTGGGCAGGCCTGCTGGTCCATCGCAGCGTCATCGAGCAAGTGGGATACCCGCGCAGCGAGTTCTTCCGCACGTACGCCGACTACGAATACTGTCTGCGGGCCCGGCGGGCCGGGATCGAGATCGTCGCCGTCCCTGCCAGCCAGATCGCGCATCACGAGGGTCTCTCCCGCACGGTGGTCCGCCTGGGACGGCGGAGCGTGCGGCATCGCTATGCCCCTAGCCGCTTCTACTACGACGCCCGCAACGCGGCGTTCACGGCGTGGCACACGCTCCGCAGCCCCTTGGCTGTGCTGTTCCAGGTGATCCGGCAGTGCCGGCTGGCCGTGGGCGATCTGATCTACGAAGACCAGAAGTGGCGGCGGATGGCCCTCCGGCTGCAGGGGACCATGGACGGGTTGCGCGGCCGGATGGGCCGGAGAGAGACGATCGAGTAATCAGGCGACCGACGGTGCACCCAGCGATTGTCCGTCACATCTTCTACCCCCTCCTGCAGTGGAAGTCCGGCGGACGGGTCCAGGAGGTCCTGCGGGAGCTCGAGGCAAGCCAGTGGCATTCCCCGGAGCGGCTGCGGGAGCTGCAGGCGCGAAGGCTGGAGCGACTGCTCGACCATGCCTACCGCGAAGTTCCCTACTACCGGCGCCTCTTTGCCGAGGGCGGTCTGCACCCGCGCGACCTGCGGGGTCCCGACGACCTGGCTCTGCTGCCTGCCCTGTCCAAGGAGACCGTGCGCGATCAGCCGCAGGCGCTCCGGGCGGAGAACGGCGGGGGGCCGTTGGTGGAACGCCGGACGAGTGGTTCGACGGGCATCCCCCTGGTGGTGTCGGTGCACTACCACACCCGCGATGCCTGGACCGCCGCCGCGCTGCGCGGCGGCCGCTGGTGGGGGATGGACGTCGGCACCCGGCAGATCAAGCTGATCAACCCCCGCGGCAAATCGCCCTGGACGATGCGCAAGCAGTACTGGCTGATGAATCACGGTGAGTACTCGGTCTTCCGGCTGGATGAGGGCGCGCTGGAGCGGCTCTACCGGCAGGCGCTGCGCAGTCGCTGCGAAGTGCTCTTCGGCTATCCGTCCGCGCTGACTCACTTCGCCCAGTACGTGGCCGCCCGGGGAGGCGGCGAGCGGCTGCGGCTCAAGGCGGTCAGCACCACGGCGGAGCTGCTCTACCCCGACCAGCGCGCTCTCCTCCACCGGGTCTTCCAGTGTCCCGTAATCGATGAGTACGGCTCCTCGGAGTGCGGGTACCTGGCCGGCGAGTGTCCCGCCGGCAGCCGCCACATCACCGCGGAGAATGCGCTGATCGAGTTCTCGCCGGTCGAAGATGGGGCGGGACTTGCCGAACTGATCGTGACCGATCTCACCAATCTCGCCATGCCGCTGATCCGGTACCGCATCGGCGATCTGGGCACAGCGGGACCACCGTGCCCCTGCGGCCGTGGGCTTCCCGTGCTGCGGTTGGGAGTGGGGCGGACGGAGGACCTGGTCACCCTCCCGGATGGCCGCAAGATCGACGGGGCGGTCTTCGGCGACGCCGTGGAGCGACTCGCCGCGGCGGGCGTTCCCGTGAAGCAGTTCCGCGCCGTCCAGCACCGCGCGGACGACATCGAGATTCTGGTCGCCACCGATCAGTCCAGCCATCCGGCGCTGGCGGTCCTCTCCTCCGAGATCCAGCGCCGCCTGGGGGCTCCCGTCAGCGTGAGGGTCCGCGCGGTAGACCGCATCCCCGTGGAACGTACGGGCAAGCTCCGCCGGTTCATCTCGTTCGTGGGATCGGACCGGCCGGGCGCGCCGGTGCGCCCGGCGGAGCCCGCTGCCTCTTCCTGACTCAACGGCCGGCATCATGATGAAGCGCCTCTGGGACGTTGTGATCAGCGCCGTGCTCCTGGCGCTACTGGCGCCCCTGCTGCTGCTCCTGGCCGGGGTGAACTGGGTCCTCACGCGGCGTACCTTCTTCCGACAGGTGCGCCTGGGCCGGGGACTGCGGCCGTTCGTCATCTGGAAATTTCAAACGATGGTCGACGGGCCCTCGGACGCCTCCACCGTGACGACCCGCGGCGATCGTCGGCTCACACCCTTCGGTCGTCTCCTCAGGGCTACCAAGCTGGACGAACTGCCGCAGCTGGTCAACGTCCTGCGGGGAGAGATGAGCCTGGTGGGACCGCGCGCGCTGACCCCCAATGAGATTGACCGGGTTCCCGCGGATGTGGCCCGAGCGGTGTATGCGGCCCGCCCCGGCATGACCGGCCTGGCCGCGGTGGCCTTTGCTGACGAAGAGCGGATCCTCGGGACCGCCTCCGACCCTGAGGCCTTCTACTTCCAGGCGGTCCTGCCCCAGAAGATGGCGCTGGAGCTGGCGTACGTACGGCGGCGAGGATGGTGGCTCGATCTCCTCATTCTGGCCGCGACGCCGCTGACGATCATTCTGCCCGGGCCGACCCGCCGGTATCTCTTGCGCCGCGCCGGCGCACCGCGTTCCATTCCATCCCCGCCGCGCGAGGGCGCCCCCTCTGCCGAGCGGGGAATAGGAGACGAGACCCTTCCAATGACCAGGCCATGACCGACGCGCCAGCAATCAGCCAGCGCATCCCTCTCTCGCGCCCCGACCTCAGTGCGCTCGAGGTGGAAGAGGTGCTCTCGGTGCTGCGCACACCCACACTCAGCCTGGGACCCAAGCTCTCCGCGTTCGAGGAGGCGATGGCCGCCCTCCTGGGGGTCCGGCATGCGGTCGCCGTCTCCAGCGGGACCGCGGCGCTGCATCTTGCGGTTCGGGCGGCGGGCATCAGCGACGGCGCCGAGGTGATCACGACGCCGTTCAGCTTCATCGCGTCGGCGAACGTCCTGCTCTTCGAACGGGCCGTTCCCGCCTTCGTGGACGTGGACGAGGAGACCGGGAACCTCTACCCGCAGACGGTGGAGGAGGCCATCCAGCGCCGGTACGTGGAGACGCGCGCGGGCTGGAAGCATCGCGAATCGGGCAGGATCCTATGTGGGATCCTGCCAGTGGACGTCTTCGGCCTGCCGGTGGACATCGACGGGTTTCGCGACCTGTCCCACCGTTATCGCCTCTGGCTTGTGGAGGACGCCTGCGAGGCGCTCGGGTCGGAGCTGCACAGCGCCGGGGCCGGCGGATGGGTCAAGGCGGGAGCTCTGGCCGATCTGGCCGCCTTCGCCTTCTACCCCAACAAGCAGATGACGACCGGGGAGGGGGGGCTCATCGCCACCAACGAGGAGCGGTTCGCCGAGCGGTGTCGGATGGAGCGCAACCAGGGCCGCCTGCCCGGCTCGCCCTGGCTGGAGCACGCGATCGTGGGGTTCAACTACCGGATGGACGAACTCTCCGCCGCCCTGGGCCTAGCGCAGTGCCGCCGCTTTGCGGAACTGGCCGCCAAGCGCCGCCGTGCGGCCGCGTTCTACGCGGAGGCGCTGTCGGGCATCGAGGAAATCTCCCTGCCCCCCACTCCACCGGGGGTGCGGCCCAACTGGTTTGTCTACGTGATCCGCTTGGCTCCCCACGTCGACCGGGAGGCCCTCATCCGGTTCCTGGCCGCGCGTGGGGTGGAGAGCCGGCCGTATTTCCATCCCATCCACCTGCAGGAGCCGTACCGCCGCTCCTTCGGGCTCGCGGAGGGGTCGTTCCCCGTCTGTGAGCGGATTGGACGGAGCACGCTGGCCCTGCCGTACTTCAACGACCTGACTGAAGAGGCCGTCTCGTTTATCGCCCGCACACTGCGGGAGGGGGTGAAGCTCTGTGTGGCCGCTCAAGGTTAGGCCGACGCCGACGCTGCGCACGGCGGTCTTCCTCGCCGGAGACGTGGTGATCTGGAGCCTGGCGCTCTATGGCGCGTTCTTGTTGCGCTTCGACGGGAGCATCCCCCCGAACCACTGGAACCACCTGCCCCTTCTCTTGCTGATCTTCCTGCCGACCAAGATCTTCTGGCACTACCTCTTTCGCCTCTACCGCGTCACCTGGCGCCTGATCGGGCTCACCGACCTGCTCAACGTGTGGAAGGCCAACACTCTGGGGTCGCTGACCATCCTCATGCTCCTGGTCTTCGCCACCCAGCGGGTCCTGGGCTTCACCGTCACGACACGCAGCGTCCTCATCCTCGACTACGCCTTGAGCGTAGGCGGGATCCTGTTGTTCCGATTCGCCCGCCGGCTCTGGGATTTCCAGTGGGGTGGGTTGGGGCTTTCCCGGAGGGGGCCCGGCCACCGGGTCCTCCTGGTCGGTGCGGGGGCGGCGGGAGAGCGGCTGGCCCGATCGATGCTCGATAATCCTCAGGGGATCCATCGTCCCGTCGGCTTCATCGACGACGAGACAGCCAAGTGGGGCACGTACCTGCACGGCCTGCGCATCTTCGGCGGGCGATCCAGCATCCCCGACGTCGTCAGGGGCCAGCGCGTCGACGAGATCGTCATCGCGATTCCCTCCGCGACGCCGGAGCAACTCCGCGGCATCGTCGAGTTTGCCCGCCAGTCCGACGTGCATCAGGTGCGGATCCTCCCCGGCGTCCACGAACTGCTCTCGGGGAAGGCGCGACTACAGGATGTGCGCGAGGTGCAGCCGGACGACCTCCTGGGTCGGCCGCCGGTGAAGATCGACATGGAGACCATCTCCCGGTTCGTCAAGGGGAAGCGGGTGCTGGTCACCGGGGCGGCCGGGTCGATCGGATCCGAGCTCGTGCGGCAGTTGTCGCGCTTCCCCTGCGAGGAGATCCTGGCCCTCGACATCAACGAGTCAGGGCTATTCGAACTGGAGGAGGCGCTGGCCGGCTTTCAAGTGGACGTCTCGGTGCGCACCATCATCGCCGACGTGCGGGACCGGGACAAGGTGGACTGGGTCCTGAGCAAGACCCGCCCGCAGGTCGTCTTCCACGCCGCCGCCTACAAGCACGTCCCCTTGATGGAGCGGTACGCGGAAGAGGCCGTGAAGACGAACATCCTGGGCACGTTCGTGCTCATGGAAGCGGCCGTGCGCACCAGCGTCGAGACGTTCGTGCTGATTTCCACCGACAAAGCGGTGAATCCCAACAACGTCATGGGGGCGACGAAGCGCGTGGCCGAGAAGATCGGTCAGGCCCTCAGTCATCGGGGACGGACGCGCTTCCTCACGGTGCGCTTCGGCAACGTCCTGGGGAGCCGCGGCAGCCTGATCCCCGTCCTGCAGGAGCAGATCCGGCGGGGCGGTCCGATCACCCTGACCCACCCGGACATGCGGCGGTTCGTGATGAGCATCTCCGAGGCGGTCCTGCTCGTGCTCCAGGTCGCCACGATGGACCGGCGCACGAGCATCTTCGTGCTAGACATGGGCGAGCCGGTGCGCATCGTCGATCTGGCCATGGAGCTCATCCGTCTCTCCGGGCTGGAGCCGGACAAGGACATTCCCTTCCTGTTCACTGGGGTGCGCCCCGGCGAGAAGATGGAGGAGGAACTGGTCGAGTCCGGTGAAGCGCTGCTGCCGACTCCCTTCGAAAAGGTGCGGGAGATCGAGGTGGCTGCGCTCCCCCAGGAGATGGCGGTGCGGCTGGCCCTCCAGGAGCTGGAGCGTCTGGCCCACCAGATGGACGCCGAGGGGACCCGCGCGCTGCTCAACCACATCGCGGCGAACGACTGGATGACCGTCCAGGGCGCTGCGGTCGGCCATCCGCGCTGAGGCTCGTGGGCCGGCTACGTCGCACCCTGGCGTTCTTCTCCCCGCGGCGGCGGCGCTGGGAGCGTTTTCTGCGCAGCCTCCCCTTGGATCCAGGGAACCTGCCACGGCCCCTACTGCCGCCGGGCGAGCGCGACGTCATCATCTGCGGGTGTCCCCGCACGGGCACGACGCTGCTGGCGGCAGCGCTCTTCCAGCCGCCCCAGGTGGTCACCGTGATGGAACCCTGGGACGGCATGCGGATGGCTCCCGCAGAGCTCTTCGCCTCCCTGCGGCAGGAGATCGCGGCCACCGGGCGGATCACTCGCGGACGGCTGGATCTTCCTTTGCTGCTGCGCAGCGGGGAGGTGCGCTGGTGTCAGGAGGGGGCGGGGGCGCTGCCACTGACCGTCGCCCCGGGCTTTCTCCTCGGCGTGAAGTGGCCGGCATTCTGGCGGTATCTGGAGATGCTCGGCGAGACCAAGTTCCTGGTCTGTCTCCGTGATCCGCTGGAGGTTATCGCCTCCTTTCGGGACGCGGGCGGGCGCCTGACCATGGGTTTCAACCAGGAGACGCGCTTCAACCGCCCGATGAACGACGACCTGCGCGCCGCAACCCGCGACGCCGCCCTGCGGCGCGTTCTGCTCTTCGAGTACATCCACACGAGGGTACTGCCGTTCCTGCAGCGCCCGAACGTCCTGGTCGTCCGCTACGAGCGATGGGTTGATGATCGGGAGAGGCTGCTCCGCGATCTCGGCACGTTCCTCGGCGTGCCCCTGGGCGCGGGCCCCGCCCGTATCGGGAAACCGCGACCCCACGCCTCCTTCTCCCCGCGGGAGTTCGATCTGATCCGCGCGCACTGCTCGACGGCCGACGCCCTAGGCTATCCCCTCCCCGGGGGCGCGGCCGCGCGGGCGTTCGTCGGGTGAGCCCAGGGCGGCCTTGATGAAGCCACTCACCGTCCTCTATGTGATCAACGGTCTCGGCACCGGGGGCGCGGAGCGATCCCTGGCGGAGATGCTGCCGGGTCTGCTGGCCCGCGGCGTGCGGCCGCACATTGTCTGCCTCTACCCGCGTCACCAGGGCGTCCAAGAGGGTGTGATGCGCCAGGGCTTCCCGGTGCGCGTCCTGCACGGTCCGGCGCCCTCCAGGATCTGGGCGCTGCGGCGGCTGATCGTTGGGGTAGGCCCCGACCTGATCCACAGCACGATCTTCGAGGCCAATCTGGCCGCGGGGTTGGCCGCCCTCGGCCTCGCCGTCCCGATGCTGATCAGCCTGGTCAATACCCCCTATGTCTCGGAGCGCCTGCGCGATCCCCGCATTTCCCTCCTCCGCCTGCGGGCGGCGCGCCTCGCCGACGGATGGGTCTGCCGGCGGTTCGGCACCCACTGCCATGCGATCACCGAGGCGGTGAAGCGCTCAGCAGTCCATGCGCTGAGGCTCCCAGCCGACCGCATCACCGTCATCGAGCGGGGGAGAGATGCGGCCCGCCTGGGGACTCCATCCGGGGAGCGGCGGCGCGGGGTCCGCCGACGCCTGGGGGTGGGGGACGATGAGGAGGTCGTCATCAGCGTGGGCCGGCAGGAGTTCCAAAAGGGGCAGAGAGATCTCCTCGAGGCGATGAGAGTCCTGTTGCCGACCCGCCCGCGGCTGCGGTTCCTCCTCGCCGGACGATCGGGGCACGCCACCGCCGACCTGGAGCGCTGGCGGCGTCTCCCCGAGCTCAGGGAGCGTGTCCAGTTCCTCGGCCACCGGGAGGACGTCCCTGACCTCCTGGCGGCCTCCGATCTGTTCGTGTTCCCCTCTCTCTGGGAGGGGTTGGGCGGCGCCGTGATCGAAGCCATGGCGCTGGGCCTGCCCATCGTCGCCTCGGACATCCCGGCCTTGCGAGAGGTCACGGAGCCCGGCCGCAACAGCGACCTCGTCCCACCCGCCTCTCCTCCTGACCTGGCGCGAGCGATCGCGGCGCTCCTCGACGACCCGCAGCGGCGAGGCGCATACGGCGCCCGCAGCCGCCAGATCTTCGAGGAGCGGTTTACGCTGGAGCGCTCCGTCGAGCGGATGGCCAGCCTCTACCACCGGCTGACTCCCACCGCCGTGGAGGAGGCGAACGCTCGCCGACGTGTTCCACCGCCGCGCACTGAGAGGGGACGGGCGGCGAGCGTCCTCCTCGCCGCCACTGTCGTCGCCCTCGGCGCGGCGGTGCTCCTGCGTGAACCGATCTTGCAGGCGGCGGGGACATTCCTGGCGGTCGAGGATCCTCTGATGTCGGCGGATGCGATCATCGCGATCAGCGGCAACGGTCCCGAGCGGGTGGCTACGGCCGTCCAGCTGTGGAGGGCGGGTTACGCCCCGTGGCTGCTGCTCAGCGGGGGGCCCGGAGAGTTCTCCGGGTCCGCGCGGCAGCTCAGACGCTATGCCACCGACCTCGGCGTGGGAACGGAGTCGATCATCATCGACGACACCGCCCTAAGCACGGTGGGCAATGCCCGTGGCAGCGCCGCGGCGATGCAGGCGCGCGGACTTCACAGCGCCATCCTCGTGACCTCTCCCTACCACATGCGGAGGTCGGCAGTGATCTTTCGACGGTACTTCGGGCCGGTGGGGCTGAGCGTTCGCGCCTATCCCGCCCAGGACAGCTTCTTCCAGACTGCCGGCTGGTGGCGCCGCCCCCAGGATCGGCAGCTGGTCATCCGTGAGTACGCCAAACTGGTGGGTTTTCTAGCGGGGATTCGGTGATCGAATCCGGGACAGGTGCCGACCTATCGCTGGTAAGAGATGCGGACCATTCGAATGACGCGATGATGGCCGTTTCCCGAAGGGGAATCTATCGTCCGGGTGATCGACGGCGCAACTGCGGCACCGGTACAGTGGTCACGTTCCGGTTTCTGCACCGTAGACTTCCGCCGGACTACTGGGTACACCTGGGGCTGTGAGACGCAGACTGCTGGTAATCGGGCTGGACTGCGTCCCGCCGGAGTTTGCCTTCGGAGGCTTCGACATGCCGAACCTCCAGGGCTTGATCCGGCGGGGCACTTTCGGGCTATTGGAGAGCGTCGTCCCTCCCATCACCGTGCCAGCGTGGGCATGCATGGTGACGGGACGCGATCCCGGCGCCCTGGGGATCTATGGCTTCCGCAACCGCAAAGACCACAGCTATGACGGGCTCGCCATCGCCATGAGCCACTCCGTTTCGGAGCCCACGATCTGGGATCGTCTGGGCGCGGCCGGCCTGCGCTCCGTCGTGGTGGGCGTGCCGCCCTCCTTTCCGCCCAAGCCTCTGCGAGGCCTGATGGTGTCCTGCTTTCTCACACCCAGCGCGCAGTCGGAATACACCTGGCCGGCCTCCCTGAAGCCCGACCTGGAGGCGCGCTTCGGCGAGTACCTCTTCGACGTCACCGATTTCCGCACCGAGGACAAGAGCGCCCTCCTGCGCCGCGTCCACGCCGTGACCGCCCAGAAGTTCGCGATCGCGCGGCACCTCGCCGAGACGGCGGCGTGGGACTTCCTCATGTTCGTGGACATGGGACCGGACCGGCTGCACCATGGGTTCTGGAAGTACTGGGACCGCCAGCACATCAAGTACCAGGCGGGGAACCCCTTCGAGGGGGCCTTCCCCGAGTACTACGCCTTCCTCGACCGGCAGATCGGCGAACTGCTCGGCGTCATCGGGGAGGACACCGCCGTCCTGGTCGTCTCCGATCACGGCGCCAAACGCATGGATGGGGCCATCTGCGTGAACGAATGGCTGCGCCGGGAGGGCTACCTGACCCTGCGCGAGCCTCCCCGCAACGTGCAGCGCCTGGAGCCCGCCATGGTGGACTGGTCCCGCACTCGGGCCTGGGGCGAAGGCGGATACTACAGCCGCATCTTCCTCAACGTGAAGGGGCGGGAGCCGCAGGGGGTGGTCGACCCCGCCGCGGTCGAGGGGCTGCGGACCGAACTGATCCAGGGACTCGAGGCGCTGGGTGACGAGGCCGGCCGACCCATCGGAACACGCGTCTACCGGCCTGAGGAGCTCTACCCCACCGCCCGCGGGGTCCCGCCCGACCTAATCGCCATCTTCGGGGACCTCTACTGGCGCAGCGTGGGCAGCGTCGGCCTCCTCCAGGTCTGGACGCGTGAGAACGACACCGGGCCGGACGACGCGAACCACGCCCAGTCGGGCATGTTCGTGGCCGCCGGTCTGTCGATGCCGCCGGGACAGATGTCCGGGATGCGCCTGCTGGACATCGCGCCGCTGCTGGCACGCCATTTCGAGCTCGACGGGACACATTGAGGAGGTCTGCGCTTCCATGGATAGGGTGGCGGATGGGATGAAAGATAGGGTGACGGATGAGATGAAGGATAGGGTGACGGATGGGATGACGGGCGAAGTGACCGAAGGGCTGAGCGAGGGGTTCACCGTCTGGTTTACCGGTCTCCCCAGCTCGGGCAAAAGCACGCTCGCCGGTTTGCTCGCCGAGGCCCTGACGGGTGGCGGGCTGCGGGTCGAGACGCTGGACGGGGACGCGGTCCGCACGGTGCTGACGAAGGGGCTCGGCTTCTCCCGCGAGGATCGAGACGAGAACATCCGCCGCATCGCCTGGCTGAGCCGTCTGCTCAACCGGCACGGGGTGGTGGCGATCACGGCCGCGATTTCACCGTATCGCGCCGCCCGCGAGCAGGCCCGGGCGGACATCGGCCGCTTCGTCGAGGTCTACGTGAATTGCCCGCTCGAGGTCGCCATGGCGCGCGACGTCAAAGGACTATATGCGCGCGCGCGGCGTGGGGAGATCGCCCAGTTCACGGGCGTCTCCGATCCCTACGAGGAGCCGCTGACTCCGGAGGTGGTCGTCCAGACCGACCAGGAGAGCCCGCGGGAGAGCCTGCAGAAGATCCTCGGGCACCTACGCGAGGCCGGATGGGTCCGCGAGGGGATGACGCCGGTGGCGCTGCCGACCTATCTCGTCGAGCGGCTGCAGCGGCGGTGGGGCGAGGCCTTTGAGCTCCGGGTGACCGACCTGCTCTCACGAGAGGCCCTGGGCGCGGAGGAAGGAATTCAGGAGACGGAGCGGGCCCAGATTATGGACCGGCTGCGCAGTCTCGGCTACCTGGACTGAGGCAGCCCGTCCCGAGCTGACTGGAGGAGAGATTCGATGCTTCCTGTGCCACACGGAGGTCGCCTGGTCTCCCAACTCGTCGACGCCGGCGATGCCGCGCGCTTCGTCACCGAGGCGGCGGAGGCGTCCCTGGCGATTTCCGCCGAATCGGCCTTCGACGTCGTCAACATCGCCACGGGTGTCTTCAGCCCGCTGCGCGGCTTTCTGAACCGGGCGGAGGTGGAGGCTGTGGTGCAGACCGGCCGCCTGCCGGACGGCGTTCCCTGGACGATCCCTATCATGCTGGACGTGGACGAGTCTTCCGCCCACCGGCTGGGGGACGTGGTCCTCCTCACCTTCGCTGGCCGCCCCCTGGCGCGGATGCATGTGAGCGAGCGCTTCCGCATCGATCCGGCCCGCGTGGCGCGGGGTGTCTTCGGCACCGAGAGCCGCACCCATCCTGGGGTCTCCGAGCTCTTCGCCCGCCGTCCTACCCTGCTGGGAGGGCCGGTCGAGCTCCTGGCCCTTCCAGAGAGTCCCTACGCTCCGTACACCCTCACTCCCAAGGAGACGCGGGTGCTGTTCGCGGCGAAGGGGTGGCGGACGGTCGTGGGGTTTCAGACACGCAACGTGCCCCACCTGGGTCACGAGTACGTGCAGAAGACGGCGCTGACCTTCGTCGACGGCATCTTCATCAACCCGGTCATCGGCAAGAAGAAGCCCGCAGACTTCCGCGACGAGGTCATCCTCGCCGCCTATGAGGCGCTGATCCACCATTACTACCTGCGCAGCCGCACGGTCTTCGCCGTGCTGCTGACGGAGATGCGCTACGCCGGGCCGCGGGAAGCGATCTTCCACGCCATCATCCGGAAGAACTTCGGCTGCACCCACTTCATCGTCGGGCGCGATCACGCCGGCGTCGGCGATTTCTACGGCCCCTATGCGGCCCAGGAGATCTTCGATCAGTACTCGGACCTGGGCATCGTTCCCCTGTTCTTCACGGCCTTCTTTTATTGCGGCCGCTGCGGCGGCGTGGCCAATGAGAAGACGTGTCCCCACGACGCCGGCGCGCGGATCGATTTCAGCGGGACCCGATTCCGGCAGGCCCTTCTGGCCAACGGCGCCGCCGACGAGCTGGTCCGCGCCGAGGTGCTGGAGGCGGTCCGCGGCTTCGCCGATCCGTTCGTCCCGGAGGCGCGGCGGTAGGGCACCCGCGATGAGGAAGCCCCTGATCCTCCATTGTCTGGACGGGCTGGGGATCGGCGGGGCCGAGAGGCAGCTGATCCTTCTTCTGCGGCACCGCCCCGTGGAGATGGCCGACCACGTGGTCTGTCACGTCGGTCCCCGCAAGGAACTGTCAGAGGAGATCCGCGCCATGGGGATCCCGGTCGTCGACCTCTCGGGCGGCCGGCGCTACTCGCTGCTGGCGCTATTCCGCCTGGTGCGTCTGGCCCACCGGCTCCGGCCGTCGCTGATCCACGCCGATCACGATTACGGCAAACTGTATGCCCGGTTTGCAAGCCGGATCCTGCACATCCCGCTGCTGGCGACGATGGGGCTGACCGCGTCCAACCCGTGGAGGCATCCGCTGCTGCCCGCTCGACTGTCGCTGACCCGGCGGCTGCTGTACCTGATAGAACGCACGGGCGCGCGGGTGGCCACAGACCACACCATGGCCATCAGCCAGACGGTGATGCGCGACCTGATCCGGAAGGGCGTGCCGCCCGCCCGCATCTCGGTGGTCTATCGAGGTCTGAACCTGGCCGAGTTTCCTCGTCTCGCGGAGACCGAACGGGAGACGCTGCGTCACTCCCTGGGAGTGCAGGGATCCGCCCCGCTGCTAATCAACGTCGCCCGCCTGATCCGCCGCAAGGGCCAGGAGGCCGTCATCCGTGCGATGCCGGCGGTGCGGAGCCGCTTTCCTGGGGCGAAACTGCTGCTGGTCGGGGATGGGCCCGCACGGGAGCGGTATCGGGAGATCGTCGCGGCAGAAAGGCTCGAGGAGGCCGTGGTGTTGCTGGGGACTCGGCGCGACATTCCTCGGCTCCTCCAGGCGGCCGACGTCTTTGTCTTCCCGTCGCTCCGTGAGGGCACAGGGGTCGCCCTGCTCGAGGCCATGGCGGCCCGGCGGCCCTGCGTTGTCTCCGACGTGCCCGTGTTCCGAGAGATCCTCGGAGAGGAAGGTGCGGGCGTGTTCGTGCCCATCGAGCGGCCCGATCTCCTTGCTGAGGCACTGATAGACGTTCTCGGGGATCCGGCGCGCCTGACCGAGATGGGACGAGGGGCCCGGGAGATCATCGAGGAACGGTTTGACATAGAGCGCAACGCCCAGGAGTTCGCCCGCCTCTGTCAGTGGCTCATCACCGCCAGGCGTTTCGGCGCCCCGGCGGAGGCGGCCTGATGCCGGACGGGACGGTCGCCGCTGCGACGGCCAGCGGGACCGGATGATGGGCGTCGAAGGCGCGGACTCCAGGGTGATCACCGCTGACATCGCCGCGGCGCTCGATCAGATCGAGGGACAGCTGATCACCCTGATCCGGGAGGGAGCCCATGGAGGACGCTCGCTCGCGGAGACTATCGCGGATCTGAGCGGTCTGCTGCCCGCGATCGGGGCGCAGTTCGAACGGTTGCAGTCGCTGCTGGCGGCGCGCGATCTCACCTTTGGCACGAAGGTTCAATTGGATGAGCTGCGCGCCCGCCTGCTCTGGCTCTACCGCAAGGCCAGGCTGGAGGAGCTGTTCTTCGTCAAACTTCAGCTGGAGCGGGCCTTTCGGGACGAGCTCTATCAGCGGGTGCTCGAGACCTACGACGAGTTCACAGACCTGGAACGGCGGGAGGGGAGCCTGCGGGATCTCTCCGACCACGACCTGGCCGCGGAGCTGCAGCGCGGCGTCATCCCCGAACGAGACCAGGGCGATCGCGTATCCGCCGAGCGGGAGGAAGAGGAGGCGCGGGCGAGCGAACCACCGTTCGCGAAATAGGACGATGCCGTCGTTGACGGGCGCCTACGGCTTCGTCCGATTCCTCCTGCAACTGCGCCCGTTTCTTGCGAAACCCATCTCGATTGGGGCCGCGGAACGGTACGTGCGGGAGCGGATGGCGGCGCGGGAGGCGTCCTTTCTGTGGATGGCGGAGCGGGCGATTTACGCGCAGCCACAGAGCCCCTACCGTCAGCTGCTGACCGCCGCGGGGATCGAGTCGGAGGACCTCCGCGCGATGGTTCGCGCCGAGGGAGTCGAGAGCACGTTGGCGCGGCTCTCACGGGCCGGCGTGTACGTCACCTTTGATGAGTTCAAGGGACGGAAGCCCGCGGTGCGGGGAAGCCAAACCTTCAGCTGGCGCGACGCGGACTTCGACAACCCGCTCATCGGGACACAGTACCACGGGCGCACAGGAGGCACGGGGGGACGCCCCACCCGGTTAAAGCTCCACCTCGATCACGTCGCCCAATCCGCGCCGAACTGGGCGATCTGGTTTGCGGCGCACGGCTGGCTGGGACGGCCGTTGCTCTTCTGGATCCCCTCATACTTTGCCGTCAACAATCGGTTCCTCATGGGCGCGAAGTTCGGCCAGCCGCCGGTGCGCCGGTTCTCTCCGCTTGAGGACGGGCCGCGCCAACGCTCTTCAAGTGCGCTGAGGGAGTGGCTGGTCCGCTGGGCCACCGGATTTCCCACCATGGAAGTCGTCCCGCTGGCGGAGGCGTGGCGAGTGGGAGAGGCTCTCGTCCAACTACTGGACCAAGGGATGCAGCCCTGCCTGAATACTTCCTCCAGCGCGGCGGTGCGCGTTGCACTGGCCATGATGGAACGCGGGCGATCTCTCGGGGGCGTGAGTTTTCTCCTCGGAGGCGAACCCGTCACCTCCGATCGGCGGGAGACGATTGAGGCTTCGGGGGCGAAAGCCGTGGCTACCTACGGTTTCTCCGAAGCAGGCGGAGTGGGCGTGCAGTGTCCGCAGCCGCGCGCGGCCGACGACGTTCACCTCTTTCTGGACGCCTTCGCGGTGATCCAGCGTC
Source organism: bacterium (assembly GCA_036004665.1). GTDB lineage: Bacteria > Sysuimicrobiota > Sysuimicrobiia > Sysuimicrobiales > Humicultoraceae > JACQGZ01. The sequence continues at coordinate 5,175 of DASYRG010000028.1, read as the reverse complement.
CGCTCGCGCTGGCCGATGGGTCGACCGTTGGGGCACTCCTCTTCGCCACGCTCCGTCCGGCGGCGTCCAAGGTCATGCTGAACACCGAGATCGGTGACCATGCGGTCATGGAAACGCGCTCCTGCGGCTGCTCCCTTGACCGATTCGGCTACCTGCAACACCTCCATACGATCCGCAGCTACGAGAAGCTGACGGGGGAGGGGGTCACCTTCGTCGGCGCCGATATCTTTCATCTGTTTGAGGCCGTGCTGCCCCGCCGCTTCGGGGGGACGATCTTTGACTACCAGCTGATCGAACAGTATGGGGGAACGGGGGGCCTTCCCCACTACGACCTCCTGGTCAGCCCTGAGGTCGGCCGGCTGGACGAACGGGAACTGCTCCGCGTCTTCTTTCAGGAGTTGGGACGGCTGCGCCCGACCTACCGCATCAGCGCGCGGCTCTGGGACGAGGCCGCCGCCGTGCGGGTGAAACGGGAGCGGCCGATGCTCACACCCCAAGGGAAGGTGCTTCCATTCCGACGGATGGACGGCGCATGAGTGACTTCCCCGGGCCTGAGCTGAGGATCCTCTACGTCGGCCTGCTCCCTCCGCACCCGGGTGGCGCGCCGATCTCCTGTACCGAACTGCTGACGGGATTGGCCGACGCGGGGGCTCGCGTGCGGGCCCTCGCGCCGGTGACGCCGGAGACCGGCGCGAGGGCGGAGACTTTCGCCCGACGCTACCCTGGCCTCGCGATCGACCGGTTCCTGGTGCCACGGTTCGACATCGGCCCCCACCAACCCGCCGCGGGAGCCTATCGCCGGCTGGAGCGGGCGCGCATCCGGGCCGCCCTGCCACGGCTGATCGAAGAAGAACGACCCCACCTGCTCTTGATCGGACGCGAGACGTTCGTCTGGGACGCGCCGGACCTTGCACGGGCCGCCGGCCTGCCCTCGATCCTGATGGCCCGCGGCGGGCTGACCCTGGCCATCCTGAATGGAAGTTACCCCCAGGACCTCGCGGAGCAGGTGCTCGCCCAGTACCGGAAGGCCGATCTGATCGTCACACCCGCGCGTCACCTTACGAGGGGACTGCGCCGCCTGGGACTGTCCGGGGTCCGTACCATCCCCAACGCGCTGGACCTGAGGCGCTTTGCTCCCGGGCCGAGGGACGAGGGCTTGCTGGCCCGTCTCAACCTGTCCCGGGAAGATATCGTTGTCCTGCACGCGTCCAACCTGAAGCCGATGAAGCGGGCGCGTGATCTCATCGTTTCGGCAGCGCTGACGTTGCCCCGGGCGCCAAGGCTCGCTTACCTGATCGTCGGCGATGGACAGGAGCGGGAGGTGCTCGAGGCGACCGCGCGGGAGTTGGGGATCAGCGCGCGCGTGCGTTTTGCTGGATGGGTGGACTACGCTCAGATGCCCGACTACATCCGCCTGGCCGATCTCGTCGTTATGCCCTCCGAGTTCGAAGGGCAATCGCGGGTCTACCTGGAGGCCCAGGCGTGCGGCCGTGTCTTGCTGGCGAGCGACGTCCCCGGGGCTCGGGAGGTCATCGCCGACGGGCGGACGGGGCTCCTCTTCCGCACGGGCGACGTCGCCGACCTGGCTGCCAAGACGCTGCGTGTCGCAGAGGACGCGGAACTGCGCCGGTCCCTGGGTAATGGCGCCCGGGCGAGCGTGCACCCCCACGATCTCTCACGGGCCGTAGCCGACTATCAGGGAGCCATTACCCGGCTGCTCCACCGTCCCCGCGGGGTCGTCCGCACACGATTGGCCCCGGGACAGGCGGCGACGCGCTGAGGGATCCCTCAGGTGGGTTCGGCCGCGCCGAGCCGCGGACGCCGCTCCTGTTTCCGCCCGGTCCACCAGCGGGCGACGTGCCGTCGGGTCATCGTGATCCCTTCGGTGAGATGGGGGAGGGGGTCGCTCAGCGACACGTTTGTGCGGACTCTCCTGCGCGGCCACATCGTCCGCAGCGTGTGGAGCTTGTGGGGCGTCCCGAGAAGGTGCAGGAACTCGCCGTAGAGGAGCCAGCGATATTCCACCCCCTCTTCGCAGGCGAATCCTGGTTCGACGCGCTCTCCCAGCGCCAGCCGGTAGAGCTTCCACGCGAAATCAACCCCGCTGGCCAGTGAGATGTCGTTCGTCCCGGTGAGGGCGGGATTGAAATCGATCAGCTTGGCGACGCCGTCCCGACGGTCGCGAATGAAATCCATGTGGGCGACGCCGTGATAGGCGAGTCGGCGCATGAAACGGATCGTCTCGCCAATCAGCCTATCGTCCCGCACCGTCACGCAGGCGGTGGGCGGACCGTAAGGGATCGGGAAGTGGCGGAGCGTCTGGTACACGGACGCGGCCAGGGGTTCGCCATGGGCGCACAGGATCGTCAGTTCGATCTCCTCGCCATCAAGGCATTCCTGAATCAGCGGGGGCACCTCACCGGGGTTCAAGAGTGCGGACAGCGCCCGGGCCTCATCTACCTTCAAGACGCCCATTCCCGCTGCGCCACGACGCGGTTTGACGACGACCGGGTAGGGCAGCCCGTCCCGCAACGCCAGAGCCTCTTCGAGTGTGCGCGTCACGAACGTGGCAGGGATGGCCACGCCGTGCTCTGTGGCCAACTGGTACAGGTACTCCTTGTCCTGCTCGAGACGTGAGAACTGGTGCCAGCTGGGAGTCGGGACGATCCGCGTCACCGCCGCGTACTCGGCCTCATGACGGTAGATGGTAGACCACTCCTCGTCGCCACCCGCGGGCATGAGCACGGCTGGGCGCCAGGCCTGGACGTGTCTCATGATCGCCTCGTGCATCGCCGCGTCTCCCGCTTCCCCGGAGGGGTAGGCAAAGCGACGGGTGACATAGCGGGAAACACCGGACTTGGGCAGACGCTCCGAGCTCCCCAGGAAGATCGGGATCCCTCGTCTGCCCAGACTGCGGACCACGCCGAGAGTGGTGCGGCTATTTCCCTCGAGGATCATGACCGGCGCTAGCGGCACAAAGGACCTCGTCGACAAATTTGCAGAGAAATTTCACCCCCCTCTCCCCAATACCTCCTTAAAACCTCCTGGAACATTACAACGGCTGGGCTGGGGCCGCGGGGTGGTGTCCGCGAGGATGCCACGCACTGGACCGAACGGTGCAGGGATCGCTCCTGCTTCGGGGGAATCCAAATCCATCCTTCGTACGATGGACGCCCGGGCACCTCTGCCGTTACAGTACAAAGAAGCCCCACGGCAGGTCTGTAGATCAGTCTGTGGCACGGTGTGTGAAAAGCGAGTCAGATCACGGAGGGGGAGATTGTCTTGATGCAGGGAGTCGAGGATCGCAATATCCGCTACTTCGTCGCCTTCACGTTCGCCTGGTTCGTGATCCAGTCGGCCCACATGGCCGAGCACGTCGCCCAGGTGACTCAGAAGTTTATCCTGGGGTGGCCCAAGGCGCCGGGACTCCTCGGTTCAATTTTCGATCTGGAGTGGGTCCACTTCGCGTACAATGCCAGTCTGCAGGTGGCCATCCTGGCCATCCTCGTCTACTGGGTCCGTAACATTCGGCGACCGCTCCCCTTTGTCATCAAGGCCGCCGCGGTCTTCCAGGGGTATCACACGGTCGAGCACATCGTGAAGATGTATCAGTACTATGCGCTGGGCATCACCGTAGGCCCCAAGGGCATCCTCGGCTTCGTCGTCCCTCTGATCTGGCTGCACTTCTTCTTCAACCTGATCACCCTGGCCTTGATCATCGGGATGTGGCGCGCCGTCCGACCTCTGGGGACTCGCCAGTTGAGCCCGAGCCCGGCCCAGGCCTGACGATCTCATGAGGCGAGGTCTTCCGGTGGCCGTGGCTGCCGTGCTGATCGTGGCCGCGTTTGCCGCGGGCTATCTCTTCCGGTCATCGCCGCTCGCCGACAGGCTGTCTGACGGCGGGCAGGTCCTGGCCCAGTCGCCCGCTCCAACTCCGTCCCCGGCACCCCTCTCCTCGCCCAAGGGAGCTCCAGACAGGCAGAGGAAGGGGGAAAAAGGGGAGGTGGTCGGGATGCTGGAGAGCGTACGGGACCACACCCTGATCCTCAAAGTGACCTCCGCCCGAACGACGGGGGTCCAGCAGGGGGCGACGCTCACAGTACAGGTCGACGACCGGGCGACGATCCTCCGCGAGATCGCTTTAACCGATCTGAAGAAGGGCAATACCGTAACGCTGCGGGGAAGCATGGCCGACGGGAAGTTCGTGGTCTCGAGCGTCACCGTCGAGCGCTGACGGCCCCTCCGGGCAATCTCGATGGATGTGAAGCCTCCGCGTGAACCGGAGGCTTCACGGTTTTCATGGAAGGCGTGTCAGTAGACGCTGCGGCGGGCGATGCGGAACTCGAGCAGGTCTTCGTTGCTCTTCAGCCCCGCATAGAGCCACACCAGCGGCGCCAGCGCTCCCCCGCTGAGAAAGGCTAGAGACGCCAGGACGATGCCGTGCACCCAGAGCCCCTGGAAGAGGTACCAGAAGGGCCCCAGCAGCAGCGCCGCCCAGTTCCAGCTCAGCCTGGGGGGAGAGGGCCGCTCATAGAGGTCGCCGGGATCGCCGCGCGCCGGCAGAGAGACCTCGCGGGCGAGGGCGCGGCGGATCGCGGCGGCCGGCCGGCTGCGCGAATAAGCCATCCAGAGGATCACAGCCAGCGCCGCCAGGACGGCGAGGGTGACGATGCGGAACGTCAGGGCAGACCTCCGAGGACTGTGGTGGAGCGGGGAACGGGAATCGAACCCGCATCACCGGCTTGGAAGGCCGGAGCTCTGCCATTGAGCTATCCCCGCGACGGCCTTTGGTGGCGCATCGGACTCGCCGATCCACCGCGATTATAGGCGGGGGCGTGCGCCCCCAGCAAGGTTCCGCCGCGGCATCGAGAACAGGACGCACGTGACCCGACCTCAGGGACAGTCGTCCGTGCCATGGCCGACCAGACATTTTCCGCGTGAGCGGCATCTGCTGGGTCCGCTGCTGCTCGTACCCACTCGTCTTCGCTCTTCATGAAGGAGTGTCCCGCGGGCTGCGCGAAGATGAGGCCAACCGCGCACGATGGCGCCCCAGTACGGATTGCGGGAGGTGAATAGATGAACAAAGAGGAGTTGGTCGAGCGAATCGCCACCAAGACCGGCCTTACCAAGAAAGACGCCATGGACGCCGTCAACACTACGCTGGATACCGTGGCT
>DASYRG010000027.1:0-15756 GCA_036004665.1 bacterium | reverse complement strand
GCGGCGTGCCCGATCCGGTCGTTGCCAATCTCATCGTGCTCGTTGTGGTGCTGGTGCTTCCCTTCATTTCCGAGAACGTCGAACGGAACCTCGAACCCTTCCTGTTCGTGATGGGGGTGATCTCGGCACTGGCGTCCGGCGTCCTCACGCTGCACCTGATGGGTGAGGCCGCGCGCGACCCCATCCCCATTACGGCCGCGGTCTTCATCTCCGGGCTGCTCTTTGCCTTGGCGCGTCCGCGCCTCGTGCCGGCGCTGCGACGGCTGCTCCAGTGGATTGGGCCTGCGGTGCTGTCCGCGGTCGCGGTGGCGCTGCTGGGCCTGGCCTCCAGCGTCATCACCGCGATGATTGCCTCGCTTGTGCTGGTGGAGTTCATCGCCGCCCTGCAGCTACGGCGGGCCGACGAGGTTCGTGTGGTCGTGCTGGCCTGCTTTGCCATCGGGCTAGGAGCGGCCCTAACGCCGGTCGGCGAACCCCTGGCCACCATTGCCGTGGCCAAACTCGACCAGGACTTCTGGTTCCTGGCGCGCCTGTTGGGTCCCTGGATCCTGCCGGGGGTGCTGGCCGTTGGAGTGGGCACGGCCGCGCTGAAACTCCAGCCGGCCGGAGAGGGACTGACGCGCGAAGCGGAACGGAGCGAGTGGTACATCGAGGTCGTGGGGAGGGCGGCGCGAGTCTACCTCTTTGTCATGGGCCTCACCCTGCTGGGCGAAGGGTTCCGTCCGCTGATCGACCGTTTCGTCATCGGGCTGGACGCCCGCCTTCTCTACTGGATCAACATGATCTCGGCCATCCTCGACAACGCGACCCTGACCGCGGCGGAGATCAGCCCGCGGATGACGAATGAACAGGTGCGGGCGGTGTTGATGGGCCTGCTGATCAGTGGAGGCATGCTTATCCCGGGGAACATTCCCAACATCATCGCTGCGGGGAAGTTGAGCATCCGCAGCCGGGAGTGGGCCCGCGTCGCCGTGCCGATCGGCGCGGTCCTGTTGGTCGTCTATTTCGCGCTGCTGTTCCTGGTCACATGACCTCTCACCCCGCGGGAACTGAGGCCGCCATCGCCGAGCCGATCCTGGTCGTCCGGCGTCCTCTCCTCTTGATATCGGAAGCGCTGCACGGATTTCACTCCGGGGACGCCGAGGCCTACGTCGACCGCATCCGCCGTCACGGTGAGTTCCGTCCCCGCGCCTCGGTCGAGGAGGATCCTTCGTTGAAGCAGATCATCCCTTACCTGATCCTTCGGTACGGTGAGCGGATTTTTCTGTTCCAGCGGTCCGCCCGTGGGGCAGAGCCGAGGCTGCACGGGCGCTTCTCCATCGGCGTGGGCGGTCACGTCACACAGGAGGACTTCGACGACGACGACCTGCTGATGGCCGGCCTGCGCCGGGAGCTCGATGAGGAGCTGATCGTCGCCGGTGGATGGACGGCTCGTCCCGTGGGCGTCCTCAACGACGACCAGACCCCGGTGGGCAGCGTCCACTTCGGCGTCGTCTACGTCGTGGATACCGAAGGACCGGAGATCCGTGTACGGGAGGAAGACCGGCTCACCGGTCGGTTGGCCAGCGCCCCGGAGGTGCGGGCCGCTCAAGACTCCATGGAGACCTGGTCGCAGCTGATTCTCGATGCCGCCGATCCCTTCACTCTCTGAGGTCACGGAGCCGGACCGCCCGCGGAGACCGCTTCGTCGCTTTCGGGCTGCCTCGATCCGCGTCACACCTCCGTATGACCTGCGCCGCACCCTCGAGTGCGGCCAGGTCTTCCGCTGGACCCTTGACGGCGACGATGCGGTGGGGATCTTTCAAGGCCGCCGCTGGACGGTGCGCCAGGACGGTGACCTGCTTCGCGCCGGCCGCGACGGCGTCAGCTCGGGGCGGCGGCATCTCGCTCCGTTGTGGCACCATCTGGCCGCCGATGTGCCGTTGAGGGGGATCGAGGGAGCCCTGGCCCGCGACCCTGTCCTTCGCCGCATTCTGCCGCACACCAGGGGGATCGCGATCATGCGGCAGGATCCCTGGGAGTGCCTGATCTCCTTTGTGATCTCCGCGTTCAACAACATCCCGAAGATCCGTCTGAGTGTAGAGCACCTATGCCGCCGCTTCGGCGAGGGATTGCCCGGGGAAGGATACGCGTTTCCGACGGCGGCGCGCCTGGCGGATGCCCGGCTCCCGGCTCTCCGGGCCTGTATTCTGGGCTACCGAGCCCCCTACGTCCGCGCCGTGGCGCGCGCTGTAGCTGATGGAGGGGTCGAACTGAGCCGGCTCGCCAGCCTTCCCTATGACGAGGCGCGCGGGGTGCTGCTTGCCCTGCCCGGGGTGGGGGAGAAGGTCGCCGACTGCGTCCTCCTCTTTTCGTTGGGCCACCATGAGGCGTTTCCGGTCGACGTCTGGGTCCAGCGAGGAGTCCAGAGGGCGTATTTCCGGAGCCGCCGCCTGACTCCGGGCGCCATCGGCTCGTGGGCGCGCGATCGCTTTGGGCCGCTGGCTGGGTACGCCAACCAGCACCTTTTTCTGGCCGCCCGCTCCGGATCCATGTAGCCTCTCCCCAAAAACCTCAACCACCGCCGATCTCCTCCTCTGCAAGACACCAACGGGCTCGCCCGAGGAGGGGATTGCTGTGAAGACCGTGACCGTGCTTCTGATTCTGATGGCCTTAGTGGCCGGAGTCGCCGTGAGGGCATCACGAGCTGGCCCGATGGCTGGCCCGAGCTCTGTGGTCGAGCGATGCTTGGGTGCCGCAGCCATCTCGTATCTCTGCCAACCGATGACCCGTATCATCGATGACCGTCCGGACGCCGACAACAACTACCTCGACGACAACATCGGCGGCGATAGCGTTGGCGGCGACACGCTTGGCGACAGCGTCGGCGGCGACAGCGTTGGCGGCGACACGCTTGGTGGCGACAGCATCAACCCCGAGAGAAAGGTAGCCATGGCCCTTCTCTTTGCTGCAGCACTCGCTGAAGTGGCAGCCAACTACCTGGATCAGCTTACCTATGGCGCGCCTGTTCGTGCGCCTCATCCGCTGACCCGGATTGACGAGCTTTTTGACACGTCGTTGCAGTGAGAGAGGACTGAGCGGCGAGGGGGGGTATCCTCCCTCGCCGCGGGGCATCCCATGGCTCAAAGGCTTGTTGTGGCGTTGACCGCAGCGGTCTGCACCGGCCTGCTGGCAATCTATGTCATCACCACCTTCCTCTACCTGACGCCTCCTAACCCCATCAAAGCCCGTCACTTTCCGGCGATCCTCCGCGTCGAGCATCCTTTCTTTTCTCAGAACTGGCATCTATTCGCTCCTAACCCAGTCCGCACCAACCAGATTCTCGCGGGAAGGTGCCGGACGGGGTCTCAGGTGACCGAATGGAAAGATCTCACAACCCCTCTCGTCGCAGGACATCATCGGAACCGGCTTTCACCGATGGGGAAGCTCGCTCGCCCGACGCAGGACGCCCTCCACCTCATTCTTGGACGGAGTCTCGATGAATGGAAACCACTGGTGTGCAGGCGGTTCCCTGAGCAGGAGACCTGCCGGAACAACTCTGGCCGCCAGAAGGCGTGGGAACTTGGCACCCTTGTCGTGCAGCGGGTGGTCTCCGCCAGCTGCACCGGTATTCGCGGAGTACGCATGGTACAAGGCAGGATCCTAGTCCACGAGCCGCCTCCCTGGTCGCGCCGATACGAGTCACAGGACAGAGGAAGGATTCGCTACGTGACGTTGCCGTGGATGGACTACGTCCATTGGAGATAGGGATGGGTGGGCGCTTCTGCTCGTGGATCACCAAAGAGCATGCTTCGATCGGCGCAGCCATTGTGCGAATCAGTCTTGGGACCTGGGCCGTCTTCTTCTACACGCTCTTCTGGAGAGACAGACAGCTCCTCTGGGGACCGAACGGGATCTACCCGTACGAGCGTTTCTTAGGGGAAAGCCCAGTCCTGAATCTGTTTGCAGTCAGTTCTTCGCCGATCTATGTCGATATGCTCTATCTGGCCGGGCTCATCATCGCAGTCCTGTTCACCGTGGGATGTCTGACCAGGCTGATGACCGTCTTGCACTGGTTGATGATCTGGTCGATCCAAACCCGCAATGATTTCCTTGGCGACGGCGGGGACAACATCATGCGGATCGTCCTTTTGTTCTTCGTCCTCGTCAATGCCGGTGCTGTATGGTCGCTTGATGCCTCACGGAGGCCCTGGCGCGGCGAGGCCATTCTTCGTCCCATCCTTGCTGTCGTTCATAACTTCGGAATTCTTGCCATTATGCTTCAGTTAGGTTTCCTCTACATGAGTACGGGGTTGTATAAGGTCATGGGCGAGCTGTGGCAAAATGGGACGGCTCTCTACTACATCCTGCGCGTTGATGAGTTCTCGTGGCCCGGCGTCGCCGAGCACCTCTACCGCAATCCCTACCTGGTTGTTGGGGCGACGTATGGGACGGTGCTGTTTGAGGTTATGTTTGGGCCTCTGCTGCTGAACAGGTGGACGCGTCTGTTCGCAGTCATCCCCGCCGGGATCCTCTTCCATCTGGGAATCGGTACCGTCATGGGCCTGCCGACATTTGCCTGGAGCATGCTGAGTCTCTATCCGCTCCTGGTGACCGATGGTGAATATCAGGCGGCGGGAGGGTGGGTTCGCCGACGACTCGGACTGACAGTCTATTACGACGGTTGGTGTCCAGCCTGTACCCGGAGTGTCCGCTGGCTGAACCGGCTTGATCTTCTTTCCCTCGTCCATTACGGCTCGTTCCGCGGCCTGTCAAGTGTGGATAAGCGGCGGGCCGAGAGGCGCATCTTGAGCGTGGACGAGCGAGGACGGGTGCGCGAGGGCATGGATGTCATGGTTCAAATCGCCGCGCGCTCCCCGCTGCTCTGGCTCTCCGTCATCCCGCTCCTGCTCATTCGCCTCGTGGCCGGCCAACGAGCCTACGATTTCGTGGCTTCACGGCGTCTGATCCTCGTTCCTGGCCCCTGCGGAGATCACTGTCCCGTTTCAGAACAACCATAAGGTAAGACGAGCACGGCCCCTTATCGTGTGAGGAACCACCACGCTCTCCGTGCTCTTAAGGACGCCGGGCTCTGGACGCTCATTGAGGTTGTCGTCACCGGCGTCTTTGGTTCTGAGCCCGACCTGGAGACTGGAATAAGGGAGGCTGGAGTGGCCGTCGCAACTCTATGTGTTGTCTCCAATGGCTTCCTGGCGCCCATCGTAGAGGAGTACGTGTGGCGGGGAACGGTCCAGAGGAATTTGCGCGTGGCCTGCTTCAACAGTCGCGCACCTCCTCGCGAACACGGGGGCAACTCTGCTCTCTATCCTTGATGCCTTTGGTTTTGTTCAGATCTAGTGAAGGACCCCTTAGTGCCCGCCCGCTGTTGCGGCTTTGAGGACGTCTTCCCGAGAGACTTCCTTGTCGTGATCCTTGCGCATGTGCTCCTGGGCCTTCCGGACCAGCTCATCCTCTGAATCCGCGTGCACTACGTGCCCACAGGAACAGCCCCAATGCTGATGCATCCTCGACCTCCCTGATGCGATCTCAGCGGTGTTGAACGACCGCGGGTGGGTGGGCTATTCCGTGGTGATCAGGGGGCCACCACGATGCGGCCAGGTGGACCGGCCTCGAGGGAGCCGACGTGCGCCACGGGGGAGACTCCGCGGCGCTGCAGGGCCTCATCCAAGGCGCCCAGCCGCTCAGGGTCCACCGCAATGAGCAGACCGCCGGAGGTTTGCGCGTCAGCGAGGAGGAGACGGGTCTCTTCGTCCACCCGCTCGTCATAGTCGACCCACTCCGCCAGATACTCCACGTTGCGGCCGGTGCCGCCGGCGATTGCGCCCTGGCCGGCGAGGGCGCGGGCCCCGGCGAGGATGGGGACCTGGCCGGCGCTTATGCGGGCCGAGACGCCGCTGCCTTCTGCCATTCCGTGCAGGTGGCCCAGTAGGCCGTAGCCCGTGATGTCGGTGCAGGCGTGCACTCCCACCTCCAGCATCGCCTCCGACGCGTTGCGGTTGAGGACGCCCATCACTCGGATCGCCTCCTCAGCCACAGCCGGAGGGGTCTTCTCCTGTTTGATCCCCGTGGTGATGACCCCGATGCCGAGGGGTTTGGTCAGGACGAGCGCGTCGCCTGGGCGGCCGCCCGCGTTGGTGACGAGCCTCTGCGGGTGCACCGTTCCCGTGACCGCCAGCCCATACTTCGGCTCGGGGTCGTCGATGCTGTGGCCGCCGACGATCACCACTCCGGCCTCCTCGGCCTTGGACGCGCCGCCGCGGAGGATCTCGCCGAGGGTGTCCATGGGAAGTTTGCCGCGCGGAAAGCCGACGATGTTCAGCGCCAGCAGCGGCCGCGCGCCCATGGCGTAGATGTCCGAGAGGGCGTTGGCGACGGAGATGGCGCCGTACTGGTACGCGTCGTCGACGACGGGGGTGAAGACGTCGACGGTCTGCACGAGGGCCAGGTCGTCGCTGAGGCGGTAGACGGCCGCATCGTCGCGCGTCGAGATCCCGACGAGCAGGTTGGGATCGCTAGGTTGTGGCAGGTAGCGCAGGACCTGCGCCAGGTCGGCGGGGCTGAGTTTCGACGCTCAACCCGCGCAGGCGACCATGGAGGTGAGCCGGATGCGCTCACGCTGGTCGGCCATCAGCGACCTCCTTCCTCGCAGTTCGCGTGCTCAATTCTAGCCCCCGCGTTGCGCCCCTTGCTATGATGCCTTCAACGTGCCGGCGCCGGGAAAGCCATTCGAGACGTTTGAGCACCCCGCCGACGTGGGGATCGTGGCCTACGGCGCGGACCTGCCGGAACTCTTCGCCAACGCGGCGCGCGGGATGTTCCAGTTCATGATCGACCCCGACCAGGTGCGGGCGGCGGAGTCCCGGCCGCTGACGGTGAAGGCGGAGGATCTCGAGGGGCTCCTGGTGGCCTGGCTCAACGACTTGCTGCTGGTCCTCAACGGCGACGGGTTCGTGCCCGCGCGGTTTCAGGTGCACGCGGTCAACCCCACCCGCGTCGAGGCCTCGCTGGAGGGAGAGCCGGTCGATCCGGACCGGCACCGCTTCCGGCTGGACGTGAAGGCGGCGACCTATCACACGCTCTCGGTCAAACAGTCGAACGGCTGGGAGGCCCGGGTGCTCTTCGACGTATGAGCATCCTAGGAACCACCGCGCCCGCGGCAAATGAGAGGACCTGATGCTTGACCTCAAACTCATCCGCCAGCAGCCGGATCTGGTGCGCGAGGGACTTCGGGCGCGCGGCGGCGATCCGGCGCAGGTCGATCGCATCCTCGAGGTCGACCGGCGGCGGCGGGACGTGCTCCAGTCGCTTGAGTCCCTGCGCAGCGACCAGAAGAAAGCCTCCGCCGAGATCGCGCGGCTGCGCGGCGGCGAACAGCAGCAGCGCATCGCCGCGGCCCGCGACCTCTCCCAGCGGCTGGGGGCGCAGGAAGCAAACCTGCGCGGCATCGAGGAAGAGCTCGATCCCCTCCTGCGGGCGCTGCCGAACCTGCCCCATGATAGCGTCCCGGTCGGACGCGATCCCTCCGCCAACGTCGTCGTGCGCACATGGGGCCGGCCGCCAGATTTATGGTTCACGCCGCGGGATCACGTCGACTTGGGCGCGGGGCTCGGCATCGTCGACCTGGAACGCGGGGCGAAAGTCTCCGGGTCGCGCTTCTACTACCTGATCGGCGACGGCGCCCTGTTGGAGATGGCGCTGATCCGGTACGCGCTGGAGGCGGTCCTAGCGCGTGGCTTTGTTCCGGTAATTCCGCCGGTGCTGGTCAAGCCGGAGGTGATCACCGGCGCGTGGGGCGGCGCCGCCTCCGACCCGCAACAGACCTACCATTTGCCCGACGACGATCTGGCGCTGATCGGCACCTCGGAACAGTCGCTGGCCGGGCTGCACATGGATGAGATCCTGGATGAGGCCCGGCTGCCGCTGCGGCTGGCCGGGCTCTCCTGGTGTTTCCGGCGGGAAGCGGGCTCCTACGGGCGGGACGTCCGCGGCCTCTACCGCGTCCATCAGTTTGACAAGGTCGAGATGTTCTCGTTCTGCCACCCCGAGCGGTCGTGGGAGGAGCATGAACACCTCCTCGCGATCGAAGAGGCGATCTACCAGGGCCTCAAGATCCCCTACCGCGTGGTGACGCTCTGCACCGGCGACCTCGGAGCCTCCTCGGCCAAAACGTACGACCTGGAAGCCTGGATGCCGGGGCGGGGCGACTACGGCGAGGTGACCTCCTGCAGCAACACCACCGACTTTCAAGCGCGCCGGCTGCGCATCCGGTTCCGCGGCCGGGGTGGCGCCCCCGCCGAGTTCGTGCACACGCTGAACGGCACCGCCATCGCCACCAGCCGAGCGCTGATCGCCGTCCTCGAGAACTATCAGCAGGAGGACGGCAGCATCCGCATCCCCGACGTCCTCGCGCCGCTCATGGGAGGCCGCACCGTCCTGAAACGCTGACGGGGCGGGAACCCCGGCGGTCCTCCGAGAGGGCCCGCGGCGCAGGGATAGAGGCAGCAGAGGCGAAATTGGAGCCTCCGTGCGATCTCAGTCCAAAGGAGGACATCGATGAATCTCCGATTCGCCGCACTGGCCGTCCTGCTCAGCGCCGCCGTCGCCGCGCTGCCGCCCCTGTTGCTCTCCACCGAGCGCGCCGAGGCGCAGGGCGTCACCAACTCGCTGATCTCCGGCTACCTCACCCGGATGGGCGTGACCTGGAAGCCCCACAGCCAGGACGCCAATGCGTTCGTGGTCACCAAGACCTCGGGGCTCAAGCGCGCCAGCCGCGTCGAGATGATCATCACCAACCTGGCCAAGGACGACCTGGTGACGCTGCGCGCCTTTCCGCAGATCGGCGATCAGTACCTGGCTCTGGCGGCGGCCCGCGATCAGAGCGGTCTGATGAAGACCATGCTCCAGCGCAACTCGACGGCCTTCGGGGCCTATTTCATAGACAGCGACGGCGACATCGGCTTCCGGTACGTGTTTACGACGGAGTCCGGCCTGGGGTATGACTCCTTCCGCGTCGCCGTGTCCGAACTGCTGCGGATCGCCGACGACGTGGTGGTCGGCCTCTACAGCCAATACAAGTAGGGGATCGCGCGGAGCTACTTGCTGTGCTTGTCGGCGACCTTGCTGGCGCCGTAGGCGTCCGGCTTGGTGACCGCGGCGAATCCTGACCCCGTCACCATACCCACGACTTCGCGGATGATGCTGCGGGTCTCGCCGTGCTCGCCGACGTCCAGGTGGATCTCCACAGGCAGCTTGGAGTAGCCGTTGCGGGCGAGCTCGCCCGCGATCTTGCTGGCGCTCTCCAGGCTGAGGGAGGTCTCGAAGAGGATGCGCTGGCGCAGGCTCTCGATCTTGCGGTTGCGCTGCTTGCGGTAGAAGTACCGGCCGCCGTGCCCGACCCGGTGCACCACGATCGCGGTGACGAACGTGGTCTCCTCGCCCAGCAGCGAATCGGTCCCGATGATCAGGTGATACTGCTGGTCCGGCTCCTCTTCCATGTAGCCGACCAGCCGGCTGAACATCTGATCGAATGGTAGTTTCCCGTGCGTGGGACTGACGAACTCCATCGTTGATCTCTCCCAAAAGCAAGTATACTGCGAGTTTTAGCCCGTATCAATTTGCCTGACTGGCGTGCGACCTACATCACGTTGAAGGCCGAAGGCGCGGCCACGTCTCTGAGGTTGACGAACAGGGACGGCTGGCAGCAGCTGATCAAGCCCTAACGAGGTACTTTCGCATGATGCGGGTGCGGGGGTTGGGCCGCGCTTCTTCCACGAACCCCGCCTTCCGGAAGGTCGAGACGATCCCTGTGAATCCGGCGTACCCGGTGAGGCCGGCGCCGGGAGTGATGGGATAGCCTTCCACGAAGCGCGCGCCGTGCCTCTTCGCGTAGGTGACCGCGGCCCGCAGAAGCGGCGTCATCAGCCCTCTCCCCCGGTACGGTTTGGCCATGAAGAAGCAGACCACGGACCAGACCGGGCGATCGTCGATGCGGCGAAGCGTCCGGGAGCGTTCGAGGGCAGTGAAGTCTTCCCTCGGCCCCACGGACACCCAGGCGACCGGCTCTTCGCCCCGGTAGGCCAGCAGGCCCGGGACGATGCCCTCATCGACCAGCGACTTCAGCGCCGCGCGGTTCCCACGGTTGCCGTTGCGGCTGAACTCGGCGCGGGAGATGCGCCACCAGACACACCAACAGCCGCCGTAGGCGCCGCGTTCCCCGAACAGCGCCTCCAGATCGCTCCACCGTTCGGGCGTGACCGGCACGATCTGCAGCCGGGGAGTTCGACCGCGCGACGAGCGTACCTGTGGCGCCCGTGCCTTCACAGCTCGCGGCGCCCCTCCAGGGCGCGCGCCAGCGTGACCTCGTCCGCGTATTCCAGATCGGCGCCCACCGGCACGCCGTGGGCGATCCGCGTCACCCGCACGCCGAGGGGCTTGAGGACTTTGGCCAGGTAGAGGGCGGTGGCTTCGCCTTCGGCGCGGGGATTGGTGGCCACGATCACTTCTTTGACCTCGCCCTCTCGCACGCGCGACAGCAGGGCGTTGATCTTGAGATCATCCGGGCCCACCCCGTCAAGCGGCGAGATCGCCCCGTGCAGGACGTGGTATTTGCCGCGGACCTCCCGCGTGCGCTCCATGGCCACAACGTCTCGCGGGTCTTCGACCACGACGATGATCGATCCCGACCGCTGCGGGTTGCTGCAGATGGCGCAGGGGTCGGTGTCAGTGAGGTTCCAACAGATGCTGCAGTAGCGCATCTCCCGGCGGGCGTCCAGGATGGCCTGGGCGAGACCGTCGGCGTCGGCGGGCGGCAGGCGCAGGATGTGGTATGCGAGCCGCTGGGCGGTCTTGGGGCCGACCGTCGGCAGTTTGGAAAGCGCCTCGATGAGACGGGCGAGTGGCAGGACGACCATGCGACGCGGGTTAGCCGGTCAGGCCGGGCAGGCCGGGGATCTGCAGCCCTCCGGTGAACGCCTTCATGCGTTCTTCCGTCATGGTGCGGGCCTTGCGCTGCGCCTCGTTGACGGCGGCTGTGATGAGGTCCTGCAGCAGTCCGACGTCGCTGGGATCGACCGCCTCCGGGGCGATCGTCAGGGCCTGGAGCTCACCGTGCCCGTTGGCCACCGCCGTCACCGCCCCGCCGCCGGCGGTGGCTTCCACGCGCGCCTGGCCCAGCTCTTCCTGCGCGCGGGCCATTTCGGCGCGCAGCTTCTCCATCTGCTTGAGCATCTTGCCCATGTTCAGCACGGCTCTCTCCTCGCGGCGACGAGCGGCCGGACGACTCAGGCGGAGTCGCTGACGTTGCGCACCCCGACCACCTGACCGCCGAAGAGTTCCATCGCGCGGCTCACCAGCGGATCGCCGTCCGGGTCGGCCTCCGCACTGGGCGCGGGGTCGCGCACCGCCGCGGGATCCTCCTGGAGCCGGCAGCGCAGAGACATAGGGCGGCCGAAGACCCGCTCGAGGGCGCCTTCGACGACAGCTCGGTTCTCCGGGCGGTGCAGACTGTCGACATGGAAGTTATAGCCGGACCGCAGGGCGACGACAAGCGTGGCTCCCCGCACCTCCAGCGGCATGCCCTCGATGAGCAGCGCATGGCAGAACATCCGCGTGCGCCTCACCTCTTCCAGCACGCGGGCCCAGCGGTTCCGGACGTCCTGCAGCGTCACCTCCCCGCTCCCTCCGGTGTGCGTCGGGGCGCTCGCCACCGTCGCGTTGCGGGCTGGGGTGGGTGTGTGGGCAATGGGACCTGCCGCGGCGGCTTTGGGCTGGCGGTCGCGGCGGTCCTGCGGAGCGTCGGTGGCGCGTTTGGGGCCGGAAGGGGTGGAGGGAGCCGGGCGCGGAGGGCCCGCCGGCTGGGGCAGCGGGTGCGGCCGCGGAGCCGCCGGCGACGGTCCGGGCCTGGGGGCCGCCGCCACGGGCTTTCCTCCTTCCAGGGCCTCCACGCGGGCCTGCAGGCTCTCGATCGAAGGATCCATCTCCGGCCGGGCCAGGCGTATGAGGGAGATCTCCAGCAGGAGCCGCGGCTGACTGTGCTGCCGGGCCTCGACGTCGGCGTCGCTGAGAATCTTCAACGCCCGCAACAGATCAGGCAGTCCCACCGCTTTGGCCTGGCGCGTCAGCGCAGCGAGACGTTCCGGTGTGGTGTCGAGCACTGAACCAGGATCGGCGGCGGCTTTGGCGATGAGCAGGTCGCGGAAGTGCTCCAGGAGCGTGCGCATGATCTGGCGGCTCTCTTTGCCCTCGTCGATCAGCCCCATGGCGATGCGCAGCACCTCGACAGCGTTGCGTGCGAGGAGGGCGTCGGTCAGAGCGAAGAGCGCCTCCTCGGGGGGAGCGCCCAGAATCGTCAGGATGTCGTCTGTCGTGATGCCCTCGTCTTTGTAGGCGCTGGCCTGATCGAGGATCGATTCCGCGTCGCGCACCGACCCGTCGGCCAGGCGGGCGATGTGGCGCAGCGCCGCGTCCTCGACGGCAAATCCCTCTGCGGACGCGATGCGGCGGAGCCGGGCCTCGATTTCAGCGAGGGGGACGCGGCGGAAATCAAACCGCTGGCAGCGCGAGGCCACGGTGGCGGGAATGCGGTGGGGCTCGGTCGTCACCAGAACGAAGACGGCGTGCGGCGGCGGGTCCTCCAACGTCTTCAGCAGCGCGTTGAAGGCGCTGGTGCTGAGCATGTGCACCTCGTCGATGATGTAGACCTTGTAGCGCCCCTCCACCGGAGCCAGGATGATCTTTTCCTTGAGATCGCGGACGTGATCGACCTGGGTGTGGCTGGCGCCGTCGATCTCGATGACGTCGAGGCTGACGCCGTTGTTGACTGCCTGGCAGGTCGGACAGGTGTTGTCGGGCGTGGGCGTAGGGCCCTGGGCGCAGTTGAGCGCCTTGGCCAGAATGCGCGCCACGGTGGTCTTCCCGGTGCCGCGGTGTCCAGCGAACAAGTAGGCGTGCGTGATCCGCCCCGCCCGGATGGCGTTCTGCAGCGTGTGAGTGATGCGCTGTTGTCCGATGACGTCTTCAAAGGTTTGGGGGCGCCAGCGGCGATAGACGGAGATGTGCGACACTGCGATTCTCCTTTGAGGGTGCGCTCTGGAAACTACTTCGACAGGAGGTGGCTCCGGCCTGCCAGAACCCCACGGGGATGCCCGATCTGCCCCTCCCCTTCTTGCTCTACTATGCAGCGTCCATTCTCGCCGGTGTCTGGGTGGCCTCCGACGGGATCACCAGGCTGCCGCGCCGGCCGCGTTGGGAGCGTTTTGTCTGGGGGGTCGGCACTGCCGCCGCGCTGCCGGTTTTCCTCCCCATGTACCTCCTCGGCGCGCGCTCCCCCGACCGTTCTGGTGTGTGGGGCCCGGCCGAGATGATCGCCATCGCCGTCTTCTTCGCGCTCAGCCTGCCCCTTGTGGCCGGATTGCTGGGCCTGCGGATCCTCGCGCTGAGCCTGCGGGACATCTCCGCGCTCATCCTCATCCAGAACCTGGGCTTCCTGCTCCTGGCCGTTCTCGGGATCGCGCTCCGGTACCGCCTTCCGCTGTCGCGCCTCGGCCTGACCGCTCGCCGCTGGCCGCTCTTCGTCGCGGTGGGGCTGCTCGTGGGGGGGCTGACGATCCCCGTCTCGATCCTGGCAGAGCGAGCAGCGCTGGGCGTGGCCACGCTCGTGGAGGGGAAGCAGGCCGCTGAGGCGCGCGCTGAACGTGAGCACAAAGACGATCCGCTCAGCGGGATCCTGGTATCGCAGGGCCAGGGGCCCGGATTCTACTGGCTGCTCGCGCTATTGGCCCTCGCCGTACCTATCGGCGAGGAGGTCTACTTCCGGGGCGTGGTCTACGGCGGGCTGCGCCACCGCTACGGTGTGGGGTGGGCCCTGGCCGGCAGCAGCCTCTTCTTCGCTGTGGTGCACCAACAGATCATCCATTTTCTGCCCATCGCGATCCTAGGGCTCGTCTTCGCGCTGCTCTACCAGCGCACGCAGAGTCTGATCCCGCCGATCACCGTCCACGCGGTGAACAACGTGGTGGCGGTGCTGGCCCAGCTCTACGGCTGGCCGCTCTGACGGGCTATTCCTGCTGGATCGACGGCACGCCGATGACGTGGAATCCGCTGTCCACGAAGATCGTGTTGCCCGTGACGGCGCGGGAGAGATCGCTCCCCAGAAAGACGGCCACGTCCCCGACGTCCCCCTGCGTGACATTGCGGCGCAGGGGAGCGATCTCCTCCATGAGGTCCCGCAGCCTGGAGATGCCCTTGACCGCGCTGCTGGCCAGCGTCTTCATCGGCCCGGCGGAGATGGCGTTGACGCGGATCTGCCGCGGCCCCAACTCGGCGGCGAGGTAGCGTACCGACGTCTCCAGCGCGGCCTTCGCCACCGCCATAACTTTGTAGCCGGAGACCACGCGCTCCACGGCGTTGTAGGTGAGGGTAAAGATGCTCCCGCCGTCGGGGGACATCATCGGCGCGGCGCGGCGGGCGGCGGCAATGAGGGAGTAGGCGCTGACGTCGAGGGCCAGTGCATATCCTTTCCGCGAAGTCTCGTGGAAGGGGCGGGTGAGGTCTTCGCGGTCGGCGAAGGCAATGCTGTGCACGAGGATGTCCAGCCGGCCCCAGCGGTCGCCGAGAGCGGCGAAGCAGGACTCCAGCTGGTCATCCGACTGGACGTCGCAGGGATAGGTCGGAAAGGCGTCGCGGCCGCCGATGCTGTCGAGGAGTTCGTCCAGGTTCTCTTTGAGGCGATCGTTCTGGTAGGTGAAGGCCAGCTCCGCGCCCTCCCGCTGGAAGGCGGTGGAGATCCCCCAGGCGTAGCTTCGTTTGTGGGCGACCCCCATGATGAGGGCGCGCTTGCCCTTCAGCAGCACGACAACCCCTCCCGTGCACAGAATGTGCCGGGAGTATTCGACGAGAAGCCCGCGAATCCGGTTTCCCCGCTATGTGACGGAGAGCACGGTCTCGCCCTGGTGGCGACGCGCTATCCTTGAGGTATGAACACTCCCCCCTTGCGGATCGGCACGGGCGGCGGCATTTTCAGGCTGGGAGATGAGGCCGGGCGCGACCTCCCCGACCGTCTCGTCAGCGCACTGGCCCTGCAGGAAGGAACGGCCTGGGCAATCCTCGACGGCCGAGAGCTCTGGCGCCAGGAGCGAGGTGGAAGCTGGGAGCTCGTCGCTGAGGCGGAAGGACGCAAGGCCACCTGCGTACTTCCGGCCGCCACCGGGCTCTTCGTCGGGACGGACGAGGCGCATCTCCTCCGGCTCCGTGGGAAGAGGCTCGAGGCGGTCGAGTCCTTCGATCAGATCGAAGGGCGGGAGGAGTGGTTCACGCCCTGGGGCGGGCCTCCCGCGACCAGATCGCTGACAGAAGGACCGACCGGGACGCTCTTTGCCAACATCCACGTGGGCGGCGTAGCCCGGTCAACCGATGGCGGCAAGAGCTGGCGGCCGACGATGGACATCGGCGCTGACGTACACCAGGTGCTGGCCCACCCGGAAGACGCCTCGATCGTGCTCGCCGCCGCAGCCACCGGGCTGGGAATCAGCACCGATGGGGGCGAGCACTGGACCTTCCGCCGCGCCGGGCTGCACGCGACCTATCAGCGGGCGGTCGCCGTCTCAGGGACCCGGGTGCTGGTGTCGTCGTCGCAGAGTGAGCGCGGTCGTCAGGCGGCGGTCTACCGGATGGACCTGGGGAAGCGACCTCACTTCGTAAAGTGCGAAGAGGGGCTGCCCACCTGGTTCTCGGACAACGTCGACACGTACTGTCTGGCCG
>DASYRG010000026.1:0-33221 GCA_036004665.1 bacterium | reverse complement strand
CTCGTCCAGCCGGGCGGCAATGGTCCGCCCGACCATGCCGGTGCCTAGAATGCCGAATCGCATCTCAACTCCTCCTTTGGAGTTCTGGAACCAATCCCTCCAGCCTAGAAAAGGTCAAAACAGGCAGCGGATATTCCCGTGCTCTTCGTCGGCGCGGGGAGTATCGCGATCGATCCGATCGTTAAACTAAAAAAGCAGAAGCCATGAGACAGCCAGCGCAAGGAGCCACCGAAACCCGATTCACCATCGATCCCGCGACGCGGTTGGGCCCCGTCCACCTCACCGTCGCCGACCTGGATCGGCAAGTCGCCTTCTACCAGCAGGTCTTGGGCCTGCGGTCGCACCGGCGGGAAGCTGATACCGTGGCTCTGGGCGTCGGTGGGGCGGACCTCCTGCGTCTCTCAGAACGGCGTGATGCACCCCGGCCGCGCGGGACCACCGGCCTCTATCACTTCGCCATCCTGCTCCCCACCCGGCGGGAGCTGGCGCGCGCGGTTGCGCGGCTGTACTCGCTTCGGTACCGCCACTATCCGACCGATCACGTGATGACCAAGACGACCTACCTCTCCGATCCAGAGGGCAACGGGATCGAGCTCTACGCGGACACGCCCGAAGAGGGCTCCTGGGGCGTGGTCGACGGCGAATTCGTGGTCAGGGATTCAGGCGGCACCCTGCGCTCCGGGAGAGAGCCGCTCGACGTGGAGGCGCTGCTGAAGGAACTCTCTCCGGGAGAGCGCCTGGATCTGCCGATGCCGGAGGCCACGACGATCGGCCACGTCCACCTGCACGTGGCGGCGATTCCCGAGGCGCTGCGCTTCTACGATGACCTCCTCGGCTTCGACGTCCAGTTGTCCTCGGCTGAGATGGGCGCGGCGTTCGTCTCGGCGGGCGGCTACCACCATCACATCGGGCTCAACACCTGGGCGGGCGAGGGCGCGCCCCCGCCTCCGTCCGATGGACTCGGCCTGCGCTCCTTTACGGTGGTCCTGCCGACCCGCACCGAACTCGAGCGGGTGCTGGCGCGGGTGCGCGCGGCCGTCCCGGTGGAAGACACCCCGGAAGGAGTCCTGCTGCGCGATCCCTCGCGGAATGGGATCGTCTTGACGACCGCTGAGCCTACTCTCTCATAGGCACGACAAGCACGGGGCGCTCCGTCCCGCTCACGATGCTCGTCGCGAAGTCGCGCCAGCGCAGCCGTTGGACGGCCCGCGGGGCGGGGGCGCCGATGACAATCAGGTCATAATCGCCCCGTTTCGCCTCCGCCAGAATGGTCTCCACGAGCGGACCGTCTGCCAGCTTGATCTCGCTGCGGACGCCCAACGAGCCAAGGAAGGCGCCCGCCTGCTCCAGATGGCGCTCCGCCCGGCGCCGCCCCGCCGGCGTGGACTCCCCCGGCCGTACGTGGAGGACGGTGGTCTCCGCTCCCGTGCGACGGGCCAGGCGGCCCCCGAAGCGGATGTCGGTCTTGCCAGGTTCCCCCGCGGCCGTACAGATCAGCACCCGATCGATCTGCGGACGTGATTCTTCCAGGACAAGAACCGGGACGCCGGCTTCCATCAATACCCGGCGCGCGGTGGTCCCCAGGCCAGTCATCTGCTCCTCCTCCCTCCGGCCGCCCTGACCGATCACCACGACCTCATAGAGCCCCTCCTGAGCTTCCAGGAGGATCTCCGTCGTGTTGTCGCCCGATCGCACCCGGCTGTCCAGCCGTGGGGCCTGCCCCGACCATGCCCCCCGCAGGGACTCCAGCGCGTCTCGGGTCCCCGCAGCGACTCCATCGGCGGCGTCGGCCGGAACGACGGTCAACAGCGTGGTGGATCCGCCCGTCGTGCGGGCAAGCAGTGCGCCAAACTCCACTGCCGGTTGGGGCGCAGGAGCCTCATCCACGCAGACGAGGACTTTCAGCCCGGAGGGGGAGAGGACGTGGTAGCTGTCTAGCCCGATCCAGAACTCCCGGCCCGACTTCAGCGGCGGGGTGGAGGCTTCGCTCGGGAGCAGCGCCTCGATCCGCGTGGTGCGCTGGCCATAACCTGGCGAGGGGGAGATCGGACGCGCCCCCTCTAACCCCTGCACGTCCAGCGCGACCCGGCTAAGCGCGCCGGCAAAGATCTGGCTGACCAGCCGGCCTCGGCCGAGCGTGTAGGCCCCAGGCCTCTCCGAACTCCGCCCTTCTGCTAGCAGGACCTTCTCGGGGCGGAAGAGGACTCGTACCGGCGCGCCGGCCTCGTGCTCCCCCGCCTTCTCCGGCATGGGGAGGAGGACGCTGCCCAGCCTGATGCGCCCCTCCTCTTCCCGCCCCACCAGGACGTTTCCGCCGCCGATGAAGGTGGCCACAAACTCGGTCTGCGGGCGGTGGTAGAGGTCTTCGGGGGTCCCAACCTCCATGAGGTGGCCCCGCTCGATCACGCCGACCCGATCCGCCAGCTCGAACGCCTCCTCCTGATCGTGCGTCACCAGAATCGTGGTGACCTTGAGGTGCCGCTGGATCTCCTTGAGGCTGCGTCGCAGTTGCCCGCGGATCTTGACGTCGAGGGCCCCGAAGGGCTCGTCGAGGAGGAGCACCTCAGGCCGGTAGGCCAGCGCCCGGGCCAGCGCGACACGCTGCTGCTGGCCGCCCGAGAGTTGATCGGCGTAGCGGTCTCCCAGACCCGTCAGCCCCACCAGGTCGAGGAGTTCCTCGCGCCGCTGTCGCCGTTCCGCCGCGGCGACGCGGCGGATGCGTAGCCCGAACTCCACGTTGTCGGCGACCGTCATGTGCCGGAAGATCGAATAGTTCTGAAAGACGAATCCGGTGCCGCGCTCCTGCGGCGGCGTTTCGGTGACGTCGCGGCCGTTCAGTTCGATGCGCCCCCCATCCGCCAGCAGGAGCCCCGCGATGAGGCGCAGGATGGTGCTCTTCCCGCTGCCGCTGCCGCCCAGCAGAGTGAAGAGCTCGCCCTCTTCGATCTCCAGCGAGACGCGGTCGACGACGACGTGCCCGTCGAAGCGCTTCGTCAGCTCGATAAGCCGGATGGACATCAGCGTCCCGGGGCCGGCCGCCGGCGGGTTACGCGCAGGAGCACGAAGAAGAGGACGAAGGAGAGCAGCGCCAGGACGGCCGCGACGGCGTTGGCGGACTCGATGTTCCCCGCCTCGAACTGGGCGAAAATGTAGAGTGGAGCCGTCTGCGTCCGCAGCCGCAGGTTGCCGCTGACGAGCACCGTGGCGCCGAACTCCCCCAGCGAATGGGCGAAGGTCAGCAGCGTCCCCGAAAAGAGCCCGCCGCGCAGCGCAGGCAGGATCACGAAGCGAAAGGTCTGCCACCGTCGCGCCCCGATGGTGTAGGCCGCCTCCTCATAGGTGACGTCGAGCTCGTCGAGGACGGGTTTCACCGCGCCGAGCATGTACGGGAAGGTGACGAAGAGATGCGCCAGCAGCACTCCGGCGGGGGCGAACATCGGCTGGATGCCGAGCGGATCGATGAGCCGGCCGAGCAACCCGATGGGTCCCCACAACAGCAGGAGCGAAGTACCGACCACAACAGTGGGGATGGCGACCGGCAGGTTGACGAGGACGCCGAGGGCTTCCCGGCCGCGAAACTGGTACTTGGAGAGGACATAGGCGGCAAAGGTCCCCAGGACGGCGTTGATCAGTGCGGTGCCGAAGGCGATCAGCAGCGAGAAGCGCAGCGCGAACTGCGCATCAGGCGTGCGAAGCGCGGAGACCAGGCCGCCCAGCCCGCTGCGTCCCGCGAAGATGAAGATGGCCGCCAGCGGCATCAGCAGAAGGGGGAAGAGCACGAGCAGCAGCAGCGAGACAGGCACCACCGAGGCATTCCGGGGATCCCGGCGTTTCCTCACCACGGCGGCGGACGTCACCGCACTCATCTCCCGACCTCCTGGAGGACCCGCGCTTTCCAGATCGCCTCGATGACCTCGGCCTTGGCCCGCGGCCAGCCGCCGAGGTCGCCGACCGTGAACGGATCCTTGATCGCGCCAAAGCTCCGGTTCCCAGCGTTCAGCCGGTCGATCACGCTGCGGAATCCATAGTCGACGAAAATCTGCTGCCCCGCCTCGCTCCAGAGAAACCCGACGAAGCTGCGGACGAGCTCCCTCTCCTCCGGCCTGATGTTCTTCTCGATCACCACGACGGTGTGGTCGCTGAGGATGGTGCTGCGAGGGTAGACGAGGTCCGCCTTCAGCCGCCCCCGCGCGCGATCGCGCACCCCCTCCTGCTCATAGGTGATGAGCGCATCGCCGAACCCATTCTCGAACTGTGTGCGCGCGGCGCGCGCGGATGACGCCTGGGCGACAACGTTCCGCCAGATCCCCAGCAGCTGTTCGTAGGCGGCCTCTCTATCGCGGCCGCGGAGCGCTGCCCCGTATTCTGCCAGGATGGCCCACTGGGCGCCGCCCGACGTCAGCGGATCGGGGTGGACGATGCCGATCCCCGGCGTGCCCAGACTGTCGAAATCCGTGATGCGCCGCGGATTGCCGGGGCGGACCATGATGATGAAGGGGGTGCGGTTGACCACACCCTCATGCGGCAGCGCCCGCCAGGTCGGCCCGGTCACCACGCGGCTGCTCACCAGCCGAAGGGCGTCCAGTTCCAGCGAGAGGATGGCCACCTGGGCAGGGACGCCGAGGATGATCTGATTCGTGATTGTCCCCGAGCTGGCGAAGGAGCTGATGAACTCGACCCGCTCGCCGGTCCGGTCCTGCCACCGGGCCTGGAACGCCGGGAAGATTCCCTCGTTCATCACCTCTCCCAGGATGCTGAAGCCGTAGAGGACCAGGGTCCGCGTGCGGTTGCGCCCCCAGGGCAGCTGGGGCCAAAGCGCATAGAGTCCCAAGGCGGCGACGAGACCGAATACGGCCGCGCGCTGGATCACCAGCACCCAGTTCAGCGGAGGACGGGCCTGGCTCATCGATCACCCGATCGCCTTGAGGTAGCCGATCTCGCGCGCCCGATCGGCCACATCGGCCAGGCTCGTCCGTTCCAGCACCTCCGCCATGGCCCGCCGGGCCTCCTGCCAGACCGCCCTGAGGGGACAGACCTCCTCGTGTGGGCAGGTACACGGCGCATAGGCCGTGAGGCTGACGCAGCGGACGGGAGCCAGCGGACCGTCGACCGCCCGCACGACCTCCGCCATGGTGATCTGGCGCGCCGGACGGGCAAGCATGTACCCTCCGTGCAACCCCGGCTTGCTGCGCACCATCCCCTCCCGCTTAAAAACCAGGAGAATCTGTTCCAAGTATTTCTTGGGGATGCGCTGCCGCTCTGCCACGTCCGCGGTCTTGACCACCGTGCCCTCCCGGGCAAGCGCGAGGTCGAGGAGAGCCCGTGTCGCGTATTCGGTTCGTGTTGAGATACCCATCCTGAAAAACTCCTAAACCTCGATAGGGTTTTGGTGAAATAGATCAGGCCCAACCATAACAGCCTGGCCAAAGAGTCCGGAATCCATCAGATGGGGGATTCTCTCTGGGCGAAAGGAAGAGGGAGACCGGTGCTGCACTACGACCACCTGGTCGGGCGCGTCGACCCGGCGATCGACCGGAAGCGACGGCGCCTGTGCGCTGACGGCGACAGGACGCGCAGACGAAGGTGCGGAAAGTCCCCTTGACACGATACGGCGAACCTGAAGAGAAGGATGGAGGTCCATGACGCGGCCTCTCGCGTTGCAAGCGTTTGACATGCGCCTGATCCAACGGGGGGCGCGCCTGCGCCGCTCGCCCTTCTTCGAGGCGACACAACGCTACGGCTGCCGCGCATATACCGTGTACAATCACATGTTCCTGCCCAGCTACTATGACGACCCCGTGAATGAATACTGGCACCTCCTCGAGCACGTCACCCTCTGGGACGTCAGCGTGGAGCGGCAGGTCCAGATCACCGGTGCGGACGCCTTCCGGTTCATCAATATGCTCACGCCTCGAGACCTGAGCCGGTGCCCGGTGGGGCAAGGTCGCTACGCGCTGATCACGGCCGGCGATGGAGGGATCATCAACGATCCCGTCCTCCTGCGGTTGGGAGAGAACCACTTCTGGCTGGCCGTCGCCGACAGCGACGTCCTGCTCTGGGCCAGAGGGGTGGCGGTACGCGCGGAGATGCGCGTGACAATCGAGGAACCCGACGTCTCCCCGCTGCAGGTCCAGGGGCCGAAGTCCAAGCCGGTCATGCAGACACTCTTCGGCGACCGCGTCCTCGATCTCGCCTACTACCACTTCTTCGAGGCGGACCTGGACGGCATCCCCATAGTCGTCACGCGGACCGGATGGAGCGGCGAGGTGGGGTACGAGATCTACCTCCGGGACGGCAGCCGCGGATCGGAACTGTGGGAGCGCATCATGGCGGCGGGGGCTCCACACAACATCCGCCCGACCGGGCCCTCCGACATCCGGCGGATCGAGGCCGGCCTGTTGAACTATGGGGCGGACATGAGCCTCGAGACCAATCCCTATGAAGTGGGGTTGGAACGTCTCGTCGATCTGGACAAGGCCGATGACTTTATCGGCAAGGAGGCCCTTCGCCGGATCAAGGCCGAAGGGGTGCGCCGGAAACTGGTGGGCGTCGAGATCGAGGGGGATCCGCTCGACCTGAACGAAACCGTCTGGCCGGTGTTCCTGAACGGCGCCACGATAGGGTCGGTGACGTCGGGGGTCTTCTCGCCCCGCTTGAAGAGGAACATTGGCTACGCCATGGTCCCCGTCGCCCAATCGAGCCTGCGGACCGAGGTGCAGGTTGAAACGCCGCAGGGACCGGTAAACGCGTCCGTCGTGGCTCTGCCCTTCGTCGACCCCCGGAAGATGATCCCACGGAGTTAGCGTGGCACTACGGAAGCGCTCGATCCTCTCTCGGATCCGGAAAGTTTCTCTCTCCTACGCCGAGACCAGCGAGAGGCCGAGCCACGGCTCGCCGACATTCTTCGTCCGCGGCAGGAGAGCCTTCGTCATGTACTTGGACAACCACCATGGCGACGGGCGCCTCGCGCTCTGGTGCGCCGCCAGTGCGGACATCCAGAGGATGCTTGTCAAGGCGAAGCCCGAGCAGTATTTCGTTCCGCCCTATGTCGGCTATCTGGGCTGGGTCGGCGTTCGCCTCGATCGGAACCTGAGTTGGGACGAGATCGCCGGGGTGATCGAGGACGCCTATTTGAGCGTCGCACCCAGGAAACTGATCGAAGCAGATCTGATCGCGACCCGCCGGGGCATGCGCGCTGGTCGGTCCGATCGCCCCCGCCCGGCAGCGGTTCGGCGGTCCACCTACAATTCTCGGCGCCGGTGACTAAGATGAGATCGGAGGAGCGTGATTGACGCACCGCCGCAAAGGATGGACGGTTCTATTTCGGGGGCTTCCGAAACCAGACTGCGTCATACCGCTGAGCGACTTCCCTGACTCTCTGAAGGTTCACGCTCAGCTTTTTGCTCTCCAGAAACTCATCGACGGCCCGTTTGCACCCCTCCCAGACCGCATAGTCGTCGATCCAGACGATGCCATCGCTCACAACGGCGTCGTACAGTTCCTCCAGGCAGAGCTTGTATGATTCATACAGCGAACAGTCCAAATTCAGGAGAGCAATTTCGCCAATAGAAGGCTTTGCTTGAGGAACGGTTTCGGCGAACCAGCCCTTCTCCAGATGGACTCTCTCCCCGGGGGCGCCAAGTCTTTCGAACAGCACTTCCTTAACTCTCTCCAGAGACCCATGGAACATGCCCTTTCGACCTGGCTGCCCTGACCGGGCAACGTCGAACTCACTGGGGTCAGGCAGACCTTCCCATGAGTCAAACAGCCAGAGATGTCGAAGAATGTTATCTCTGGCCGTCGAGGCGATGAGGCCGGCAGATCCACCGTTCAACACGCCGCACTGGACGAAGCTCCCCGGCACCCCGTGTCGTTCCAACGACCACGCGAGATCGTAGAGGGCGGACAACTTGGCGTAGGACATCATGGTGTACGGTTTGACCGTGACGATTACTCTCATCTTCCGGCTGCTCCCAAAGGGGAGCGCACCATAGAGTCGCATGAGCGCCGGTCTCACCTTTGCCGCCATCGTCTCAACAGACTTCAGCCGACCCATGCTCAGGTTGCCTAGTACGATCGGAGGGTCCGGCCCCGTGGCTTGCCCACGAGCTGACCCTCCCGGAAGACGATCTGCCCACCCTTGACCGTCATCACCGGCCAACCCCGCACGCGGAGGCCGTTGGCCGCTGTCTTCATCTTCGAGAACGTGGTCTGGGGGCTGATGATCCGCTCCTCGTCCATGTCGACCAGGACCAGATCGGCATCCTTCCCCACGGCCAGCGAGCCTTTCCGGTCGTCGATCTGATAGAGACGGGCGGGGTTCAGGCAGGCGACACGTACGAGGTGCTCTATCGTGATCCGCCCCTGATGGACGCCTTCCGACAACAGCAGCGGCAGTGCGACCTCGATGCCCGGCATGCCCGCCGTCACGCTCCAGAGGTCGTCACTCTCGTGTTTGCTGCAGGAGATATGGTCGGTGCCCACCGTAGCGATGGCGCCATCGCGGATGCCGGCCCAGAGGCGGTCTCCATTGGTACGATCCCGGAGCGGAGGGTTCATCTTACCGATCGCGCCGATGCGCGGGCCGGCTTCTTCTGGGAAGACCGTCAAGAACTGCACCAGCGTCTCCAGAATGAGGGGCCGGCGAGTCCACTTCTGGGCCGCCTCGATGCCCTCGGCCGCGGCCATGTGGAGCACGATGGTCCGGCAGCCGGTGACTTCGCTCAGATACGCCATCGTATGAATGTCGGCGATCTCGCAGAATGCCGGCCTCGCGTCGGTCCAGGCCTGCAGGTCATGACGGCCCGAGGCCTGGATGGCCGGCAGCGTGTAGCGGATAATCTCGACATCCTCGCAGTGCAGCGCGCACAGGCCCTCAACGTGCGCGCACTGGCGCATGGTGAGATAGGCGTCGCCGTCATCGAGCGGCTCGATGTCGAGCTCGGCCAGCGCCTTCACACGATAGTCGAGATGGAGCTTGTAGCAGAGGACCCCGAACCGTTCCCGATAGATCGGGATCTCGTCAATGTGCTGCCGATTCTGGATCTGCAGGTGAATGAGAACGTCGCAAAAAGAGCGGGCCGCAATCGTGTCCTCCCAGCGTGGGTAGAGCGCCAGATATGATGACGTGGCCCGATTATGCGGCATCATCACAGTGGTACCGCCCGCGACGGCCGCCGCGCTGGTCTGCTCGACGTCTGTCTCGAAAGGGTAATGCACTCCCAGATGGATGTGGGGCTCGATCCGGCCGGGCAACAGGTGCAACCCCCGGCCATCGATGACCTCCTCGGCCGAGGGTGCTTCGGAACCGGGCCCCATGGCGGCGATGACTCCGCGGTGGGCGGCCAGCCAGCCGTGAAAAGTCTGGTCGGAGGCAACCACCCGGCAGTCGCGGATGACCAGGTCGGGCCTCGGCATTTAGCGGCCCGCCGGCTCCCTCGAGGCAATGGCAGGCGCGGTCATGAGCCCGACCCGACGGTGGGCGACAGGGAGAGCATGGCGAGGAGATCCTCTGACCTGACGACCGCCCCACAATACTGCGCCCAGACGGCCAATGCCATCTCGTGCCAGTCGCGGCGGACCCCGCCGATGCAGTCCGACACAATCAGCAGGTCGTAGTCGCGCATGTAGGCTTCCCGGATCGAGGTATCAATGCACGCGTTGGTCGTCGATCCCGAGACGATCAGCGTGCGCCGTCCCAGGATCCTCAGCAGCACCTCCAAGCGGGTGTTGTAGAAGACGCTGAACTTATGCTTCTCAATGATGTGGCTGCGGCTGTCGACTAAGGGCTTGAGATCCTCAATGATCTCGGCGTCCCACGTGCCGGGCTGGCAGACGATTCTGGCCCGCTTTTCTGTGTGCGGTTGGATGCGGTGCAGCCCCCGCGTCTGGTCATTGGGAAGGTGATACTGCAGGCTCCAGATATCGGGGATGCCCCGCGCCTTGCACGCCTCGATGAGCGGGCGGAGTTTCGGAATGATGGAAGTCAGCAGGCTCAAATCGACCCCGCTAATCCCCAGCGTGCCGTCGGGGTGGAGGAAAGCGTTTTGGGCATCGATGACCAGCAGAGCGGTGTCGTTCACATCGAACGTGTAGGCCATCGCTAGACCTCCCCGTGGACACGGCCTCCATGCACGATCCGCCAACGATACGGCAGTGACGTGATGGGGTCTTCGGGTGGACGGCAGTCCATCACCACCAGATCGGCCCGCGCGCCTGGGAGGAGGCCATATCCGACCAGTCCCAGCGCTGCCGCCGCTTCGGTGGTCACCATAAGACGCAGGGCGTCTCGCTCGGCGTCGCTAGTCAACTGGCCCCCAACGCCCAGCACAACGGCGGCCAACAGCGGATCCGCGTTGCCATAGGGGAGGAAAGCGTCTCCCACGTTGTCAGACCCGCACACGACGCGTACGCCTGCCCCAAGCAATTCGCGCACTGGCGCGATGCCGCGGGCGCCGGGCGGGCGCGAGTCCCGACCCTGCAGGTAGAGGTTGGAGAGGGGGAGCGCCGCGATGGTAATTCCCGCTTCCGCGACCGCGGTGATCAACCGGTCTCGGTCCTCGGGTGAGACCGAAGAGAGCGCGCTGCAGTGGGCGGCCACAACGCGGTCCTGGAAGGCGTGGGCGAGTGTGCTCCGGATCAGACATTCCAGCCCGGGGCATCGAGGGTCGGTGTGTTCGTCCACGTGGAGATCCAGCGAGAGATTCGCCCGCTCGGCCAAGGCGCACAAGGCCTCGACGACGACCGCAGGATCGTCCCCGCTCCCGACGCTGCCGCCCACCGCCTGGCATCCCAGGCGCGCCGCCTCCTCCAGCAACGCCCATCCGCGGTGACGCGGAAGCAGGCCATGAGACACTGTTGCGACCACCTGAACGTCGATCCGATCGCTGTACCGATCGCGCAGCTCCAGCGCGGTCTCGACGCCAAGCAGTCCGATGTCCTCGTCAACATTCGCGTGGGTGCGGAGCGCACCCACGCCCCGGCTGATCGCGCGGTCGAGGATGCGCGCGCCGCGCTGGAGGAGATCCTCGCGGGAGACTCTGCGCCGCAAGGCCGCCGCCATCGCCACGCTGCGGTCCCACCCATCCGCGGCCCCCGTCGCCGGTAGGGAGAGGGCTTTGTCGAGGTGCAGGTGCGGATCGACGAGGGCGGGCAGAACGAAACGACGATCGAGAGGCCATTCCCGCTCACCGTGACCCTCGATCCGGGGTGCGACCGCAGCAATCCGACCACCGGTAATTGCGACGTCCCGGCCCGCCGGCTCTCCGGGCAGCGAAGCGTTGCGGAGCACCAGATCGAAGGCCTTCACGGTCCCATTACCCTGCCGCCGGCGGCGCCTCGTCGCTGGGGAGTCGTCAATCGTACACGGTGGAGACCAAGGGGGTGACACCGACCCGCACCCCTGCGCGCTCGAGGAGCCGCCCGGCGCGCTCGCGGGCGAGCGCATACACCTCTCGCTCGTCGACCGTATCGATGCGTCTCTCCCGCATGACCACCCGGCCGTCGATCAGCACGGTGTCCACCGAGTTGACGCCCGCCGAGTAGACGAGGGTCTGGATCGGATCTGCGTACGGCACCCAATCGTACTGATCCAGATCCATCAGGACGAGGTCGGCCTTCTTGCCGATTTCGATGGATCCGATCTCATCGTCCCAGAGCAGGGCCCGGGCGCCCTCAATGGTCGCCATGCGAAGCGCCTTGGTCGCTCCGACCAGCGACGCGTCCATCCGGGCATCCTTGAAGAGGCCGGCGGCCAGGTACATCTGGCGCATCATGTCCAGAGAGCCTCCCGCCGAGGGGCCATCGCACCCCAGGGCGACGGTCATCCCGGCGGCGATCATCTCCGGGTACTTCCCAATCTTGGTCGCCCCCTTGGCCAGCTTCAGCGACGCGCCCGGACAGAAGACCACCTTCGTTCCTGCATCGGCCAGGTAACCGATCTCCGGGTCGCGCAGAGCCACGACGTGGGCCAGCACCAGGTTGTCTCGTAGCGCGCCCCACTCCTTGAGCAGCGTCACCGGCCACCGCCCGGTCTTGCGCTCGCTGATCAGCGCCTCTTCCAGCGACGACGCGATGTGGTAGGTCGTGCCCACACCCAGCCGACTCGCCAGCGCCGGCGCGCCCACGTGCAATTCCGGCGAACACGGCTCCTTGCCTTCGATGTTGACCCAGACACGAATCCGACCCCCCGCCGCGTTGTTGTAGGTCCGCACGCACCGTTCCAGCTCGGCCAGCGCCGCATGGGCGGTCGGAAAGAAGTGGCGCTCGATCATCTCTCGACTCCAGTGCGGCGGCACCATGTCGGGGAGGCGGTCCGCGGCATGGCGACCCGTGATGGCACGAATGCCCACAGCCTCCAGCGCGCGGACCGTCGCGCCGACGTCGGCCTGTGCCCCCATGTCCAGGCAGCAGGTCGTCCCGGTCCTGATCATCTCGATGCCGGCCAGCAGCGTGGCGACGTATTCGTCTTCGGCCTCCATCGCGGAATAGACAGGCTTGGCCCAGTTAAAGACCCACGGCCGGGTGGTAAGAGTGTCAGGAAAGGCGCCGCGACTGAGCTGCTCGGAAAGATGCAGGTGCCCGTCCACCAGTCCCGGCATCACCAGCCGCCCGTGGCCATCGATGATGTCCTCAAAGGCCCGCGGGTCGTACCGGCGGTCGATCGCCTCAGCTGATCCGATCGCAGTCACACGCGTATCTTCAACCACGATGGATTGCCGGGTGAGCACCCGGTCCTGCGGGTCCACAGTGAGGACCACCTCGGCGTCTCTGATCAGGAGGCGGCTCACGGCCTGATACCGGTCACACGCGCGCGCCTGCCGAGGGTTGTTCGATCAGGAACCCTCGCGCGCGAAAGAGCTCGCGGATGGCGTCGACGACCTCATGGAAGTGCGCGCTCCCCTTGACCATCTGGGTTCGCGGCCGGGGAAGGTCCGGAGTGAACGTCTGCACGATCCGGCCGGGCCGGGGGGACATCACCACGACACGGTCGGCCAGCACGACCGCCTCCTCAATCGAATGAGTGACGAAGATCACCGTCTTCTGCCGATCCTGCCACAGACGCAGCAGGTAGAATCCCATGGCCTCGCGCGTCAGGGCGTCCAGGGCGCCAAACGGTTCGTCCATCAACAAGAGCGGCGGCTCGTGGATCAGCGCGCGGCACAACGCCACACGCTGCCGCATCCCTCCGGAGAGCTCGTACGGGTACCGCCTCTCGAACCCGGCCAGTCCCACCTGCTCCAGCAGATGGAGCGCCCGTTCACGCGAGGCCGCCTTGGGGTGGTGCTTGATCTCCGCAGGGAGCAAGACGTTTTGGAGCACTGTCCGCCATTCCAGCAGAACGTCACGCTGAAAGACAAATCCCACATCGGTATAGGGACCGACGATCGCCCGGCCATCGATCGCGATCGTCCCCTGAGTCGGCGGAAGCAGACCCGCGATGAGCATCAGCAATGTGCTCTTTCCGCATCCGCTGGGCCCGACGATCGAAACGAACTCACCGGCCGCCACCTCCAGGGCGACGTCATCGAGGGCAATTAGAGGCGAGTGACTATTGGCGTATGTCTTCCGCAGCTGGTTCAAGACAACAGAGACGGCGGAGCGCCCGGAAGTCATCGATGTGACTTAGATCGTCTCCCTGCCAGGCTCAAGTTGCGCTTCGCCGGGCTTCCATCGGATGACCATACGCTCGAGGACACCGACCAGGCCGAAGAGCGCAAGCCCCAAGAGCGAGAGAATGATGATCACCCCAAAGACCATCGGCGTGTCGAGGTTCGCGCTGGCCACGAGTTGAATGTACCCCAGCCCCGCGTTGGCCCCGATGTACTCCCCTACGATCGTGCCGACGACCGCCAGGGCGACGGCCACCTTGAAGCCCCCAAACATGCTGGGCAGCGCCTTGGGCAGTCGAATCTTCAGGAACGTCTGCCAGGGCCTCGCCCCGAGGGAGCGCGACAGGTGAAGCATCTCCGGCTCGACCGAGCGCATGCCAATCACTGTGTTCACCACGATCGGGAAGAAGGCAATGAGAAAGGCGACGGCGACCTTGGAGGCCAATCCGTACCCGAACCATAGGATCAACAGGGGCGCCAAGGCGGTTTTGGGAATGGCCTGGAACGGCACAATGATCGCGTAGCTGATCCGCTCGACAATTCCCGAATAGACGATCCCGATGGCCAGAGGCACGCCGATGGCCACACTCGCGGCGAAGCCCAGCAGGATCTCCTGCGCGGAGTAGGCGAGATGGCGTCCGAAGAGCTCCCAGCGGTCGAGCAGGAGTAAGGCGACGCGCGATGGTCGGGGCAGAACGAACGCTGGGATCCTCAGCGCCCAGACCAGGATCTCCCAGGCCACGATGATCCCGACGAATGTGCCCAGGCTCCAGGCATGCTGGCGCAGCAGCCCCGCGATCCCATTTCGAGCCATCGGTGGTCTCGCCGGGGAAACGGCTACTCCCCGATGAACAGATTGGTAAAGTACTGGGTCGGAAGCTTCCTCTTCTCCAGCAGGCCGCCGCGCGACAGAATCTCGATGGTGCGCTGCCATTCGTCCGGGGGATTCCATCCCAGCGGATGCCCGGCCACGGCTTTCGTCCGCAGGAGTTCCAGTGTCGCGCTGATCTGCAACGGAGTCGTATCGCGGTCCAGCGCATCCGGAAAGAGCTTGATCACGATATCCGCGGCCTCGAGGGGATGACGCAGGGTGTAATTGAAGCCCTCGGTCGTGCCGGCGATCACGGCCCGCACGATCTGCGGGTTTTGCTCCGCGAACCTCACGCTGGTCACCAGCCCATGGCCGAGGATGTTGAAGCCATAGTCGGCCACCCAGAGGACGTGGAGCCGGCGACCAGACCGAGCCTCGACAACAGGGACCTCATTGGTATAGAAGGCGGAGAGCACGTCCAGCCTCCCCTGCAGGAACTGTGCCAAGCGCGCGCTGGGATCGAGGTTGACCAGCCGGACTTTGCTGGCATCGACCCCATTGGCGCGGGCAAACGCCTCCCAGATCCGCTGGAAGGTGTCCTGTGGGGAAGTCGCCAGGCTTTTGCCCTCAAGGTCCTTGGGTGATCCGAGAGGATTGAAGGACGCCAGGACAATCGGGCTTTTCCTGATGTAGTTGGCCACCATGACGATAGGCATGTCCTGCCCAACGCCTTGGGCTGTTTCAATCGCCCCAACGTAGGCGAATTCATCGTTCCCGTTGGCGAGGGTGGTCAGGGTCGGCCCGGCCCCCGATCCCTCCAGGACCCGTACGTTGACGCCGCGACTCGTGTAGAAGCCCTTCTGCACCGCAACGAAGAGGGGCGCAAACTCCCCCTTGATCTTCCAGCTGAGGCGAATCGTCACCACCTTCTCCGGCTGGGCATTCCCGACCCCGGCGGTGATGACGGCCACCAACATGACCGTGACCGCGACTGACAACCACGTTCGCATGCGTATCGGAGCCCCCTTCTCGATGGCCTGACAGGCCCATGCCCTCGAGCCACGGACCCTAGTCCGGCGCACAATTGGTGCGAGTTCGGTGTGGTAGGCTATCATATTCTATCTACGACTCTGGTACACCTACATCAGCGGGAAATCTGGCCTGTCAGATTGGGGCAACTTTTGAGGGGCTTCCCAGGAGAGGACACGAAAGGCCGGAAGCCGCTCAGGGTCCGGCATCCAGGGGAAAGCGGCACCCGTCTGTGGAAGACTTGAGCGCTCTGATCTTCTCTGGTACAACAACCAGGATCTGACGGTTTCTTGGGAACCTGATGACGGCCCCGGGCCAGCGGAAGGTGTAAGCGTGTCTTTGGGCAGCCTGCTTGCGTACGGCCGAACGGTCTGGGACCTGGCGGGCCTTATTGCCCGTCCCATCACGCCGGAAAACTGCCGGAATCTCGTCCGCCAGCGCATGCGAACCCGGGAAGAGCGCTTCCTGGCCCTGGTCGGCGAGATGATCTACCAGACTCCCCGCAGCCCCTACCTCCAACTGCTCAAGCACGCGGGCGTTGAGGAGGGCGATATCAGGAGGATGGTCCAGGAGGGAGGTGTGGAGCGCAGCCTGGAGGCTCTGCGCGACAACGGGGTCTATCTGACGTTCGAGGAGTTCAAAGGCCTCACGGACGTCGTGCGGGGAAGCCGCACCTTCCGGTTCTCCGAAAGAGACTTCGACAACCCTCGCCAGGATCCCGGCGTCCGGATGAGGACCGGTGGGACCCGCAGCGCGGGGGTTCCAGTCAATGTGAGTCTGGCCTACATCGCCGACCAGCGGGCACCGGCGCGCCGCCTGATGCTGGAGGCGCTCGGAGGCGGCGGATCTGCACCCACCGTGCTGTGGCTCTTCTCGCGACGGGCGGTGGGAATGCTCTGGTGGATTTCCCTTTCCCACACGGGGCAACCGCCACGCCGGTGGTTCTTCATCGCCAATCCTGGCAAGGATCAGACCACTCGCGGACATCTCGCCATGTTCAGGATAGGTCAGATCGTCGGGCGCCTGCGTGGGGTCCACGTCCCCTACCCGGAGTTTGCCCCCTTTGAGGCCACGGGGATGGTACTGGACACCGTGATCGAGTACCGCGACCGCCACGGGATGTGTATTCTGGTCACGTCGCCGAGTGCGGCCGTACGGCTCGCTGCCCTGGCGCTCGCGCGAGGTGACACGCTGAACGGCGTCACGATCATTGGGGATGCAGAGCCCCTGACCCCCGCCAAGGCGGAGGAAATTCGACGTACCGGCGCACGGATCGGGTCTTCCTACGCGTTCAGGGAGGCGGGGTCGATCGGTGCGCCCTGCGCCTACCCCGAGGCCCCTGATGACATGCATTTTCTCGAAGATGGCTTTGCGATGATCCTGCGCCGTAGGCCGATCGCGGGAGCGGGCGAGGTGAACGCCTTCATGTTCAGCTCGCTGTTGCCTTCGGCGTCCAAGATCATGCTCAACGTGGAAAGCGATGATTTTGGCGAGGTCATCGAGCGCAGGTGCGGGTGCCTCTGGGACGACCTCGGTTTGCGCCGGCACTTAGCGTACGTGCGATCGTTCACCAAATTGACCGGTGAAGGCATGACGGTCCTGGGAACGGAAACGATCAAGATTCTCGAGGAGGTCTTACCTCGAGAGTTCGGGGGGGCCAGCGTCGACTACCAGCTCTTGGAAGCCGAGGACGATCAGAATCTGACCAGGCTCTTCTTGATCATCAGCCCGGTGGTTGGTCAGATTGACGAGCAGCGGGCCGCGACCCGCTTTCGTGAAGAGCTCGAGAAAGGCTCCGGCCGCATCGGCCTGTGGGAGGGTACGGGAACGATCCTACCCGTCCGCCGGTATCCCATTACCACGCCGGCCGGGAAGATCTTGCCCTTCTACACTCAGGCCACGGCCAAAGCCATACGCCAGCAAGCCGGGTGACGGTTCCTGCACGCATAGGCTCCTTGAACCTACACGGCGCAACATGCTGCCGGCGCCAGTGCCCGCCAGCGACATGCCCTAATCGTCCACCAAACTCCGTCGGACCTACGGCGCATCCTGGCGGCCCGGCGCAGGAGCAGTCTCTCACTCCGTCAAAGAGGGCGGACGCCATCAACCCCGACGCTGGAGACCCCGGGCGCCCCGTCACTGAGTGGCTCATCAAGCACGTTCCGCTCCAGCCCCGGACCCGTATGCTGGAGATCGCCGCAGGATCAGGGACGGTGACGTTCGCTGCGGCGGTCCACGCTCCCGAGGCAGCATACGTGTGCACCGACGTAAACGTGGACGCGGTGATGGCGGCGGCGCACCGTGCGTCCTCCACGTCTGGTGACGCGCGGGGATGGGGCCGTGTCGCTTCCATCGCGTTCCTTGCCGCCGACATGCGTCGGCTGCCGTTCACCAGTGGCGCCTTTGACGCTGCGCTCTGCCGGATGGGGTTCATGTTTGCGCCCGATCCCACGGTGGCGTTCCGCGAGGCGCGCCGGGTTCTCCGGCCCGGCGGCATGCTGGCGTTCGCGGTCTGGGAGGCGCCCGAGCAGAACCCGTGGCAGTCTCACCTCGACGAGGCGCTCGCCACATTCGGTGTAGAGGACCGTTCCGCGGAGCGCCGGCCGGGGGGAATGTTCGGTCTCGCCGATCAGGCGAGCGTTCACCGGTCCCTCGAGGAGGCCGGGTTCTCCGTCGTCGAGCGGGCTGACGTCCAGGTTCTCCGAGAGTATCGTGACTTTGACGAGTATTGGGCGCAGGAAGTCGACGTCGGCCTCGACCGACCAAGACGGCTCCGCGCGCTAGCACCGGTGGTGCTGTCCTCGTTCCACGCCAGGCTCGAGGCGGCGCTTTCCCCCTACCGCGAGAAGGGTGGCTACCGGATCCCCGGTCTCAGTCTCGCTGTAGTCGCCCGTGCGTAACCTTGCCCCGCACGATCGCGCCTGCTGGACGTCGAGGAGGATGAGGTGACAATGGCGTCCCGGCTCGAACGCCAGCTCGGCGTCGCCGAAACGACGTCTGTCGCAGTAGGGGCCATGATCGGCGCCGGGGTCTATGTGTCGATGGGCGAGGCGGCAGGGACGACGGGAGGGTCCCTGCTGGTGGCCGTCCTCATCGGGGCGGCCGTCGCCTTGCTCAACGGTCTGAGTTCCGCCGAACTCGCCGTGGACGATCCTCAGGCGGGCGGTGCGTACCTGTTCGCCTCCCGCTTGATCTCGCCACCGGTCGGCTTCGCCGCGGGCTGGCTCTTTCTCTTTGCGGGGCTCACCGCGGGGGCGACGTTCTCGCTCACCTTCGCCGCCTACCTCGGCCCTCTCTTCCCCAGCCTCCCTCCCCGGGTCCTGGGAATCGCCCTCACGGTCGGCGGCGGGCTGCTCAACGCGCTCGGCGTGCGGCCGTCCATCCGGGGCAACATCATACTTGTGCTGATCAACGGCGCGGTACTCCTGGCCTTCATCGGATTGACGCTGCCGCTCTTCGAAGCGCGGAACCTGCAGCCGTTCCTCACGGGAGGAACGCGCGGCCTGGCCCAGGCGTCCGCGCTGCTCTTCTTTGCCTACACGGGGTACGCGCGGCCGGTGACGATCGCTGAGGAAGTCAAAGACCCGAGCGGGACTCTCCCGAGGGCCGTGGCGGGCGCCATCGCAGTAGTCACCCTGCTCTACTTCGGTGTCGCCGTGGCAGCTCTGGGCGCCTTGGGGGCCCAAGAGTTCGGAGACGCCGATGCGCCGTTGCGGGTCGCAGTGACGTCTCGAGGTGGCGCGGCCATGCTC
The DNA here is from genome assembly GCA_036004665.1 of bacterium. Classification (GTDB taxonomy): domain Bacteria; phylum Sysuimicrobiota; class Sysuimicrobiia; order Sysuimicrobiales; family Humicultoraceae; genus JACQGZ01. The sequence continues at coordinate 14,019 of DASYRG010000026.1, read as the reverse complement.
ATGATCTCAATTGGGGCGCTGATCGCCACGTCCACAGTGCTGCTCACAGAGATCTGGGGGCTCTCCCGGCTCACCTTCGCCATGGCCAGGCAGGGGGATCTCCCCCGATGGCTCGCGAGGCTGGACGACCAGAAGCGCATCCCTCGCAACGCCATCCTGGTCTCAGGAGGTCTGCTCGTGCTCCTGGCGGCCCTTCTCGACCTACGGCCCGCGCTGGAAGCGAGCAGCCTGGCGCTGCTGGTCTACTACGCTCTCATGAACCTCTCGGCCCTGCGCTTACCGCGTGACCGCCGACTCTATCCCGCGGCAGTCTCGGCTGCGGGTCTGGCAGCGACAGTGATCCTGGCGCTCACCATGCCTGTCCGAACGCTGCTGACTTTGCTTGTCGTCATAGCGGTGGGCATGGGAGTCTATACGTTGCGAAAGAGGCTCATCACCCCTTAACGATTTTCCGCCTCTATTCCGACGAAAGTATGTGAGGTGAGGACGTAGGGGAGAGAGCCTGTCACGATGAAGTTCATACTGTCCAATCACAGTGATCCGGGAGGTGTTCTATGGGAGCACCCGAAAACGAGGCGCTTGCCCGCAGGCTTATGACGGAGGTCTGGGATAAGGGCGATGTGAAAGTCCTGGACGAAATCCTGGCACCTACCTACGTCGACCACAATCCCCCACCGGGTGTGCCGTCAGACCGGGAAGGTGCAAAACAGGCCGTGACAATCTTCCGCACCGCGTTCCCCGATCTCAAGAACACAGTCGAAGATGTGATTGCCGTTGGAGACAAGGTCGTCATGCGGATCACCGCGCGCGGAACACACAAGGGGGAGTTCCAAGGCATCCCCTCAACAGGCAAGCCGGTGACGTTTGAGGGGGTCTTCATCGGGCGTGTGGCAAGCGGGAAGTTCGTGGAGAGCTGGGAGCAGTTCGATGCCCTCGGCGTCTTGACGCAGCTCGGCATCGTCACTCCCCCAGGGGCAGGGGCGTAACGAAGGCCGGCCGAAAGCTGCGCGCACGCTATCTCTGGGAGCCTGGGAGAGGTTCGCCCAGGCTCCCCGCTCTTCTTGACAGCGAAGACCGGCGGTCACTACCCGTCGCTATCTTCGTTCGTGCACCCGGATCCATCAGTCTGGCGATGCGGCCAATCGGGAAAGACCTCTTGCGCTGGTCACGGAAAAGTCCTCAAACCAGGCATGGGGAGACAATGCAGACACCATGAAGACGGTCATCGTCCTCATAGAGCCAGGCCAGTTGGAGGCATTGATTGATGATCTGGAGGCTGGCCTCGCATCCCCCGGAACAAACACCATCGCGCTCGTCCTGTCCGAGAAAATGCTTCAAGCGGACGAAGGGCCTTTCACGTTTCCCCAGGACGCGAATTGCTATATCGGTCCCATTCAAACGGTTGGGTTTAGAGCCTCATTGAAAGAGATCCAAAAACAGCTATATGACGGGGACAGACCCAACTGACCGAAGCCCGCAGCCTCTTCGCAAAGATCGCGTGAAGGCTTGTTCGTAGTCGTCTTTGCCCGTTCCCGCCTTGGCCACTCCCTGCTTTTCGAGACCCTTCGCACTGCCTGCGTAAGCGCGCGCCGTACGACCACCATCGGCGGAAGGTGCGGCGCTCGCCGAGACCAAATCGGACAAGGAACACCATCAACGGAGGTGCATGCATGCTGCCTTTGGCGATCCCAGCATGGGAGATCGTCACCCGGACGGCGGTGGTCTACCTGTTCATCTTTGCGGGCCTACGCATTTTGGGCAAGCGGGAAATGGGTCAGATAACTATCCTCGACCTCGTGGCCATACTCCTCATCGCCAACGCCGTGCAAAATGCGATGGTCGGCCCGGATGTCTCTCTCGCCGGCGGTGTTCTGGCCGCCGGAGTCTTGCTCGCAATGAGCTGGGCCCTGGGGGCCGTCCGTCTTCGCGGCGGTTTCTGGGGAAGACTCCTGGAGGGGACACCCACGGTGCTGGTCGAGGACGGAGAATTTCTTGCGCCGCACCTCCGCAAAGAGGGGCTGGAGCGGTCTGAACTGGAAATGGCCATGCGGGAGCATGGTGTGGAATCCGTCCGCGAGGTGAAGCTCGCAGTCCTGGAGACGGATGGCTCGATCAGCATTGTTCCGCAGGATTCTCGGGTCGTCCGGACCCGGAAGCACATTCGTCAGCTGCGCAGGCGTTGAAAACTCGAGACCGAAACCCCATTAGACGCTTCTTCAAACTCCTGGGTCCGGGCCTGATCACCGGCTGCGCGGACGACGACCCCTCAGGCATCGGTACGTACGCCACCGCCGGCGCCTCACTCGGCTACTCGCTCCTCTGGACCGCGCTCCTGACGTTTCTCGGAATGGCGTCCCCCCTACCTCTTCTTCTGGCAGGCCTCCCAGGAGGTCGAGGAAGAGATTGGGATGGGTCGGCGGCACCTCTGGCAGCGCAAAAGGCGCGACGAAAACAGAGCTGAGGACGGCGGAGTGGGACGTGGATGTCGGCATGCTGTTTTCCATCAGCATCATGTACTTCATCATGCTGGCGACGGGGGCCACCCTCTTCAAGGCGGGCACGAAAGCTATCGCGTCGGCGGTCGAGGCGGCTCACGAGCTGCGGCCACTTGCGGGTGACGCGGCAGGACTCCTCTTCGCCCTGGGGCTGGTTGGCACGGGTTTCCTCGCCGTCCCGATCCTCACGGGCTCGGCCGCCTACGCCGTCGCCGAGGCATGGGGCTGGCGATCGGGACTGGACGAGCGGCTGTGACGCGCCCGGGGGTTCTACGGGGTGATGGCCGCCGCGACGCTGATCGGCATCAGGATTGACTTCCTGGGCATCAATCCATCAAGGCGCTCTTCTGGACGGCCGTCATCAACGGCTTCCTGGCGCCGCCGGTGCTTGCCGTCATCATGCGCATCGCCAATGATCGGCGGGTGATGGGTGACGCGGTCAACAGCCGCGTTTACTCTCCCTCTCCACCTCCGGCGTCGCCACCCAACAGTTCTGGCGCGGATCTCGCCGGGCGACGAGCTGTCAATCTGGCTGCGAAACGAGTCCACAGAATCCTCACAGGCCGGGTCACTCGGCTCCAGACTCTCAGCCGCGTGAGGTCGTCGAACAGCGAGTAGATCACTGGGATCGCCACCAGGGTAAGCACCAGGGAGAGGACCTGACCGCCGATGATCACCGAGCTCATCGCGCGGTTCGTTTCCGCGCCGACGCCCCGGGAGATCGCCAGGGGGATCATGCCGGCGACGAAGGCGATCGTCGTCATCAAGATCGGACGTAGCCGGTCGCGGCTGGCCGCTATGATCGCGGCGTTCCGGTCCAGGCCCCTGGCCCGCAGCCGGTTGGCGTGGTCGATCTGCAGGATGGCGTTCTTCTTCACCACACCGAAGAGGACCAGGATGCCCAGCTGGGAGAGGATGTTCAACGATCCCTGCAGCAGCAGGATCGAGAGGAGAGCGAACGGCACCGTCAACGGCAGCGAGAGCAGGATCGTGATCGGATGGATCCAGGACTCGAACTGGGCCGCCAGCACCAGGTACATGAACACGAAGGAGAGCATGAACGCCGTCATGAAGGCCGCCGCCTGCTCGCCCTGGGCATCGGCTGCCCCGGCGAAGTTTGTTGCATATCCGGCCGGGAGCCCTAATCCGCGAATGGTGGAGTCGAGCTGCTGCATGACACCGGCCTGGTCGGTGTTGGGCAGCAAGTTCGCCGTGAGCGTGACCTGACGCCGCCTGTTGAAGCGGTCGATGACGCTGGGGCCGACTCCGCGCTCGATCCGGACCACCTGCTCGAGCGGGAGCGCCCCGAGCGAAGCCGAGCCCGTAGTGAGCTGACTCAAACCTTCCAGATTCCTGCGGTAGGCGGCCTCGGCGCGCATGTGGACCTCGTATTGCTCCCCGCCTTCGGTAAATGTTGAAACCTCAACGCCACCAACGAGCACGCGGAGCGCCATCGCGGCATCCATCACGCTCACGCCCAGGTCGGCCGCCCGCATCCTGTCGACCGTGATCCCCAGCTGCGGCTTGCGGCTGATCAGCGAAGAGTTGACATCGACCACGCCGGGGATCTCACGCAGGGCTTTTTCTCCCACTTCCGCCGCCCGAGTCAGCACCGCGAGGTCCGGACCGCTGATGACATAGTTAATGGGCTCGAATCCCTCGCCGAACTCCGAAGCCAGGCTCACCTTCGTCCGTAGGCCGAGGTGCGCGTACCTCGGGAGCACTTCGTCGCGCACGCGTGCCATGAGCGCGTGTTGGGACACCCTCCGCTCGTTAACGTCCGCGAGCTTGACGAAGAGGCTGAAACGGTTCGGGGTGCGCTGGGCGTCGTCTGCCACCGTCACCACCGTATGCGCGACGCCCGGGAGACGGTGGATCTCCAGACCCATCTGGTTCGCGAGGCGTTCCGTCGCCTCGAGCGTCCACCCTTCCGGTGCCCGGATGACGACGTCAAACTGCGACTCATCGTCTTCAGGGAGAAAGTTCTGGTTCACCGCCGCGCCGAGGGGCGCGATGCTGAACAGCGTGACGAGAATCAGGATGCCCACGACCCACCGCCGGCGCAGTGAGGCGCCCAGCAGTCTCAAATACCACCGCTCGATGGTGCCGTAGATCCGGCCCCGAGACTCGGGCGGCTTGGCGATCGTCGCTTCCCCCGCCGGCGCGTTCTCCGCATTCCCGGCCCGGACCCGTCTGGATAGCCACCGCGCAGCGAGAGACGGGGTGAGGGTAAAGCTTACCAGCAAGGACACGCCGATGGCGAAGGCCATGGTGTACCCGAAGCTCGCCATGAATCGCCCGACGATCCCACCCATGAAGGCGAGCGGCAGGAAGACCGCGATCAGGCTGAGCGTCGTCGCCGACACGGCCGGGCCAATCTCACGCGTGCCTTCAATCGCGGCCTGCACCGGCGGCAGACCCTTTTCATGGATGAAGCGATAGATATTCTCCAGCACCACGATGGCGTCGTCGATAACGATGCCGACCACCAGCGCCAGGGCGAGCAGCGTAATCGTATTGAGGGTCAGCCCCATCGCCGACAGGAGCGCAAAGGTGCTGATGAGTGACGTGGGAATGGCGATGGCCGCGATGATGGTGGATCGCCAGTTCCACAGGAAGACGAGCACCACCAGCGCCGCGAGGATCGAGCCCAAGATAAGGTGCTCCTGCACGGCGTGCGTAGAGGCTTCGACGAACACCGCCTGGTCGCGGATGAGCTGCAAATGATACCCCGCGGCCAGGGTGGCTTCGATCGCGTGGACCTTCTCCTTCACCGCCTCGACGACTTCGAGCGTGTTGCTGCCCGACTGCTTCACGACGCGCAGGATAACCGCGCGCTCGCCGTCCACGTTAGCGACGGTCTCCGCCTCGGCGGCGCCATCCTCGATGCGAGCGATCTCGCTCAACGCGATCGGGACTCGGTCCCGGCTGGCAATGACGACCCGTTCCAGTTGGGCGAGGGACGTCACGCGTCCCAACGTGCGGATGGTGAGACGCTCGGCGCCCTGATCCAGACTGCCCGCCGGCACCTGCACGTTCTGTGCCTGAAGTGTGCGGATGACGTCGGTGACACTCAATCCGTACGCCTGCAGCTTGGCCGGGTCGACCAGAATGTTGATCTGGCGAGCCTGCCCCCCGACGACCTGCACCTGGCCGACGCCCGCCGTGCCTTCGAGGGCGGGGCGGATGACTTTGTCAGCGTACTCGGTGATGTCACGGATCGGCCGGTTTGCTGAGAGCGCGTACATCAGCACCGGAGTGGCGCCTGGATCGAACCGCTCGATCACGGGAGGATCGATTTCCGCGGGGAGATCAGCCAGGGTCACGTTGACCTTGTCCCGCACCTCCTGCACGGCCACGTCGATATCTTTTTCCAGGAGAAACTCGATGAAGATGAGCGAGAACCCCTCCGCGGACGTGGAGCTCAGCGTATTGATGCCGCTGATGGTGTTGACCGCCGCCTCGAGCTTGTCGGTGACATCGCTCTCGACTTCTTCCGGAGAGGCGCCAGGCACACGCGTGGTGATCCCCACAAAGGGGATATCGACGTTCGGCCAGCGTTCCACGTTCAGGCGATAGTACGAGAACACGCCCAGGAAGACCAGCGTGAGGATGAGCACCGAGGCCAGGATCGGCCTGCGGACGGATAGTTCAGCCAGCCACTGCATCAGAAGCCTCCCTTACCGTTGTGGCGCGCGCGGCGCCACGGCCTGATTGTCGGCGAGCCCTTCCTGGCCTTCGACGACCACCTGCTCTCCCTCACGGACCCCGGATCTGATCTCCACGAACCCGCCCTGCCGCGCTCCCGTAAGGACCGCTCGGCGAACAGCTCGTCCATCCTGGACGACGAAGACGATGGTCCCGCCCCCCGTCGTCAGGAGCGCACGCTCGGGGATTTGCAGGACGCCAGGACGGGTTGAGGTGACGATTGTGCCGCGTGCGAACATCCCGGGCCGGAGCGTCTGGTCGGAATTGGCGACGCGGACTTTCACGGTGAAAGAACGGCTCTGCGCCGCGGCTCCGGGACTGATTTCGGTGATCTGCCCCCGAAACGTCCGGCCGGGCAACGAATCCACCTGAGTGACGACAGACTGATCCTGCCGGAGCGCCGAGCGGTGGCGCTCCGGAACGGCGAGTTCGACATTCACCGCGTCGAGCTGCGCCAGCAGAAACGCGGGGACACCGGGCGATGCGCTTTCGCCCGGTTCGACCATGCGTTGGACGATCGTCCCGGCAAACGGGGCCGTCACGGTGACATCGCGCACGCTGATGCTCGCGGCGGCGAGCAGCGCCTCGGCGCTGGCAAGCTGGGCCCGCGCGCCATCAATCTCCTCGGCCCGCGGCCCCATCTCCACGAGACGAAGTGATTGTCGGGTCGAGTCGTAGGCAGCTTGAGCCTGGGCCAGCTGCGCCTGCGCCGCCTGGATCTCCTCATGGCGGGGTCCTTCGTTCACCAAACTCTGCTGCTGTCGGGCCGAGTCATAGGCTGCGCGGGCAACGCGGAACTGAATCTCAGCGGCATCGAGCTGCTGTTTCGCCACCGCACCCTGAGCAAAGAGCATGCGCATGCGGTCGACGTCGGCCTGCGCCATGTCGAGCGCAGCCTTCGCCTGCGCCACCGCGTTGGCGGCCTGTTCTCGCTCCTGCGGCCGCGCGCCGCGCTGCAGGGACTGGAGCCGGATCCGGGCGGCCTGGAGCGCTGCCTCCGCCTGCGCCACGGCGTTGACCGCCTGACGGCGCTCTTCGGGCCTGGCACCGGCAACGAGCTGTGCCAGTCGGGCGCGGGCCGCCATCACTCCCGCGCGTGCCTGTGCCTGGGCGGCGATCATGCTGCTTCCGTCGAGCCGCAGGAGAGGCGTTCCCTCGGCGACCCGGTCGCCTTCCTCGACGAGCACCGCTGCGACGAGACCGGGCATCTTCGGCGCGATCCTGGCCTCGCGCAGTGCGGTGACCGTGCCGGTGGCCGTGATGCGGGTGACCAGATCGGCGCGGCGGGCCGCCACGATCGCCACGGCCGTGGGGGTGGTTGGAGTCACCACCGGGGCGGCAGTTGCGCCTGCTGATGGGCCGCCCCTGCGGAACGTTATGGCGGCTGCCGCCACGCCCAGAATCACAATCCCTACGACGATGATCCACCGACGCTTCATGCTCTTTCCTCTCCTCATCATCAGAACGCTCCCGTCGCTAGCAGAATGCGAAGGCGGGCCAGATTCTGTCCGAAGCGTGCGGAGGCGAGCCCGAGTTCCGCCTCAGCGAGCACCGTTTGCGCGGAGATAACCTCGAGGGAGGTGCCGACACCTGCCTGGTACCGGACCGCCGCGAGCCGCGCGGCCTCACGCGCCTGTTCCACCGCCTTCGCCGCAAGGTCCAGTTGCCCCGCGGCCTGCTCCTGACTCAACCACGCCTGCCTCACCTCGAGCTCCACTGTCTGGCGTGTCCTCGCCTCCAGGACTCGCAACTGCGCCAGCCGGAGCTCGGCTTCGCGGATCCGCTCCCGCGTGACCCCGCCATCGGAGATCAGGAGCGTCACGCCGAGCGTCACGGACCACCCGCTGTCCATGCTGGCGGGGCTGCTGCCGCTCAGGTCGTACCCCGCGCTCAGCGTCAAGCTCGGGCGACCGCCGCTGGCCGCCAGCTCGATACTGGCCCTGGCGGCCTCCATCCGACTGCGCACCTCGACCAGTTCGGGACGGTCCCGTAGCGCCCGAGCGATGGCGTCCAAGACCATCCCATCGACCGGCTGCGGCGCGAGGGTGTCGGCGGGTGCGATTGGTGCATCCAGCGGAAGGTTGAGAAGGGCATTCAGGTCGGCATGCGCACTCCGCACGCTGGTCTCTGCCGCCAGGGCGCTTTGCTCGGCGCGCGCGACCGTGACCTCGGCCTGCACCACGTCGAACTGGGGGGCGGCGCCGCTCTGCACCCGTGCCCGGGCGACCCGCAGGTTCTCTGCCGCCGATTCTCGGGCGCGCGCCGCCGCCGCGACGTTCTCCTGCCCTAACAGAGCCTGGAGGTAGGTCTGTTGCGCGGCAAAGACGATCTGCTCCTTGATGCGCTCGAAGACGGCGCGGGCGCCGCGCAGGTTCGCCTCAGCAAGCACGATCTGCGATTCGAGACGGCCGCCGGTGTACAGCGGGAACTGGAGCGCGAGCCGCAGGGCGAGAAGGTTGGGATCGGGCGGAGGAATCGTGAACGTGATTACCGGCGGCACGGGCCCAAAGGGATTGGGGAAGGACAGAGTCTGGCCGGGGAGTCCCTGGCGTGTGTACGATCCGGAAACGACCACTTGCGGCATCCGAGCGCCGCGCGCCTGCGCCAGTTGTGCCTCCGCGACGGCGACTTCGAACGCGGCAGCGCGGAGTTGCAGGTTGTTCTGCAGGGCGACCGCCGCGACGTCAGCGGTAGAGAGCCGGCGCGGCTGAGCCTGAGCCAGCACAGGGGCCGAGACGGCCACAAAGAGCACGGCAGACAGGATAGAATGCAGGACCCACCGATTCATCGTTCTTGCTCACCAGTCTCCAACGTGATCTACACGTTCTCAATCATCCGTAGTGCTTCACGCTTGGTCTCCGCATCGGCAGAGGGGGAAGGCGTCGTGCTTAGCCCTTCTCCCTCCACCGACCGCCACCATGAGTGAACAGGCTCTCACAGTGTCTTACTGCTGGGGGAGCCTACCGCGGTCCCGGGCCGTCGTCACTGTCGGATCCACCGGCAGCGCCGTCGTCACTGTCGGATCCACCGGCAGCGGCGTCATCGGCTCTGGGGGCGGGGTCGCGCTCATTGACCGCGACTCCCGGCGCGGAGGCCGGGAGCAGGATCACATACTCCTCGTACTCCGAGCTGCCAGCGGGATCGCGGTCCGGAGGGGCCGCAAAAGCCACCGCCGGGACCAGGAGCACAAAGAGGCTCGCCGAAGCGATCAGCCTGCGCATTCTGTTCACCTCCTTTCGTCGAAGGGCCCGAGCAGGTGATCCGTCGGACTCTCGATGCCGCAATTACACGCGACCACGCCTCCGCTGCCGATGAACTAACGACCTAAATTGCGCTCCAACCTGCGGGGGGGTCTGCGGGCTCCGCCAAGAGACGGAGGCCCTTGTGACGCACGTCACATGACCAATGGTTCTAGACAAAGCAGGGAAGTGCGTGCTGTTTGGCTTTCTTACAAGCCGTTCTCGATGGGTATTTTGGCGCGGATGCGGGTCCCGCGGCCTGGCGCGCTGTCGACCTCTAGCGACCCGCCGGCGGCGGCGGCACGCTCCTGCATCGACCGGAGGCCCAGGTGGCCGGGGTAAGACCCATTCGTGTCAAACCCCACCCCATCGTCGGCTACCTCGAGGACGATGTCCGCCGGTCCCCCGTCCACCTGGAGGGTCACGCGGTTGGCCCGGGCGTGCCTAACCGTGTTGGCCAGGGCTTCCTGCGCGATGCGGTAAACCGTCTCTTTCGACTCCAGGGGGATCGCTGGCTCAGCGGGGAGATCCGCCTGTACCGAAATCTTGTGCCGCGCCCGCGCGGAATCGATCTGCTTGGTGAGGGCCGCGATGAGGCCTTCCTCTTTGAGCGATTCCGGGCGCAGCTCAAAGATCAGGGCACGCATCTCCGCCAGGCCCGCCTCGGCCAGCGACAACACGTAGTCCAGGGGTTCAGTAGCCTGCGCAGGGTCGCGGTCGAGCAAGGTCCGAGCCGTCCGGGCCCCGAGGGCGATGCCGTAGAGCGCCTGCGACACCGAATCGTGCAGCTCACGCGCCAGACGCTGCCGTTCCTCTAGCGCCGCCTTCTCCCGGGCCTCGACCAGCAGCCTGGCGATCTCGGACGCCACGGCCGCGTGGTCGGCGATCGCCCCAAGGAAGGCGATTTCGGCATCACTGGGATCTCGCCGTGGCGTATAGGTGACATTCATCCATCCGAGGATCCGTTTGCCATAGCGCATAGGCAAATTCGCTACCGTCGTGCTCGCGCATTTGGTGAGATCGTCGCGAATGAACGGATGTACGAGCGCATAGCGGGGATCGGCGAGTAAGCGCTCGCCGAGGTCGTGGAGAATGACGGGCTCTCCTCGCTCGACCGCCTCAAAACCGGGCGCGGGCGCCCCGGCGCGGACAACCGCCTCCCAGGCCTCCTTCTCTCCTTTGATGGGATGGCCTTCTCCGTATCCTCCGTAGACGCGAACAGACTTGTCCTTCTCATCGATCAGGAACAACCCGCAATAGATGCTTCCACTGGCCTCGACGACGGCACGCGCCACCGTGGCCAGTGTTTCCTCCAGGGAGCCGGCGACCGCGACGGTAGACGCGATCTGCCGGAGCGCTTCAGCCTTCCGAGCCAGCCGGTGCGCATCGGTCACGTCGTGGAACATCACCACGGCCAGCTTCCGTCCGTCCATCAGGAAGGGCGCCACGATCCACTCGATCTCGCGCTCCTCACCGGTCGCGCGGAGCAGCGATCCCGAGCCCAACTGCGGCCGGGAGTGCCCCGCCGCTGCCTTAGCCCGCACCTCCGCAAGATGCTTCCGCATCGCCTCTTGCGCATGCGGCGGGGTATTCATGAAGAGGTCGCGCGCCTTCAGTTCCTCGAGGCTGTACCCCATGAGCTGACAGGCGGTGGGGTTGGCGTGGAGGTAGCGGCCTTCTTCATCAAGCAGGAGGATGCCGTCCAGCGACGCTTCAAAAAATGTGGAGAGCGGGGCAAGACTCAGACGTTCTGAGAACGTGGAGAGCGGGCTAAGGGTCGCATCCCGGCGTTTCGGCATCACACACCCTCGCGCGCCATGATCGGCGACGCCAGACCGATTTCGACGGCGTAGAGCGCCGCCTGGGTCCGGCTCTGTACACCCAGCTTGGCCAGGATGTTGCTCACGTGCGTCTTCACCGTCTTCTCCCCGATCTCGAGCATCCGCGCGATCTGCTTGTTTCCCATTCCTTGGGCCACCAGCCGAAGGACCTCCGTCTCACGCTCGGTCAGCGTCTCGGGGCTGTCGGGAGCGCGCACTTCACGCATGAGGCGGATTGCGGCTTCAGGCGAGAGCTGCACCTGCCCGGCCGCCGCTGCCTTGATGGACCTGCGTAGCTCGTCCGCCTCGGTGTTCTTGAGCAGGTAGCCGATCGCTCCGGCCCGCACCGCGCCGACCACCGACGCGTCCTCCAGCACGCTGGTCAGGGCCAGGACCTCGGTGTCGGGCAGCGCCGCGCGCACGGCCTGCGTGGCGGCGATACCGTCCATCACCGGCATCAGCAGGTCCATCAGGATCACGTCGGGACGCACCTCCAGGGCTAGCCGAAGAGCCTCAGAGCCATCTGCGGCTTCCCCGACCACTTCCAGCTCCGGGTCCAGTGCCAGGAACATCCGCAGCCCCTGACGGACTACGCTGTGATCATCCGCGATCAAAATCCGGATGGTCATTTCCTCGATTCTCCGTCTCTTTGAGCCCTGTGTCCTCCGTCTTTTGGCGGAAAGGGACCCAACGGGAGGCGCCGTCCGAAAGCCCAGGGCCGGTGCCCATCACCCGTTCGAGCCAACGCACCCCTCCCGTTCTTTATTCTGTTCTCGATGATAGGCCTCCTGATCGTAGACAAGGAGCCCTCAATGCGGCGGGGGTTGCGGATGAGACTGGCCGTGGAGCCGGATATGGCCGCGCTGGGCGAAGCGGGCGATGAGGCTACGGCCCTTGAATTGGCCGCCCTGCTTCAGCCGGATGTCGTTCTTGTCGATGATGAAGCGGGAGGCATCGACGGCATCAGAACCGCGGCCGCGCTACGGGGCATGGCGCCGGGGACGGCCGTTGTCATCCTTACCTTCCATGAAGATGCGGCCACGCTGGTTCGGGGGATGGCCGCCGGGGCGGCCGCCGTTGTATCGAAGCGGCGAGGCCCGGAAGAACTGGTCGCCGCCATCCGGAAAGCCGCCCTGGACAATGGATCCCCCGAAAGTCAGTGAAGTGGATCACATTGATTGCCACCGGGGTTTTGGTAGGTTGAGGCCTACGACGCATTTTTGAGAGGTTTGCGACAATGGGAGCAATGCTAGACCCCCTGGAACGAGCCGAGGCTCTCCCTGCGGTGGACATTCCTCGCAAACCGGACTCACGGCTCCAGGGACTCTGGACCACCCTGCGCGATGCTGTCCGCGGCGCATCCCTGGATTACACTACAGCCCCAATCAGGCGCTCTATCGTCATGCTGGCCGTCCCGATGGTGCTGGAGATGGTCATGGAGTCGATCTTCGCCCTGGCCGATGTCTTCTGGGTGGCCCGTCTGGGGGCGGATGCGGTCGCCACCGTCGGCCTGACGGAGTCGATGCTCACCCTGATCTATACCGTGGCGATGGGCGTGTCTATTGGTGCGATGGCAATGGTGGCGCGGCGGGTCGGCGAGCGCGACCTGGATGGCGCGGCGCGCGCCGCAGTGCAGGCAATAGGGCTGGCCGTGCTCATCTCGCTCATCATCGGAACCGTCGGGGGACGGTACGCACCTGACTTACTGGCGGTGATGGGCGGCTCCCCGGCCGTGATCGCCCAGGGCTCAACTTTCACCCGGATCATGCTTGGCGGGAATGCCACCATCCTGCTGCTCTTCGTGATCAACGCGGTCTTCCGCGGGGCCGGAGACGCGGCCATCGCCATGCGGGTCCTCTGGTTCGGTAACGCGATCAACATCGTCCTCGGCCCGCTGTTCATCTTTGGCGTCGGCCCCTTTCCTGAGCTAGGGGTGACCGGCGCAGCCGTAGCCACGAACATTGGCCGTGGCACTGCCGTCGCCTACCAGCTGCTGACGCTGGCTCGAGGGCGGGGGCGCGTCGCTATCACGACCCGTCACGTGGGGCTCGACCTCAGGACGATGCTGAGCATGCTGCGTCTGTCTGGATCAGCGGCGTTCCAGGTGCTGATCGGGACGGCGAGTTACGTCGGCCTGGTCAGGATCGTCGCGACCTTCGGCAGCGCTGCGCTGGCCGGCTACACGATCGCGATCCGTCTCATCATCTTCGCGCTGCTGCCGTCCTGGGGCATCAGCAACGCCGCCGCGACGATGGTCGGCCAGAATTTGGGCGCCGGCAAGCCCGAGCGCGCAGAACGCGCCGTGTGGCAGGCGGCCTTCTACAACATGGTCTTCCTCGGCGTCATCGGCCTGGTGTTCCTGGCTCTTGCGCCCCAGATCATCGGGCTCTTCAGCGGGGACCCGGCGGTGCAACGCTACGGAATCCCTGGTCTGCGCATCATCAGCGGCGGATTTCTCTTCTACGCTTACGGGATGGTGCTGACGCAGTCGTTCAACGGGGCGGGAGACACCTGGACCCCCACGGTAATCAACATCTTCGTCTTCTGGCTGTTCGAGATCCCGCTGGCCTACGCGCTGGCGACGCGGATCGGACTTGGGCCGCTGGGAGTCTTTGCGGCACTGGCCGTATCCTATTCGATCCTGGCCATCGTCAGCATCATCGTCTTCCGGCGTGGGAGATGGAAGCAGAAAGCGGTCTGAGATGACAAAGGAGTGGGCGCGATGACGAAGGCCGCCAGGACAAAGACCGCCACAAG
>DASYRG010000025.1:0-14924 GCA_036004665.1 bacterium | reverse complement strand
CCGCCCTGAGGCCCCGGTGGCCAGCACGGTCAAGGAGATCCCGACCAGCCGGACGCGGGCAGGATCGGCGACGCCCAGGCCGTTGGCATCCAGGTAGCGCAGGCGGAAATCCTGCACCGTTGGAGGCGCGACCACGACCCTCGCGGAGGAAGGGACACGGCGCTCCGCTTCGTCGCCGCACTGCTCGGGGGCTTCCTGCGTCAGGGTCTCCTGCCAGAGGGTCCCCTGGTCGAGGTAGAAGACGTAAGTCCGCCGGGGCGGCGTGAGGTGGTGGTCGATGACCGCTCGGAAAGCCATTCGCCCGGCGAATCCACGGCCGGAGCCAAGGCGCACGAACCCGTCCGGGCAGGCCGCCGCAGCGTCGAAGTTCACCTGACGAAGTCGATCGGCCAGCCAGCCAATGGCCAGCCGGCCGCGTTCCTGATCGGAGACACGCGCGCCCACGATCAGACGGGCCTTGATCGTACTGCCCACCAGGAGGTACAGGCTGCTGGTGATGATGCTGCCGATCGCCAGGGCCGTCAGCACCTCGATCAGCGTCGTGCCCCGGCGCTCCGACCCGGCCCTCCAGGGCGACCTCACGGACACGCTCCCGCGACCCGGAGATCAGCCATGTAGGTGCTGGTGGTGAAGGCCGCGAGGCCGGGCGGATCGCGGCCCGGCCAGTCGCGCGCGTAGAGGCTGACGATGGCTTTGAGCCCGGCAGGCTCCGCCGGTTCGAGGCGGACGATCCCGGCGGCGAACCCCTCTGGAAGCGGAGGCTCCCCTGGCTGGAGCGAGGTAGGGACGATCTTGCGCGTCGAGGGGGTGAGCCGCTCGAAGCATCGCCCGCGGAGGAGCTCGATCTCCGCCTGCGCCCATGCCGTGGCCGCTCCCCGGTCCTCCGACTGCCGGGCGTGGGTGAGGCTCGCAATCAGTCCGCCGATGAGAAAGGGCGTGACCAGGGCAACGATGGTCATGGCGATGAGCACTTCGACAAGCGTGAAGCCCCCCGCGCCGGCGGGCCTCCGAGCAGAAAGGAGCTCACCGAGCATCATGCGTGATAACCCCGGTCTCGGCGGCGATCGACACGGTATGGATTCGCCCCGTCCGGGTGCTGCGCAGCCGCAGCACGACGGCGACGGGAGAGCCGCCGGTTGACTGGAAGATCACTCCACCCTGCGGGGGGGAGACCCACCCGACCCTCTGCTCCAGGCAGGTCCGGGAGATCAGGGTGGCATCCCGGCTGATGGTGTAGGAGGCGGCGCGCCCGGCGCTCACACAGGCGGGGTCGCGTACGGATAGGCTGACGGTCACGGCGGTTCGTCTCGTGATGGCTTCCTGCCGTGCGGCGCCCAGGTTCGACGCCAGGGCCTGAGCCGCCGCGCGCACCCGGTGATTGCTGGTGTAATCGAGGTAGGAGGGCAGTCCCAGCCCAAGCACCACGCCCAAGATACCCAACACAATGGTCACCTCGACGAGCGTGAATCCTGACCTCAGGCGGTGCCTGAGACGGTGATCCGATCGCTCGCGCATCATTGTCAACCCGTCATGCCTGCAGACATCGAGGGCCTTCGGGCGCCGCGACCCGGCACACCGTCGAAGACGCAGGAGGGGAGCGGGTTTGGGACCTCAGGCCCTACGTGGGTTTTTGCCTTGGGCTTTCCGAGTGCGTTCTACGGGTTACACTCATCTCCTGCCGTACGCCTTGTTTTTGCGACGGCAGGCGACGTTCGGCATCGGGACCGTCGAGGGAAGTCGAGTGAGCGGCAGCACTGTTCGTCTCCCGACTGGCGGTCGCATCCGAAAGGGATACGCCGTTCGATGGATCAGGATCCCGCGTGGGGTTGCCGCCTCGTTTCGTTGACACCTCCCCACCCCTGTGCCAGCATGGCTGCGTGGCGGCATTCGACGTAACCGATGCCGATCTGGTCGCACCCGGCCGCGCACGCATCGCCTGGGCCGAGCGGGAGATGCCGGTCGTGCGAAGCCTGCGCGAGCGGTTCGCGCGCGAGGGTCCTTTGCGGGGAACGCGTATCGCCGCCTGCCTCCACGTAACGACCGAGACGGCCGCCCTGATGCGCACGCTGGCCGCGGGCGGCGCCGAGATCGCGCTCTGCGCCAGCAATCCCCTCTCCACGCAGGACGACGTGGCCGCCGCCCTGGTGGAAGAGCGCATCGGCGTCTTCGCCCGCAAAGGCGAGGACCGCGACACCTACTACCGGCACATCCACCAGGCGCTCGACCTGCGACCCCATATCACCATGGACGACGGCGCCGACCTGGTGACCGCGGTCCACCACGAGCGCGTCGAGGTGCTGGAGGGCGTCGCCGGCGGCACCGAAGAGACGACCACCGGGGTCATCCGGTTGCGCGCCATGGCTGCAGAGGGCGCGCTGCGCTACCCTATCATCGCCGTCAACGACGCCCGCACGAAGCACCTCTTCGACAACCGGTACGGCACCGGCCAATCCACCGTCGATGGCTTGATGCGCGCCACCAACCTCTTGCTGGCGGGGCGCGCGCTAGTGATCTGCGGCTACGGGTTTGTCGGGCGCGGCGTGGCGATGCGGGCCCGGGGGATGGGGGCACGGGTGATCGTCACCGAGACCGATCCACTGCGTGCGCTCGAGGCGGTGATGGAAGGCTACCAGGTCCTGCCGCTGGACGCCGCGGCGGAGGTAGGGGAGGTGTTCATCACCGCGACCGGCAACCGTGACGTCATCCGCCGCGAGCACATGGAGCGCATGCGCGACGGCGCCGTCCTCGCCAACACCGGCCACTTCAATGTGGAGATCGATATCCCCGCCCTCTCGGCGCTGGCGCGCGAGGTGGTGCGGGTCCGCCCCTTCGTCGATGAGTACCGCCTGGCCGACGGCCGGCGGCTCTACCTCCTCGCCGAGGGACGGCTGCTCAACCTCGCAGCCGCCGAGGGGCATCCCGCCGCGGTCATGGACATGTCCTTCGCCAACCAGGCGCTCGCCGTCGAACTTCTGGCCCGTGGCGAGAAACGACTCCCTCCCGGGGTCCACGCGGTGCCGCAGGCCATCGACGAGGAGGTCGCCCGTCTGAAACTCGAGGCCATGGGGATCGCCATCGACAGACTGACCCCCGAACAGCGACGCTATCTCAGTTCCTGGGACGAGGGGACCTAGGAACCTGGGCCCGGCAGCACGGGTATCGTCTTCGCCAGTTGAAACCTCACGGCCCCCCCCGAGCGAGGCAGACGCACCATGTGAAACGGCGTCGTCTCCTGCCCGTCATCCATAGGCGGCCGGCGTTCTGCCTGCCGGTACTGGACCACCAGCCGGTCCCCCTCTGAGAGGATCCGCACGACCGCCAGGTCCGTCGAGACAGGGACGCGGCCGGCAAAGACCACGATCACCATCGAGCGCCGGAAGTCTATCGCCGGCGGGGAGGCGGAAACGCTCCCCGTGTGTTTCCGCCACAAAGCGGTCCATCCCGCAGCGTCCCGAATGACGGTTCGCAGGGGCGCCTCAACGGCGGAACGCCGACCGGATGCCACCGTCGTGAAAGGGACGGAGGTCGGCTCGGCGGAGGATGCCGCCCGCGCGGCGACCATCCCCATCACCAGCAGCGTGAGCAGACCGGCCTGGCATGCATCTACTCTCATCCCTCTGCGCCTCCTTCCTTAATATGTTGGACGGATCGGGCACCTTCCGAGTTTCACGGGGGGAAAAACAGCCGCGCCTGCGCCGATGGCGATGGTGTGCTCTCCCTTCTAGGGGATCTACTCTTTCCGCCCCGCTGTGGCCTCTGCCGCGCGACCGGCAGCGAGCTGCTTTGCCCGGCCTGCCGCGCAGAGTGTGCCCCGGTTCCTCCCCCCACCTGTGTCCGCTGCGGGATTCCACTGGGCGCGTGCAGGCCCGGGGAGAGGCGGACGTGCCGCCGCTGTCTCCGGGCGCCTCCGCCCTTCGCCTCCGCGACCTCGGCAGCGCTCTACGCCGGCCGGATGCGCGCGGCCATCGCGCGATTCAAATTCGAAGGACGCGCCGACCTGGGTCGCCCCCTCGGAGATCTCCTCGCCAGGCATGCTTGCGGAGATCCCGCCCTGGCGCGGAGCGACGTGGTCGTGCCCGTCCCTTTGCATCAGGATCGCCTCTGGGAGCGGGGGTTTGACCACGCCGTCCTGCTCGCTGGGGCGGTCGCCGGCGGCCTCCAGATCCCTCTGGCCGCCGGCGTCCTCCAGCGGGAGAGAGCCACGGCGCCGCAGGCCGGTCTCGGGGCCAGGGCGCGGTGGGCCAACGTCGGGGGCGCCTTCCGTGTCGATTCGGTGCGCCAGCATCTTCTCGAGGATCGGAGGGTCGTGCTCGTCGATGACATTCTAACCAGTGGAGCGACTGCCTCGGCCTGCGCTGAGGCGCTGCAGGCAGCGGGAGCGGCAGAGGTTAGGGTGGCGACACTGGCGAGGGCGATACTGGGCGGGCTCCCACGAAGTGGAGCAGCGGCAGCCGGCTGACCGGCCAGAGCCCAGGAGCCGCCTCCCTCAGGGCCGGGAGGGCGTTGGCCACGATCGCCGAGGTGGCGACATCCCCATGGATTCCGCCGGGGATCTCAAGATGCAGCGCAGGCGTCCCTTGGATCGTAACGGTGTCATGCGGGCGCCGGGCGCCTAGGGCCATCCGGAGCTCCAACCGCACCGCGGCCCGGCCCCCCCATCCGGGCGCCGCGCGAAACCCGCGGGCCACCTGATGCAGCCCGGCGACGCGGGTCCCCCGGCCGGGCACCGGCTGGATGTCTTCACTGATCCGCCGCAGGGGCCACCCCAGCGCGTCGGCGATCATCGCTACAGATTCGACCAGTCCGACGTGGCCGAGACGCCCCGCGCGGACCCCGGCGCGAAACGCCGCGGTGGTGAGACCCGCTCCGATCTTCCGGCGCAGTGGTTCCCGCCGTTGTGCCGCGTCCACCACGCGCTCGACGGTGATCCGCGTGATCTCCCGGCAGGGCGCGGTGAGGAGCAGGGGAAGAAGATCCATCACGAAGCCCGGATTGACGCCCAGGCCGACTACAGAGACACGATGAGTCCTCGCGAGGGCATCGAGGCGCTGCGCCGCGCCGGGATGATGGAACCAGGGATAGGCGAGTTCTTCGCACGTGGAGGCGACATCGTACCCGGCGGCGACTGCCGCCTCCAGCTGAGGCAGGACCTCTCCCAACCGTGACCCGGTGGCATGCACCACCAGGTCGGCCGGCCGCCGCAGCGCCGCGGCGGCGTCGGCGGTGACCTCTATGCCCAGGCGGGAGGTGCCGAGGACGGTTCCGAGGTCTCGTCCCGCCTTCTGGGGATCGATGTCGATGGCCGCGGCGATCGTCCACCCATGATCCAGGACCACGCGCGCGATCCCCACGCCGATCGGTCCGAGGCCGTAATGGATCACTCTCACGACGGACATTCTAGCAAACCACGCGAGTGGGGCGCGCGAGCCGGCGGCCGCGCGTCGCAGGGACGCCGTCGCACTGCGGCGAAAGGGTTCGCACCGGGACGCCGGCGGGAGGGATTGTCGTGGAACTGCGTCTGGCCAGGCGGATGGAGTTGCTGGGCACGGAGACGGCTTTCGAGGTACTGGCGCGGGCCAAAGCCCTGGAACGCCAGGGGCGGCACATCGTGCACCTGGAAGTGGGCGAGCCCGACTTCGATACCCCCGCCAACATCAAGGACGCCGCGATCAAGGCGTTGCGCGACGGGTACACGCACTACACGCCCACGGCCGGACTGTGGGAGGCCCGCGAGGCCGTGGCCTCGTACGTCGCGCGCACCCGCGGCTTCGCCGTGACGCCCGAGGAAGTCGTCCTGACAACCGGCGCTAAGCCCGTCATGTTCTTCGCCATGCTGCTGCTGGTCGAACCGGGCGACGACGTGATCGTGCCCGACCCCGGATACCCGATCTACGAATCGATGGCGCGGTTCGCCGGTGGGACGGTGCGGCCGCTCGTGCTGCGCGAGGAGAACGGCTTCCGCGCCGACCCCGATGAGTTCCGGCGGCTCCTCACGGCGAGGACGAAGCTGGTCGTGTTGAACTCCCCCCACAACCCCTGCGGCTCGGTCCTCACGCGCGGCGATCTCACCGCTATGGCGGAGGCCCTGGCCGGAAGCCCGGCCTGGGTGCTCTCCGATGAGATCTATGGACGCATTCTCTACGAGGGCGAGCAGCTGTCTATCGCCTCATGGCCGGGGATGCGCGAGCGCACGATCGTTTTGGATGGGTTCAGCAAGACCTACGCTATGACCGGCTGGCGTCTCGGGTACGGCGTCATGCCCGCTCCCCTGGCCGAGCGGATGACTCAGCTCGCCACCAACGCCACCTCCTGCGCCGCCGCTTTCACGCAGCTGGCGGGGGCGGAGGGGCTCTCCGGATCGCAGGAGAGCGTTGAGCGCATGGTGGCGGAGTTCCGTCGCCGCCGCGATCTGATCGTCCGCGGGCTCAACGCGATCGACGGACTGACCTGCCGCACGCCCCAGGGCGCTTTCTACGTCTTCCCTAACTGCAAGAGAGTAGATCCGGACAGCGCCCGCTTTGCCGCGTTTCTCCTCAACGAGATGGGTGTGGCCGTGCTGTCGGGGACCGCATTCGGGGCGAGCGGGGCAGGGTACCTGCGTCTCTCCTACGCCACCTCTACCACAAATCTGGAGGAAGGGCTGCGCCGCATCGGCGACGGCGTGGCACGACACCGGGGAGCCGCGGCGAAAGCCTAAAGAGCTGCTGACCGCATCCTCCCAAACCGACTGAAACGACCACGGTTTTGTCGGACGCGGTCAGCAGCCCTGCACGCTCGCGCCGTCACAGCCCGGGGTCGTGCCCGGCGCTGTGTCCTCCACAGTGGGGCAGAGAGGGCCACCCAGAAAACCGTGAGCTCGTAGTTCAGTTTTCGGGGGTGGCCCTCTCTGCTCTAGTCTGGAGCAGATGCGCTCCGGGCATGACTCCGGTATGGCCCGTTTGTTCCTGGCCGTCGCACTGGTTGCCCTCTCCATGGCCGGACCCGCCCGCGGGGCTTCGCCCGACTACTTCCCGCTGACCTCAGGCACGGAATGGGTCTACCGCACCTCGGTCGGACAAGATCTGATCGTCCGCGCCAGCGGCACCACTCAGGTCGGCGGGATCGCCTGCCAGATTCTCGAGAGCATGATCAACGGCGTCGTGACCCAGCGGGAGTGCTACCGTCGTGAGGGCGGCACGCTCTACGTCCACGTCCGGATCTATCCAGGGGGCGACATCATGCTCAGCCCACCCCAGCCGATGCTGGTGCTGCCACCGACGTTGGGCCGCGGGTGGAGCTGGAACGGCAAAGCCGGCGCGACCCCCGCGCGGGTGGCCATGCAGTGGGCCAAGATGGAGCAGGTGACCACCGCCGCGGGTACCTTCGCCGCGGCCCAGCTCTATCTGGAAGGGGTCGTCGGCGAAGAGCGTGTGCAGTCCTGGCGCTGGTTCGCTCCCGGTGTCGGCATGGTCAGAGAGGACTCCATCGCCACCAGCGACGGCGGCAGCGTACGCATCGTCGCCGAACTGCGCGAGTTCCGTCCGCCGCGGCGCTAGCCGGTTTTCCTGGCGGCCATCCCCCGCCCGCTGGTCGGCCGTCAGCAAGAACCGCCGTCCTCTCCCTCGAAGATCTCTTGACGTGACCCGCCATTTCCCATCCCGTGTTGTCGCCCGCGCGGCCGTCGTGTGCGCCGCAGGGGCCGCCGTCCTGCTGGCCTGGAGCGGCCAGGCCGCGGCCAAATCCTTTCACTTCACCAACGTCCAGATTGACGCGGAGGTGCGCCGCGATGGAGGGATGCGCGTGGTGGAGCGCCGCACCTACGACTTCGACGGGTCCTTCCGGTTCGCCACCCGCCGTCTGGTGCTGCGGGGCTCGGGAGGCGTCTCCGACATCCGTGTCGCCGACGAGCGTGGCCCCTACCGCGAGGCAGAGGGCGAGGAGCCAGGGACCTTCGCGGTCACTCCTGGCCCCGGCGAGGTGAACATCAAGTGGTTCTACCGGGCCGCCGACGAACAGCGCACCTTCACGATCTCCTACCTGCTCGCCGACGTGGCCACGGTGTACACCGACGTGGCGGAGGTGTACTGGAAGTTCATCGGCTCTGAGTGGGAGGTCCGCAGCGACGAGGTGCTCGTCACCGTGCGCCTCCCGGGAAGCGTTGCCAAGACCGACATCAAGGTCTGGGGCCACGGCCCCTTGCACGGTGTCGCCACGCCCGAAGAGGGAGGGGCGCGGTTCACCGTGACCGCTCTGCCCGCCTTCGCCATGGTGGAGGGCCGGCTTCTCTTCCCCCCGCGGGTCACCCCCGGCACGAGGAAACGAGTCAATCGCGCCGCCCTCCAGACCATTCTGGCCGAAGAGGGTGTGGCGGCCGCCCGGGCCAACCGGCAGCGGCAGACGGCGCGTGGCGTCCTAGGGCTTTTGATCCTCTACCCGCTGGCGGTCCTGGGGACGTTTCTCTTCCTCTATCTCCGAGTAGGCAGGGAGCACGAGCCCACGGTGCCCGACGAGTATTATCGCGAGCTGCCCGGGACCTACTCCCCTTCGGAGCTCGGCGTGCTGTGGCGGTTTCGGCGGGTGCGGCCCGATGACTTTGTCGCCACGATCATGGATCTGGCCCGGCGCGGCTACCTCACCATCGTGCAGAAGGAAGCGGGGCTGGACGACGAGTACGTCCTGACCCCGACCTACATGCAGGCCCCGCGCGACCGGCCGAAACGGCGTAGCCTTGTGGACATCCTGCGCCGGCGTACGCCGGTGAGCGACGAAGAGCGCGCGGAGACTCTCTCGGCGACGACCGAGCCGGTGCCTGAAGTAGCCGGGGAAACGATCCCCGCCCGCGACGCCCTCTGGCCGCACGAGCGGCGCGCGCTGGAGATGCTCTTCGGACGCACGGGCCGCCCGGTGCACCTCACCCGGGCGGGCATTCAGGGCGCCGCCAAGGTCCGGCTGCAGCGCTCTTTCAAGAAATGGCTCGCCCAGACCGTCGAGACGGCGAAGCGCCATGGCTGGTTCGACGACGGGAGCGCGCGCGCGCGCCGCAGGGTGCAGGTCGTCGGAGGCCTGATGGCCGGCCTCGCCATCTGGGGGTTCTTCGGCGGGGTGGTCGCCTCGCCGCCGCTGGCCTTCCTGTCGGTCGAGTCCATCCCGCTGGGCATCTTCCTGATGGCGATGGGCTTCGCGCTTGACCGGCGCAGTCAGAAGGGCGCCGACGAGTTCCGCCGCTGGCGAGGCTTCCAGCGGTTCCTCCGGGACTTCAGCGAGATGAAAGGGCAGCCCGTCCCCGCCCTCACCGTCTGGGAACACTACCTCGTCTACGCCATCCCCCTCGGCGTCGCCGACCGAGTGCTGCGGGCGCTGCGCGCACTGGTGCCACCGGAAGAACTCGCCCGCTCGACGGCGATGGGCTGGTACACGTCATCGTCCTCCGGTGACGGCTTCCGTAGCGGCGCCGGCCTCATCGACGGGATGCGGTCGTTCACCTCCACCTTCAGCAGCACTGTCGCGGCGGCGTCCTCCCCTCCCAGTTCAGGGAGCGGAGGGGGCGGAGGCTTCTCCGGTGGTGGCGGCGGTGGCGGTGGCGGCGGTGGTGGTGGGGGTGGCGGGAGCGCGGGCTGAGGGCGCTAGCGCGGAACGTCTCCCCGCAGGACCTCCAGGACGTCGGGGTACGGTCGCGCTCCCGGGCGTGCCTGCTGGAGTTGGACTAGCGCATCCTCAATGGGCTGCCCGCCCACCCGCACCAGATATCCCAGGGCGATACTCGGAGAGCGGTTGACCCCCGCAGTGCAGTGGAGATAGACAACCTGCCCGTCCTCCAGCAACCGGCGGAGCGCCTCCACCCCTTCATCCAGATGCGCGATCACATCCTGCGCCGACCAGTCCTCGATCGGCAGACGGTGCGCCTCGATCCCCAGCGCGCGGCACCAGCCGGCTTCCCGTTCCCAAGAGAGATTGCGCACGGCCAGGTCGGCGTCGGTCTGCAGGCTGAGCAGGGCGGTCAGCGCGACCTCCCTCCGCAACTCCTTGAGATCTGCCTCTGACGCCGGGGCGCTCCCGATGTAGAGCGAAGGAAGGATCCGGCTGGCGTCACCCACGGGCGAACCGGTCGAGAGTGAAGAGGGAGATGTCGTGGCCGGTTCGCCCCTCGAGCGCCAAGTCGGCCAGGATCTCGCCGACCACCGGGGTGAATTTGAAGCCGTGGCCCGAGAAGCCGCAGGCCACGACCACGTTTTCGTGCGCGGGGTGTTGGTCGAGGATGAAGTGGGTGTCGGGGCTCATCGAGTAGAGGCAGGTTACGGCCGAGAGCAGCGGGCCGTCGGCCGCCGGCATGAATCGCGAGACGAAGTCCCGGCGCAGCGCCTCGATCTCCCCAGGGGCGATCTCCCGGCGGATACCCTCGGCGGTGGTTTCGTTCCCGTGGGCGTGCTCGGCGATCTTCACGCCGTCGAACGCCAGCTGCGGGAACCCGTAGAAGAGGCGATGCTCCACCTGCCACATGTAGATGGGACAGCGGGCGGGATCGAAGGCCGTCTCCATCTGCGCCGGACGGAACCAGGGAACGACCTGCCGTTCGATGACCACGGGCACGCCGAGGTCGGCGAGGACCTCGGGCGCCCACGGCCCCGGTGCGATGACCAGCGCGCCCGCCTCGTAGCTGCTGCGTGGCGTGGACACCGTCACCATGCGCGGGGCGGCGCTCCAGGCCAGCACCGGCTCCTCGTGATGCAGTTCCGCCCCGGCCCTCGCGGCCTGGCGCAGATGGGCGAGGACACACTCCTCGGGGAAGAGGATGCCGGCGCGCGGCTCGAGGACGCCCACCATCTCGTCGGCGGGTTGGAAGACGGGGAACCGGCGGCGCACCTCTCCTGCGTCCAGCACTTCATGCGCCAGCCTGTGCACCCGCGCGCTCTCCAGTGCGCCGCGCACCAGGACGCTCTCGGGGGTGCCGATCATGATCCCCCCGGTGGTCAGCAGCAGGAGCGTGCCGGACGCCTGCTCCAGCTCGGCCCACAACTCGTAGGCCCGCCAGACTAACGGCACGTAGGAGGGATGCTCGAAGTAGGCCTCGCGGATGATGCGGGTGCGCCCGTGTGAGGCGCCGCGGTCGTGCGCAGGAGGATGGAGGTCGAAGCCGATGACGCGGCGCCCGCGGCCGGCCAGATGGGCGGCCGCCGCGCTGCCCATGCCGCCGAGACCGAGGACGATCACGTCGTAATGCGCCATGGGGGGAGGATTCGGCGCAGGGGCGAGCTGCCCTACGGAGCGCCGTGGGTCGGCCCCGTGCGTGGGTCCTCCAGGAGCCGCGCCGTGGCCGCCAGCAGCGCCTCGATGTCCCCCTTCGTGTTGTAGCCTTGCACGGAGATCCGCATGAGCTGGACGTGCCTCCAGGCCACGACCGGAATCTCGATGGCAAATTCCTCCCGCAGCCGCCGTTGCGCCTCCTCCCCATCGGCGAGCGGGAGAGGGACGCTGACCATTTGCGCGTACCACCCAGCCCCATCGGGGCTGAGCGCAGGCCCTCCCCCGAGGGCGAGCAGCCCCGCGCGGCCCTCCGCCGCGAGAGCATGACAACGCTCGCGGACGCCGCTCCAGGCCGGGGAGCGGAGGAACTCGATGGCCGCCGGTGTGGCCAGGAAAGCCGCCGGATCCCTGGTCCCCTGCCACTCCTGTTCCTTGATGAACCCCTCCGGCCACCCCCAGCTCACGACCAGCGGTGCCAGCAGGGACTGTTTCTCCCGCCGCGCCCACAGAAATCCCGATCCCTTGGGCGCGCACATCCACTTGTGGCAGTTGGCGGCGTAGAAGTCCGCGCCCAGGGCGTCGAGATCGAGCGGGAGCTGTCCGGCCGCGTGCGCGCCGTCGATCACCGTGACGATGCCGGCCTCGCGGGCGCGTCCCACCAGCTGCGCGACGGGGAGGATCAGTGCCGTGGGCGACGTGACGTGGCTGAGGAAGACGACCCGCGTGCGCGAGGTCACCTGCGCCCACAGCGCGTCGGTGATCTGCTCCGGCGTCCCCGCCGGCGCCGGCAGCGCGACCTGGATGAACCGGGCGCCGCGCCGCTCGCAGACGAAGCGCCAGGTCCGCTCGGCCGCGCCGTATTCCTGATCGGTGCTGAGCACCTCATCGCCGGCCGCGAGGGGAAGCGAGCGCGCGACAATATTGATACCTGTCGTAGCGTTGGGGACGTAGACGAGATCCTCGGGATCCGCGCCCACGTAGCCGCCCAACGCCGCCCGCGCTTCGGCCATCATGCCGGCGAAGCGGCGGCCCAGGAACTCCACGGGCTGGCCCTCTAATTCACGCTGCCATTGCTGGTAGACGTCGAAGACCGGACGCGGACAGGCGCCGAAGGATCCGTGGTTGAGGAAGACGACGTCCGGGCGGAGGAGGAAAGGCTCCCGCCGCACCCCTACAGACACGCCGAGATGGCGTCGCGGAGGATCTCGACGATCCGCTCCACCTGCGCTTCGGTGACCACGAGCGGAGGGGCGAGGCAGATCACGTCACCGATGGGATGATCGCCGCGCTGCCCGGCGCGCATGCGCGTGATCAGCCCGCGCTCTCGCGCTTCCTTTACGATACGCGCTCCCAACCCCAGAGCCGGGCTCTTCGTCTCGCGGTCCTCCACCAGTTCGATCCCACACATCAGCCCGAGCCCTCGGACGTCGCCGACGACCGGCAAGTCTCGCAGCGTCTGCAGCCGATCGAGCAGACGCCGGCCCATCGCCGCGGCGCGGTCCACGAGACCCTCACTCTCCAGGATGTCGAGATTGCGCAGCCCCACCGCGCAGCAGGTGGGGTGGGCGGAATAGGTCGCGGCGTGCATGAAGCGTTCGGTGGGTGGGGCGTCCGTGATGGCGCGGTGGATCTCGCCGGAGACCATCACCCCGCCGAGGGGTAGGTAGGCGCTGGTGATCCCCTTCGCAAAGGTGACGAGGTCGGGGTGCACGCCCCAGTGGTCGAGCGCGAACCAGCGCCCCGTGCGGCCGAAGCCGGTAATGATCTCGTCGGCGATGAAGAGCACCCCTGCGCTGTCGCAGATCTCCCGGATGCGCGGGAAGTAGTCGGGGTGCGGAGGAATAACCCCCCCCGCCCCGATGACCGGCTCGGCGATGAACGCCGCCACGGTCTCCGGATCCTCCGCCGCCAGCGCCGCCTCCAGCGCCTCGGCCATGGAATCCGCCGAACGGTACGGATAGGAGGAGGCGATGTGGACGAAGCCCGGGACGACCGGGGCGAACATCGCCTGAAACGTCGGGATTCCCGTCGCCGACATCGCGGCGAGGGTCACCCCGTGGTAGCCGTGGTAGCGGGAGATGATCTTCACCTTCCCCGGGCGCCCCTGCCGTTTCCAGTAGTAGCGGGCCATCTTGAAGGCGGTCTCGTTGGACTCTGCTCCCCCCGTCGTGAAGTAGACGCCG
Source organism: bacterium (assembly GCA_036004665.1). Lineage (GTDB taxonomy): Bacteria > Sysuimicrobiota > Sysuimicrobiia > Sysuimicrobiales > Humicultoraceae > JACQGZ01. The sequence goes on along the minus strand of DASYRG010000025.1, from coordinate 1,521 downwards.
GAGAGCTTGGGATAGGCGAGGGCGAGCAACCGCTCAGCCAGACGGACCGCCGGTTCGTTGGAGAAGCCGACGTAGGCGGAGGCGTAGGCCAGCCGCCGCATCTGCTCCGCGGCCGCCTCCGCGAGTTCCGTCCGGCCGTGCCCGACGTTGACGTTCCAGAGGGAGGCCAGCCCGTCGATGTACTCACGCCCTTCGGCGTCCCGCAGGATCGCTCCCCGCCCTTCCGTGAGCATCAGCGGCGCGGCGTGGTCCGATCCCGAGTGCAACGGATGAATCAGATGCGACTGATCGGCCGAGATCAACGCCGCAGGGGCCGCGCGAGTCTCCGTGGTCTCCATGCAGGTTCTCGCTCCTCTCCGAGGGCGCTCGCTTCCCGCCCTGGCTACCGTGAACTCATACGCGGCCAGCGGACAAAGCCCTCTGCAACAGTCGCTCGTCCCGCCGATGCTAATGCGTGGGAGGGGATCGCATGCGCGTCCGCGATGGCATAACACTCATTGAAGTCCTGGTCGCCAGCGGGCTCCTGGGACTGGCGCTGGTGGGCATCTTCGGGACGATCCGTCTCACGTTCGACGGCATGGCCATGACGGAGCGGCAGCTGGAATCGCAGCAGAGCCTTCGAGTCGCCATCGATCGGATGGCCGAGGAGCTCCGCTGGGGTGAGGAGGTGATGACCGATCCGCTCTGCGGCGGGCTCTGCCCCGATCGCATCACCGTCCGCGTCTCCCCGCACAACCCTCGCCGGCCGGGGCAGGCCTACGTCGTCACTTTCCGGCGGGATGCGGCGCAGCGTGAGCTGGAGCGACGGCTGGGCGCTGCGGTCACCAACCTCGCCGGAGCCATTGAGCGGCTGGACTTTCGCTATTTCGACGCGGCGGGCATCCCCACGTCTTCCGCCGCCGAGGTTGTGCGCATCGAGGTCTCCGTCACCGCCGCCGCGACGGGCCGGCGCGCGACTCGCACGATGGGCACTGACGTCTTTCTGCGCAACCATCCTCGTCCGTCGCCGGCGGGCCCGTAGGCCGTCGGCCTCCTGTCTGTTGACACGGCCGTTACATTGGTGGGAGACGCTGGGGCCAAGAATCTGGCGGATCAAGGGGGAGTCGGCGTGCGCGGACTGGCAGTGACCCTGGTGATCTCGGGAGTGAGTCTACTCCTTCCGCTCGTGGCGTTCGGGAAGGTGCCCGCCGTCGACGCGGCGCGGACCCAGCTCACGACGGCCATCTTCCATTCAGGGGAGCTGGCGCAGCGGGGGACGGCGATCGCCGGCACCCAGCTGCACCTTCGCCACGTGATCAACTGTCTGGAGGGGGACAAAGGGCCCAACTTCACCCAGGCCGCCGGCTACCCATGCCAGGGGCAGGGAAATGGGATCCTCAATGACCTGCGGACGGCGGTCGCGGCCGAAGCGCCGGGATCGGAGCAGGCCCTCCGGTTCGCCGACGTGGCGCTGAAGCTGTCCCTGCAGGCGGTGGTCATGACGGACGTCAACGCGGCGCAACCGTGGGCGGCCGTCATCTC
>DASYRG010000024.1:0-5689 GCA_036004665.1 bacterium | reverse complement strand
GCAGCGCCACCGCAAGGGGTTGCCGGTGCGGGGGCAGCGCACGCGTACCAACGCACGGACGCGCAAGGGGCCGAAGAAGACGGTCGGCGTGCGGCGGGCGGCCAAGACGCCAGGCGGGCCGGCGGCAGCGGCAGGCGCCGCCCCACCCCGGCCGGCGGCAGGCCAGGGCGCCGGGTCGGGGGGAGGATAGACCATGGCGCAGGGTCAGCGGCCGCGCGGCCGCCGGAAAGAGCGGAAGAACGTCCCGACTGGGGTCGCGCACATCCAGTCCACGTTCAGCAATACGGTCGTCACGATCGCCGATCCGCAGGGGAACGTGCTGGCCTGGTCTTCGGCCGGAACCAGCGGCTTCAAGGGCTCCCGCAAGGGGACGCCATTTGCCGCGGGGCTGGCCGCCGAGACGGCGGCGCGCAAAGCCATGGAGCATGGGCTGCGCTCGGTGGAAGTCTACGTGAAGGGCCCGGGCGCCGGGCGGGAGGCGGCCATCCGCTCCCTGCAGGCGGCGGGTCTTGAGGTCAGCCTGATCAAGGACGTCACGCCGATTCCGCACAACGGCTGCCGGCCGCCCAAGCGGCGCCGCGTGTAGCCGGGGCAGGAGCGCAGAGGGAGGAATTCGAGAGATCATGGGACGCTACACCGCTTCGGTCTGCCGGTTGTGCCGCCGGGAAGGGATGAAGCTCTACCTCAAAGGCGAGAAGTGTTACACGGAGAAATGCCCGGTGCACAAGCGGCCGACGCCGCCGGGGATGCACGGCCCCCGTCCGTCACGGCGCAAGATGTCGGAGTTCGGCATGCGGCTGCGCGAGAAGCAGAAGCTGCGCCGCATCTATGGCGTCTACGAGACCCAGTTCAAGAACTACTTTCAGCAGGCCGCGCACGCTAAGGGCGTCACGGGCACGCGGCTGCTGCAGCTGCTCGAACTTCGATTGGACAACGTTGTCTACCGGTTGGGCGTGGCCGCCTCCCGGAAGGAGGCGCGGTTGATGGTGGTGCACGGTCACATCGCCGTGGATGGGAGGCCCGTGTCGATTCCTTCCTATCAGGTGAAGCCCGGCCAGACCGTCGGGCTGACCGAACGCGGCCGGCAGAACGCCCGGATCAAGGAACTGACCGAAGCCGGAGGGCGTTCGGCCCCCTCGTGGCTGGAGGTGGGCGCCGACCGGACCGGGCGCATCCTGGCCCTGCCCGGGCGGGACGAGATCGACGTCCCCGTGCAGGAGCAATTGATCGTCGAGTACTACTCGCGGTAGTCAGTGGGGCGTAGAGGAGGACAAGCATGAGCCTTGCCGTCATTTGGGACGCGACGTCCCAGCCGAAAGTCGACTACGCGGAACTGTCCGAAACCTACGGGAAGTTCGTGATCGAGCCGCTGGACCGCGGGTTCGGCGTGACATTGGGCAACGCGCTTCGCCGGGTGCTGCTGGCGGCGATCCCGGGAGCGGCCATCACCTCCGTGAAGATCGAGGGGGTCCTGCACGAGTTCAGTTCGATTCCCGGCGTGGTGGAGGACGTCACTCAGATCATCCTCAACCTGAAGGAACTCACGCTCAAGCTGCACAGCGACAAGCCGAAACTGCTGCGGCTGGAAGCCACCGGCAAGAAGGACGCCACCGCCGGCGACGTGCAGCCCGACGCCGAGGTGGAAATTCTCAATCCGGATCTGCACATCGCCACCCTCGACCGCCGCGACGCCCGCCTGGTGATGGAACTGATCGTTGAACGCGGCACCGGCTACGTCCCCGCGGAGCGACACCGTAAGAGTGAGCACGTCATCGGGGTCATCCCGATTGACTCGATCTTCTCGCCGATTCAGAAGGTGAACTTCCTGGTCGAGGACACCCGCGTCGGGCAGATGACCGACTACGACCGCCTGGTTCTGGAGGTGTGGACGGACGGCTCCATCCGGCCGGAGGAGGCGGTGAAGGAGGCCTCCCGCATCCTGATCGACTACTTCAAGCTCTTCACCGCCGGCGAGGAGGGTGTCCCCGGGGCGCTGGAAGCGGGGCCGGACGGCGAACTCTCCCGGCTCTATGCCATGCCCATCGAGGAACTGGACCTCTCTGTGCGTCCCTACAACTGCCTCAAGCGCGCCGGCATCAACATGGTCGGCGACCTCGTGCAGCGCACAGAAGAGGAGATCGTCAACGTGAAGAACTTTGGGCGCAAGTCTCTCGATGAGGTGAAGGAGAAGCTCGCGGTCCTCGGGTTGACGCTGCGGCAGAAAGACACGGGAGTGGCGGTGGTCTGATGGGCTGGGGGGCGAAGGGGCGCAAACTGGGACGGGACACGGGCGAGCGGTCCGCCCTCTTCCGGCAGCTGCTCAGCGCGCTGATCCTGCACGACCGCATCGAGACCACCGAGGCCAAAGCCAAGGAGACCAAGAAGATCGCCGACGGCCTCATCTCGCTGGCCCTGCGCGGGGACCTGCACGCCCGGCGTCAGGTCGGCCGACTGCTGCTCGACCGCGCCGCGCGCCAGCGGCTCTTCACGGAGGTCGTGCCGCGCTATCGGGCCGGCCAGGGCGGATACACCCGGGTGATCAAGACGCGGCGCCGCCGTGGCGACAGCGCGCCGATGGCGCTGGTCGAACTGGTCTCCTCCTCGTAAGGTCTCCACATGTCCGGCGGGACGGGCTCCGTCCCACTGATCCAGGTCGAGGACCTCCACTACACCTATCACGCGGGGACACCGCAGGCGGTCACGGCCGTCGACGGCGTCACCCTCTCGATCGGCCGCGGTGAGTACCTCGCCCTCATCGGCGCCAACGGGTCGGGCAAGTCCACCCTGGCCAAGTGCCTCAACGCCCTGCTGCAGCCGACCGGCGGCCGGGTCCTGGTCGACGGCCTGGATACGCGCGACAGAGACGCGGTCTGGGCGGTGCGGCAGCGCGTGGGGATGGTCTTTCAGAACCCAGACAACCAGCTCGTCGCGACGGTGGTCGAAGAGGACGTGGCCTTCGGACCGGAGAACCTCGGCGTTCCCTCCGCGGAGATCCGCCGCCGCGTCGAGGAGGCCCTGCGGATCGTGGAGATGTGGGAGTACCGCTCGCATGAGCCCCACCTGCTCTCGGGCGGGCAGAAGCAGCGGGTCGCCATCGCGGGAATGCTGGCGATGCGGACGGCCTGCCTGATTCTGGACGAAGCGACGGCAATGCTCGACCCGCAGGGACGGGCGGAGGTGCTGGGGGTGATCGAGCGACTCAACGACGAGGGCGTCACGATCCTGCATATCACACATGCGATGGAGGAGGCGGCCCTCGCCCCCCGCGTGGTCGCGATGGCCGGAGGGCGGGTGGCCCTCGACGGAGCAGCCGGGGAGGTCTTCGAACAGACGGAGGCGCTGCAAGAGATCCGCCTGGAAGTCCCGCCGGTGGCCGCCCTGGCGCAGAGCCTCCGCGCCGGTGGAGTGCCTGTGCGCGGACGGCCGCTGCGGCCCGTCGACCTCGTCGAGGCGCTCGCGGTCCCCGCCGCGCGGTCGACGTGATCGAGGTCCGCGACCTCCACCACACCTACCTCGAGGGGACTCCTCTGGCCGCGGAGGCGTTGCGGGGCATTTCCCTGACGATCCGGGACGGCGAGCGCGTGGCCCTCATCGGGCCCACCGGATCGGGCAAGTCCACTCTGGTGCAGACCTTCGACGGCCTGATCCGGCCGACCCGGGGCACGGTGCTGGTCCAGGGAGCGGACATCTTCGCGCCCCGGGCCAGCCGCCGGCAGATCCGCCGGCAGGTCGCCCTGCTCTTTCAGTACGCCGAGCAGCAGCTCTTTGAAGAGAGCGTGGCCCGCGACGTTGGGTTCGGTCCCCGCAACCTCGGCCTCGATCCTGATGAGGTGACGGCGCGGGTGGACGAGGCGCTGACGCTGGTGGGGCTGGATCCGGCCACCTTCGGCCCCCGCTCTCCCTTCACGCTCTCGGGGGGGGAGATGCGACGCGTGGCGCTCGCGGGCGTTCTGGCGATGCGGCCGCGGGTCCTTATTCTGGACGAGCCCACCGCGGGCCTGGATCCGCAGGGCAAAGCCGATCTGCAGCGGCTCATTCTGGAGCTCCACGGACGCGGGGGGATCACGCTCATCGTGATCAGCCACACGATGGAGGAGGTGGCCCGCGTCGCCGAACGCGTAGTCGTTCTGGCGGAGGGGCGAATCGTCATGGATGGGCCGGTCCGGGAGATCTTTGCCCGCGCGGGTGAGCTGGAGGCCCTCCACCTGGCCGTCCCGCAGCCCGCGCAGGTGCTCCATGGGCTGGCCGCCCGCGGGGTGCCTGTGCGTACCGACCTGCTCACCCTGGAGGAAGCGCGCGCGGAGATCCTGCGCGTCCTGGCGGGGGCCTGATGGAACTGCTCCGCTCCGCCGCGATCGGGCAGTACATTCCTCGGGACTCTCCCATTCACCGGCTGGACCCGCGGACGAAGATCGCGGCCGCCTTCGCCCTCACCGTGGTCATCTTCCTCATCAGCGGCTTTGCCGCCACGACCCTCTTCGCCCTCCTCCTGCTGGCGCTCTTCGCATCGGCGCAGATTCCCCTCGGCTTCGTCCTCCGTAGCCTCCGTCCCGTGGCCTTCCTGATTGCCCTCACCTTCATCTTGAATCTCTTCTTCAGCGGCATTCACGGCGGCACGCCGCTGGTCGGGCTGGGCCCCGTGGTCATCACCGCCGAGGCGCTCTCGCGTGCGCTCTTCATCGCCCTCCGGCTGATCCTGCTGATCGCGACCACGTCGCTCTTCACCTTCAGCACCTCCCCCATGGCGCTCACCGACGGGATGGAGCGGTTGCTGCGCCCCTTCCGCCGCATCGGCATCCCCGGTCATGAGCTGGCGATGATGATGTCGATCGCGCTGCGCTTCATCCCTACCCTGCTGGAGGAAACGGAACGCATCATGAAGGCGCAGATGGCCCGAGGGGCCTCGTTCCAGGAAGGAAACGTCCTGCGCCGGGCCCGCGCGCTGCTGCCGGTGCTGGTGCCGCTCTTCCTCAGTGCCTTCCGCCGGGCGGACGAACTGGCCCTGGCGATGGAAGCCCGCGCCTACCGCGGCGGGGAGGGACGCACGCGGATGAAGGAGCTGCACTTCGGCAGGCGCGATGTGGCCGCCGCCCTCTGTACCGCTGCGGCATCGGCCCTCGTCCTGCTCCCGCGCTGGCTCGGCCTGCCCTAGGACCTCCTGCCGTCGCCCGCGCATGCGCACCATCCGGCTGACCCTGGAGTATGACGGCACCCACTTTGCCGGCTGGCAGCGGCAGGCGCACGGTCGCTCCGTCCAGGGTGAAGTCGAACGCGCGATTACGGCTTTGACCCAAACGGCCGCGCGTGTCGTCGGCGCGGGACGCACCGATGCCGGCGTCCACGCGCTGGGTCAGGTTGCGCATTTCCTCACGGAGAGCACGCTGGCGCCCGAGCGGATCGCCGCCGGCCTCAATGCCCTTCTCCCACGCGACGTGTCCGTGCGCGAGGCCGCCGACGCCCCCGCCGGATTCCACGCCCGCCGGTCGGCCCGCTTCCGCCTCTACCGGTATCTCATCCTCCGCCGTCCGGAGCCCTCCGCGCTGCTCCGTCCGTACGCCCTGCATGTCCGGGATCCGCTCGACCTCGACGCGGTGCGCGCCGCGCTCGCGCGGCTGGAAGGCGATCACGATTTCCGGGCGTTTCGGGCGCTGGGAACGCCCACTCGCACCACCCGGTGCATTCTGGCGCT
>DASYRG010000023.1:0-35104 GCA_036004665.1 bacterium | reverse complement strand
ACCCTTTAGACGATCCGGCGAGGCGGACGTCGAAGCCGGCGATCGGCCCAGCCTGCTGGATGTCGAGGGCTTTGCCCTCGGGCAGACCTTCGATGATGTCGGTGAGGACGATGTCGGCGATGCCCTTCGCTGCCAGCCAGTGGGCGGTGGCGGTGCCGACCGCCCCTGCGCCGATGATCGAGACCTTCGGTCGCGCCATCCTAGGCCATGTTCTCGATTACGGCGGTGGCGAACTCGCTGGTCTTGACTTCGCGCGCGCCCTCGGCGAGGCGGGCGAGGTCGTAGGTCATCACCTTCTCGGCGAAGGTGCGCTCCAGCGCGCGCGTGATCAGGCCGGCCGCTTCCTGCCAGCCCATGTACTCCAGCATCATCACGCCGGAGAGCGTGAGGGAGCCTGGGTTGACCTTATCCAGGTTGGCGTGCTTGGGCGCGGTGCCGTGCGTGGCCTCGAAGATGGCATGGAAATCACCGATGTTGCCGCCCGGAGCCATGCCGATGCCGCCCACCTGCGCCGCCACCGCGTCAGAGAGATAGTCGCCGTTGAGGTTGCCGGTGGCGATGACGTCGAAGTTCGTTGGGCGGATCAGCAGGTGCTGGAAGGTCACGTCAGCGATGGTGTCCTGAATGAGGATCTTCCCCGCGGGGACCTGACCGCCGTGCGACGTCTCCACCTCGTCCCACGAGATCGTCCGGTCGCCGAACTCCTCGCGGGCCAGCGCATAGCCCCACTCCTTGAAGGCGCCCTCCGTGAACTTCATGATGTTGCCCTTGTGCACAAGGGTGACGCTCTTGCGGTTGCGCTCGATGGCGTAGGTGATCGCCTTACGCACCAGCCGCTTCGTGCCAAAGGGGCTCATCGGCTTGAGGCCCACGCCCGATCCATCGCGCACCTTCCAGCCGAAGCTCTCGCGCACGAACGCGATCAACCGCTGGGCCTCCGCCGACCCGCCAGGGTGCTCCAGTCCCGCGTAGATGTCCTCGGTGTTCTCACGGAAGATGACGACGTTTACCTTCTCTGGATGCCGCACCGGGGAGGGCACGTTCGGGAACCAGCGTACCGGGCGGACGCAGGCATAGAGGTCGAGCAGCTGACGCAGCGAGACATTGAGGCTGCGGAAGCCCCCACCGATGGGCGTGGTCAGCGGGCCTTTGATCCCCACGACGTAGTGCTGGAAGGCGCGCAGCGTGTCTTCCGGCAGCCAGGTGGCGAAGATGCTATTGGCCTTCTCGCCGGCGAAGACCTCAAACCAGACGATGCGCCGCTTCCCTCCGTAGGCCTGGGCTACCGCGGCATCGAAAATGCGCTGGCTGGCGCGGGTGATGTCCGCCCCGATGCCGTCCCCTTCAATGAACGGGATCACCGGCGTGGCCGGCACGCGGAGGCGGCCATCGTCAATCGTGATGGCCTCCCCCTCGCGCGGCGGCGTCAACGTCTCGAGGGTCAGCATGGACTGTCCTCCGGAAGGAGCGTTTCAGGGGCCAATGCCCAGAATAGCATTTCAGCGGGTCGGTTTCATGAACCGATGAGAGCGGATGGACTGGGCAATGGCTAGGTTTGATGAGGGGCGTGTTCAGATGCGAAGGCGATTAGAGGTCATAGCTGAATACATGTCCTTAGGAACCCTATCGGCCTGAACCAGTCAACGACAAGTAGCGAAGTGGAGAATCAGATGAAACACGTGCAGACGAAAGGCACCAGGAGTTTCTTCAAGGTCGTGGCCGAAACCGCGCGCTCGCAGGCGGCGACGATGGTGCTGAAACCGGGCCAGTCGACCGGCGGGGACGACAACCTGCACGAGGACGCCGATCAGTGGCTGTATGTCGTCTCGGGGAAGGGGCGAGCCACCGTCGGCCGCACCACGGAGCGGCTGGAGAAGGGGTCGCTGCTCCTGATCGAGGCGGGGGAAACGCACGAGATCCGCAACGCCGGGCGCACCCTGCTGGTCACCATCAACGTCTACGCGCCTCCGGAGTATTGAGCCTCTTGACGCGCGCGGGTGTCCGGGCGTCTAATCAAGTGTGGAGGACTGCTGGTCTGACCAGCAATCCTCTGGAGGCGTAAGGTGGCGACCGTGACGCTCTTCCAGCCTCTCCAGCGCAGCCGGCTCTACGAGCGCATCGTCACGCGGATCCAGGACCTGATCGCCAAACGCCACCTCGCCCCCGGCGATCGCCTCCCCGGAGAACGCGAGTTGGCCGAGGCATTGTCGGTCAGCCGCCAGTCGGTGCGTGAGGCGCTGAAGATCCTCGACTATCTGGGGATCGCCGAGGTCCGTCCCGGCGAGGGCACCTTCGTCGCCATCACCCCACCCACCCCGCGCGACCCTTCCGTCTACAACCGCCTCACTGACCGCGCCTTCCTTTTGGAGTTGGTGGAAGCGCGGCGCCTCCTGGAAGAGCAGATCGTCGACCTGGCCGTGCGTCGCCGTACTCAGGTGGACCTGCAGGCGATGGAGAAGTTCCTCGCCGCGCGGGAGTCAGAGGTGGCGGCCGGCCAGCATGACGTCGCCGGAGATCTGGCCTTTCACGAGCTGGTGGCCGAGGCCACGGGCAACGAGGTACTTCTCAGCGTCGTGCGGCACCTCAACGAGATGTGGGTGCAGGTTCGGGAGAAGACCGGGCGAGGGCGGATGAGCCCGCACCAGGCGCTGCGGTTTCACTACCAGCTGCTGACCGCGCTGCGACGCCGCCAGCCGGCCCAGGCGCGCAGCGCCATCCGCCGCCACCTCGACGCGCTGCGCACCGAGATCGGCGCCGGCCCGTCTGCGGCTGCCCGCGGACGAGTCAGAGAGTAGGGAGCCCGACGTGATCGAAGCTCTGCGGCATGATGTCGTGATCGTCGGGGGCGGAGGCGCCGGATTGCGGGCGGCCATCGCCGCCGTCGAGACCGACCCCACCCTCTCCGTCGCCCTCGTCTCCAAAGTCTATCCGATGCGCAGCCACACCGTCTCCGCTGAGGGCGGCGCGGGCGCGGTAATCAAGGCGAACGACAGCCTCGACGAACACATCTCCGACACGATCAGCGGCGCCGACTGGCTCGCCGACCAGGACGCCGTAGAAGCCTTCGTTGCCGAAGCGCCCGGAGAGCTGCTCCAGCTCGAGCACTGGGGCTGCCCCTGGAGCCGCGAGTCGGACGGCACCGTCGCGGTGCGCCCGTTCGGAGGGATGAAGAAGGAACGGACCTGGTTTGCGGCCGACAAGACAGGCTTCCACCTGCTGCACACCGTCTTCCAGACCTCGCTCAAATACCCAGCGATTGCGCGGTACGACGAGTGGTTCGCCACCCGCCTACTCGTCGATGACGGTCGCTGCCAGGGGATCACGACGATCGAATTGCGCACGGGGCGCGTCCGGGCCATCGCCGCGGGGGCGGTCATCCTCTGTACGGGGGGAGCGGGGCGGGTCTTTCCCTTCACCACGAACGGCGCGATTTGCACCGGGGACGGGATGGCCCTTGCCTACCGGGCCGGGGTGCCTCTCAAAGACATGGAGTTCGTACAGTACCATCCCACGGGCCTGCCGGGCACGGGCATCCTCATTACCGAGGCGGCCCGGGGCGAGGGCGGGATTCTGGTCAACAAAGACGGCTACCGCTACCTGCAGGACTACGGGATGGGTCCTCCCGACCCGTGGCCGCGGCTGCGCGCGATGGAACTCGGGCCGCGGGACAGGCTTTCCCAGGCCTTCATCCATGAGCGGCAGAAGGGCCGCACGATCCAAGGTCCGTACGGCGACGTAGTGCACCTGGACGTCCGGCACCTCGGCGAGCGGCACATTGACGAGAAAATCCCATTCGTGCGAGAGCTCGCTCGCAAATACGCCGGCATCGATCCGGTGCGTGACCCCATCCCGGTGCGCCCGGTGGTCCATTACATGATGGGAGGGGTGCATACCGACATGGCGGGGGCGACGCCGCTGGCTGGCCTGTACGCGGCGGGGGAGGCGGCGTGCGTCAGTATCAACGGCGCCAACCGTCTCGGCTCCAACTCCCTCCCCGAGATCCTGGTCTTCGGCGCGCGGGCAGGCCGGGCGGCGGCGGCGGTCGCGCGGGACGGCCCGGAGCGGCGCCAGGCGCCGCTGGAGGCGCAGGGACGCGACGAAGAGCGGCGGCTCACGGCCAGCTACCTGAACAAGGACGGGGGGAACGAACGGATCGCCGTCCTCCGCGGCGAGATGACCCGGACGATGGAGTCGGGTTGTGGGATCTACCGGGGTGAGGCGTCGCTGAGACAAACGGTGAGCCGTCTCCAGACCCTGCGTGATCGCTTTGCCCGCGTGCGGCTGGACGACCACAGCGGACCTTACAATACCGAGCTGGTGGCCGCCCTCGAACTGGAGTTCATGCTCGAGGTGGCGGAGACGATCGCACACTCTGCCCTGGCGCGGACTGAATCCCGGGGATCTCACCAGCGCACCGATTTCCCTCGGCGCGACGACACCGGCTTTCTGAAACACACGCTGGCCTACCGTGCGGCTGGGGCGCCGCGGATCGAGTACCTGGATGTCGTAATCACCCGCTGGCCCCCGGCGGAGCGCGTCTACGGAGGGTGAGCATGGCCGAACCCGCGATCACCCTGGAGATCTTCCGCTATCAGCCGGAATCTGGTGCCGCGCCGGCGTTCCAGAGCTATGAGGTTCCCTACCGCGAGGACTGGGTCGTGCTGGACGCGATCAACCACATCAAGGACACCCTGGACGGCAGCCTCGCCTATCGCTGGTCATGCCGCATGGGCGTCTGCGGCAGCTGCGGCATGATGATCAACGGCGTCCCCAAGCTCTCCTGCGCTACCTTCTTGAAAGAGTACTCTCCAGGGCCGATACGGGTTGAGCCGCTGGACCACTTTCCGGTGGCGCGTGACCTCGTCATCGTCATGGACGACTTCATGCACAAGCTCCCCGGCGTGCGGCCCTGGATCGTGCGCGAAGACCCGCCGCCGGAAGGCACCGAGTACCGGCAGACCCCCGCAGAACTGGACCGGTTCAAGCAGTTCAGCATGTGCATCAACTGCATGCTCTGTTATGCCGCCTGCCCGATCTACGGGCTGAAACCCGAGTTCGTTGGTCCCGCCGCGGTCGCTCTCGCGCAGCGCTACAACCAGGACTCGCGGGACCGGGGATCCGAGGCGCGGCGGGAGGTCCTCGGCGGCCACCATGGGATCTGGGACTGCACGCTCGTCGGAGAGTGCACGACCGTCTGCCCGGCGGATGTGGATCCGGCGGGGGCGATCCAGCAGGCCAAACTTTCCGAGGCGCTGGCCCGGGTGACCGATCTCCTCACCCCCTGGGGGCGACGATGAAGGAGTATCGGCGGCCGATGCCCGTCGCCTGGTGGCTACGCCGCCGTCCTTACACATTTTTCATGCTGCGGGAACTGACCAGCCTTCTCATCGCGGTCTACGCGCTGGTCCTGTTGCTGCTGGTGCGCAGCCTGGCGCGCGGCCCCGACGCCTATCAGGCCTTTTTGGAGGTGCTGCGTTCGCCCGCCGCGATCGCGTTCCATGTCGTGGCGCTGGCGGCTGCCGTCTATCACAGCGTGACCTGGTTCCGGCTCGCGCCGATGGCGGTGGCGCTGCGCGTCGGAGGCAGACGTCTCCCTGCCCCCGCGGTCGTCGCGGCCAACTACGCGGCGTGGGCGCTCGTCTCGCTGGCGGTCGCCTGGCTGCTCCTGCGGAGCTAGGGTGCGCAGGCCGGCCGACCCGTTCTGGTGGCTCCTCTTCGGTGCGGGCGGGTTCATCGCCGCTCTCCTCGCGCCCGTGCTCATCCTGCTGACCGGCATCGCCGCCCCCGCGGGCTGGACCGGCAGCGCCTTTTCCTACGATCGCCTGCTCACGATCTCCCGCCATCCCCTGAGCCGGCTGGTGCTCCTCGGTGTGATCTCTCTCTCGTTCCTCCACGCGGCGCATCGCCTGCGCTATACGCTCCCGGAGGGCTTCGGGCTCGAGCGCGTCTCAGCGGCCGTGGCCGTCCTCTGCTATGGCGCCGCCATCGCGGGAACGCTGGCGGCGGCCGTGATCCTACTAGGCCTCTGACCGCCGGCGGGTCCCAAAAGGAGGGTGGGTCGTGTCCGCCTCTAAACCAGGAGTCCGAAAGGAACGAGACACATTTGGCGAGATGGGGGTCCCTGCCGACGCCTACTACGGCGCGTCGACGGCTCGGGCAATCCGCAACTTCCCCATCAGCGGCCTCCGTTTCCCCCGGCCCTTCCTCCGCGCGCTCGGCCTGATCAAGCTCGCGGCCGCCGAGGTGAACGTGGAGCTCGGCCTCCTCGACCCCCGGATCGGCGAGGCGGTTGCGCAGGCGGCAACAGAGGTCGCGGACGGCCGGCTGGACGAGCATTTCCCACTGGACATCTACCAGACCGGATCCGGCACCTCCACCAACACCAACGCCAACGAGGTCATCGCGAATAGGGCGAGCGAGCTGTTGGGCGCGGCCCGGGGCAGCAAAGCCGTCCATCCCAACGACCACGTGAACATCTGCCAGTCCAGCAATGACGTCATCCCCACCGCCATCCATCTGGCCGCGCTGCTCCAGATCCGCGACGTCCTCCGGCCGGCGCTGGAGACACTGCACCGATCGCTCGCGGCGAAGGCCCACGCCTTCCACGGCATCGTCAAGACGGGACGCACCCACCTCATGGATGCCACCCCGATCCGGCTGGGGCAGGAGGTCGCAGGGTATGCCGGCCAGGTGGAGCGGGCGCTGCGCCGTCTGGGGGCGGCCGAAACCGACCTGCGCGAGGTGCCCCTCGGCGGAACGGCGGTCGGGACCGGCATCAACGCCCATCCTCAGTTTGCGCAGCGCGTCTGCGCCCGCCTCTCCACCCTCACCCGCCTGCAGGTCACCGAAACGGACAACCACTTCCAGGCTCAGGCAGCCCTGGACGCGCCTGTCTTCACCAGCAGTGTGCTGCGCACGACTGCGACCGCGCTGATGAAGATTGCCAATGACATCCGCTGGATGGGCTCGGGGCCGCGCGCCGGACTGGCCGAACTCGCCTTACCGGCGGTGCAGCCGGGCTCATCGATCATGCCGGGAAAGGTCAATCCCGTGATCGCTGAGTCATTGATCCAGGTCTGTGCGCAGGTGCAGGGGAACGACCTGGTCGTCGCGCTCGGCAACCAGTGGGGGAACTTCGAACTCAACACGATGATGCCGGTGATCGCCCACAACCTGCTGCAATCCATCGCCCTGCTGGGGGCGGCCTCGGCGAACTTCGCCGCTCAGTGCGTCGACGGCCTGGAAGCCACTCGCCGCGGTCCTGACCTGGTGGAGGAGGGGCTGATCACGGCGACGGCGCTCGCCCCCGCGATCGGCTACGACCGGACAGCAGAGATCGTCAAGGAGGCGGCGGCCACCGGCCGCACCATCCGGGAGGTGGCCCGAGAGCGTGCCGGGCTGAGCGAAGACCGACTGCGGGAACTGCTCGACCCTGAGGCGATGACCGCACCCGGCGTCAAAGGCGGAGGCGGCGGGTAACTCAGAAAAAGGCTGAGGGGGAGGGGTCGGGAATCCGAACTACGGGATTACGGATTTCCGACCCCTCCCTCTCAGCCTCCCATCGGAGTTCCCGGCTCCGCCGGTATCATCAGGCGGGGGCTGAGGTTCACCCACCAGCGAACGGCCCAGCAGCGCCAGGAGCGCAATCGGCAAAATGATCAGGAGCCCGGTGATCGCGATGGCCCGGGGCGCGCCGACGGCGCTGCCGAGGGCCCCGGCGAGGAGGCTGTTGGCCGGACCGCTGCCCAGCAGCGCGAGCGAGTAGACGCTCATCGTGCGGCCGCGCAGGGCGTCGGGGATGAGCTGCTGAATCGTCGCGTTCGCCGTCGCCAGGAAGCCGATGATGCAGCCCCCCACGGCGAAGAGGATGACCGCGGCCACGGGCAGGGAGCGGGACGCGGCGAAGGCCAGCAACGCCGCCCCGGCGAGCGCGCCCAACCAGAGCAGGCGGCGGCCGGGACGGCCCGATCTGCCGCCGGCGGCCACCAGCAGCGCCCCCGTGGTCGCCCCGATCCCCACCGCCCCCAGCAGGTAGCCGTTCTGCGCCGGACCCCCGCCGAGGACCTCGGTGGTCATCACCGGCATCAGGACCAGGTAACTGAACCCAAACATCCCCATCAGCGCCACGAGCAGCAGGACGGTACGGACGACCGGATGGGTCCAAACGTAGCGCAGCCCTTCCCAGAGGTCCGCCCACATCGTCGTGCCGCGCCGCCCTTCCCGTTCTCCGGGCAGGCTCAGGATCGCCAGCGGATAGAGAATGGCGGCAAAGGAAATGGTGTTGAAGAGGAAGGCCAGCTCCGGTCCGCGCGCGGCGTAGAGGAGGCCGCCGATGGGCGGTCCTACGATCCGGGAGGCGTTGAAGACCAGCGAGTTCAGCGCGATCGCGTTGGTGAGATCCTCGCGCGCCACGAGATTGGGCACCAGGGACTGGCGCGCCGGCGCGTCCACGGCCATGACCAGACCGCTGAAGAAGGCGAGCGCGTTGATGTGCCCGACC
Organism: bacterium; assembly: GCA_036004665.1. Lineage (GTDB taxonomy): Bacteria > Sysuimicrobiota > Sysuimicrobiia > Sysuimicrobiales > Humicultoraceae > JACQGZ01. The sequence goes on along the minus strand of DASYRG010000023.1, from coordinate 26,604 downwards.
CGCACCACCCCCAGCCAGGTCAGCGCCGTCAGGACCGCGGCCTGCGCGGCAAAGAGACTCTGCGTCACCAGCAGCAGCCGGCGTCGGTCCACCCGGTCGACGATCACGCCTCCTAGCAGCGAGAACAACAACGAGGGCAGCGTGAAGAAGAACATCGGCAGGCTGGTGGCGAGCGGAGAACGGGTCAGTTCCCAGACCAGGTAGGTCTGGGCGGTCTGCTGCACCCAGGTACCGACGAGGGAGACCAGCGCGCCCGTCCAGTAGAGACGGAAGCTGCGATGGCGCAGCGCGCTGAAGGTGTTAGCGGCCTGCACCCTTCCCCGGCCGCCACTCGGCCTCCCCGGCCCCCGCCCTGGCGTTGACGGTCCGGGCCAGGACGAAGAGCAGGTCGGCCAGGCGATTCAGATAGCGCAACACCTCTGGGTTCAGCGGCTCGCTCCGCGACAGGCTCACCACGCGCCGCTCGGCGCGGCGGGCCACGGTGCGCGCAATGTGCAGCAACGCCCCGGCAGGAGCCCCCCCCGGGAGAATGAAGGCGCGCAACTCCGGCAGCGCGGCGTCGAAGCGGTCGATCAGGCGCTCCAGCGCCTCGACGTCCGCCGCGCCGATGCGGGGGCCCCCTGCATCCTTACCGGGCGCCGCGATCTCTGCCCCCAGCGTAAAGAGGTCGCGCTGGATCTGATCGAAAGTCGTGTCCAGGTCGGCCTGCGAGTCCGCTTCGCTTCGCAGAGCGGCCCGTACGGCACCGATCAGGGAGTTCAGTTCGTCCAGGGCCCCGTAGGCTTCGACGCGGAGGTCATCCTTGGCCACGCGCCGTCCGCCAATGAGGCCGGTCTCCCCTGCATCCCCGGTGCGCGTGTAGATGCGGGTCACCGCCCCACGCTCAGCCGTTCCACCAGCATCGCCGGGAGACCCTCACGCACCATCTTCTCCTGCGTGCGCGCCACGTTATAGGGAAGGCGGACGAGGGTGACGGCGGCAGGTTCCTCGTCCAGCACGGCGTAGGCGGCGCGGGGATCGCCGTCCCGCGGCTGCCCCACACTGCCCACGTTGATGAGGTAGCGGGTGGCCCCCTCCAGATCCAGAGGGTCGTCCGCGTGGAAAGGACGCGCCTCCACCACGCCTTCGGTGTCCGCGAAGACCGCGGGTACGTGCGAATGGCCGTGGAAACAGACGGCGAAGGGGTGATGGCGGAAGTTTTCCTCCGCCGTCGCGACGTCGAGCACGTATTCTTCAATGGGATCACGGGGACTGCCGTGCACGGCGAGAAACGGCGTGGGCCCGGACTGCGTCCACTCCGTCGGCAGCGCCGAGAGAAACTCCGCCGTCCCCGGCGCCAGGGCCTGTTGGGTCCAGCGGATGGCCTCCTGAGCAAACGGGTTGAAGAAGGTGATGTCGAGACGGCCGATCGCCGCCCAGTCGTGGTTGCCGGCGACGCTGCGTCCCTCGACCTGCGGCCGCAGGAGCTCCACGCACTCGTTGGGGTTGGGACCGTACCCGACGAAGTCGCCCAGGCAGAGGATCCGATCGCATTCGCGCCGCGCCACGTCTTCCACCACGACCTGCAGGGCCTCCAGGTTGGCATGAACGTCGGAGAGAACGGCGACGCGCATCACCAGGGCTCCTGGGCGTGCCGTCCCTACCCGGCGGGGAGGCGGGAGGGGCGCCGTTGTGGCTGGTCGCGGAGGCTCCAGACGGAGAGGAACAAGAAGACGGCCACGGCGCCGAAGAGGAGTCTTGCCAGGAGGGTTCCCAGGGAGCCCTGCCCCCGCTCGATTACCCCGAGGAGCAAGTGGACCAGCGTGGCGATGATGAGCCCACGGCCCAGCCACCCCCGCGAAGCCGCCCAGGCCACGAAGGCGGTCGTGGCAGTGTGGGCGAGGATCGGGAAGAAACGGAACGCAATCGCCACCGCCGCCGTGGCGGGGGTACTCAGCGGCGTGCTAAACGCGAGGCGAGCGACCTCCAGCGCGAAGCCGATGATCTGCTGCTCGGCAAAGAGCCCGAACCCCGCTCCGGCGGCGGCGCCGTAGGCGAACCAGTCGCGTGGAGGCGCCTCCGTCATCGCCCCCACGATCAGCACTGGGGCGACCTTGAACACCTCTCCCACCAGCGCCGTCACCAGGAGGGTCACCCCCAGTCCGACGCCGATCTGGGGGAGACCCAGGCCGACGGCCGCAGGCTCCCAGACGGTGCGGGTCACCAACTGCGCGATGGGGACGACGAAGGCGCCGATCACCACCATGACCCAGAAGGTGGGCTGCCGGAAGGCGCTGCGGGCCAGGGGGACGAGACCGATCAGGGCGAATGCCGCGGCGATAAGAACGGCAAGCAGGCGCATCGACGCTCCAAAGTCAGAAAGATTCTTGCTCCAAGGTGGAAAAGACTCGGTTCATTGTAGCGGAGCCGTTCCTACAGGGTCAATTTTCGCGGCGGCGGTGAGAGAATAGCTCACGACGCGGGCGCCGCAGGCCGGCTGGCATAGTCTCCAACCTGCGGCTGCTCCAGCCGCTGCAGGTCGGCGAAAGCCACGGTCATCGTCTCCCGGTGGGTCCCCGCGCGGAAGACGATGCGGGGATCCTCCATCAACGCGCGGTCCACGTAGACAGGAACGCCGTAGAGCGAGCCGAAGGGAGGCATCGCCCCGACCTCGCAGTCCGCGAAGAGGGCGCCGAACTCCTCCTCTCGAGCCAGCCGGGCGTCCTTCGCGCCGAGCGCCTGTTTCAACTTCTCCAGGTCCACCCGGTGCGGCGCGGGAAGGACCACCATGACCAGCCTGCCGTCGACGGAGGCTATTACCACCTTGGCGACGTCATAGCCGCTGACGTGCTCGACGGCCGCGATCTCCTGCGCCGTGTAGACCTCGGGATGCGTCGCGATCTGATACTTCACCCCTCGCTCTCGAAACAACTGTTCCAACCGCTCCCGGCAGGTCATCAACCCTCCTCCCTTCACCCCACCCCGTGCTCAGTTCGCTGAACCACCGAGGGGTCATCTTTAACGCCCGAAGGCGCCAGTCATCTCTAACGCCCGAAGGCGCCAGTCATCCAGGCGCGCATCAACAAAGCAGCCTGCGTGAAACACAGCAGGGCCATCACGCGGGTTTCGGGAAAGGTGGGGCCGGAGGCCAGGCGGGCGCGGAGAAACCCACGCGGGCGCAAGCCGTATTGCACCACTCCCGCCGCCAGAATGAGCCCTCCGTAGAGGAGGTGCAGGCCCGTGCGGGGCACCGCGCGGCCAGCCAGCAGCAGCAGTCCGGACACCGCCTCGATCCCCACGAGAGCGAGAGAGAGCAGCAGCACCGCCCAGAACGGGGATGAGAGGATCCTCCTCCCCCGCATGCCGCTCAGGCCAGCCCAGCCGGCCAGCAGCAAGTTTAAGGCGACCGACGTCCAGACCAGTAGGCCAGCACCATGCAGACGACTCATCATCGCGCGCCGTCCAGTCACTTGAAGAGCACCGGCAGGGCCATGGTACCATGAGGCCCGTGCCCCGATCCTTCACTTATGGCTTGGTGGCGGCCCTGGCAGTGCTCTTCGCTACCCTCTCGCCGTTGCCTGTCCCGGCGGCGCCCCCCCGCACTGTCAACGTGGACGTGCTCGTCATAGGCGCGACGCCGGGTGGAATCGCCGCGGCGACGGCCGCCGCCCGGGCCGGCGCCCGGGTGCATCTGGTGGAGGCCCAGCCCAAAATGGGCGGTGTGATCGCCTACGCCTGGCTGACCACCTTCGACATGAACCTGACCCCCGAGGGCACCCACCTCACGCGCGGGATCTTCTGGGAGTACTACCGCGCCCTCGGCCTCAGCTTTGATCTGGAGGAAGCCGTGACCAAGCTGACCCGCGAAGTCTACGTGGAGCAGCTCGTTGGGTCGACGGCCAACGCGCCTCTCAGCCGTATCCTCAAGGAAGTGGATCCGGCGCGTCCCAAGGGACCGGCGCGGATCGTGGGCGCGGAGTTCGACGACCGCGATTGGTCCCGCCCGCTGACCGTGCGGGCCCGGCAGGTCATCGACGCCACCGACGACGCGGAGGTGGCCACGACCGCGGGGGCGCCATCTGTGCTGGGACGTCCGGGGCCAGACGGCACGCCCTGGATGCAGGCGGCCGGCTTGATCTTTCGCGTGGGAGAGGTCAACTGGATCGAGCTGACCAACGATCTGGTGCGGCGGAAGGCCGCCGGATCGGAGGCAGCAGGCTGGGGGGTGAACGGCCGCGCGGCGTGGGGGTACCAGCCCGTGATGAAACGGTACCGCCCCTCCCAAGCCGACGTCGCCGTCCTCGGGCTGAACCTGGCCTTGCAGCGGGACGGCACGGTGCTGATCAATACGCTGCAGGTTCTTGGCGTCAACGGCACCGATCCCGCGTCGATCGAGGGGGGCATGGCCCGAGCCCGCAAGGAGCTGCCGCCGCTCGTCGCCTTCCTGCGCGAGGCCATCCCGGGGTTCGGGAACGCGGTGCTCGTCGATCGCGCGCCCCAGCTCTACATACGGGAGACCCGGCACCTTCGAGGGCTGTACACGCTGACGGTTGAGGACATTCTGGTCGGGCGGATTTTCTCCGATCGCATCGCGGCGGCGTCCTATCCTATCGACATCCACCCCTACGTCGACGGATGGGTGAGCCCCTATGCTCCCGTCCGCCACGTCTACACGATCCCCTTTCGCGCGCTCGTACCGGTCAACCTGGACAACCTGCTGGTAGCGTCGCGGGCATTCTCGGCCACGTCGGAGGCTGCGGGCTCGGCCCGGGTGATTCCGACCTCAATGGCCCTGGGGCAGGCGGCCGGCGTGGCGGCGGCGTTCTGCGCGAAGCGGGGATGCGCGCCCCGAGAACTCCTTCGCAACCCCGCTCTTATGGCGGAGGTGCAGCGAATCCTGAGGGCTCAAGGCGCGACGATCACGCCAAACGGGACCCCCTGACCACAAAAGGAACCGGGAGAGTTACCCTCGTACGTGGGAGAGAGGCGCCGTACGAGGGGAGACCCTCCCGGTGTGTAGCGACCCTATTCAGTTAACGGTCTTGCGCGGCTTACGACTTGACCTTGCTTACAGTGGCGACCGGCTCCTCCGTCAGGAAGCTATCCAGACGCCGCTCAATCTGCTCGCGCGCCTGACCGTACTTCTCCACGATTTTCCCGACCAGCATGTCGTAGTTACCTTGAATCTGGTCGAGTTCATCATCTGTCAGCTTCCCCCACTCGGTCTTAATCCGGCCCCGAAGCTGACGCCACTTCCCGGTAAACTGCTCCTTGTGCATAAATCCACCTCCTTACCCTTCACAGGGTTTTTACCCCCTTCCCGGGGGTCTCAAACAGGGGCCTCCAAGACCAGCTCCAACATCGCTTCCAGCGTCTTGATGCGCACGATACGATCGCCGATGAACCGCCGGCACGCCCGGTCGGCGCGGAGGTGCTCCAACATCACAACATCGTCGACCTTCGTCAGCGACGGGGGGCGGCGCCCCAACATCAATCGCAGGTCCCGCCGGTAGCGGTCCAACGCTTCCTTGATATGTTCCTCGGCGGGGGAACTAGAGTGTCGCTCCGACCGGACTTCGCGTCCCGCGCGCCGCCGGTCGGCCAGATAGGTCACGGTCCCCACAATGGCACTCCCGGTCTAACGGCTATTTCCAGGCGTTGCTGGCGATCTGGTTGACGATCGCCTGGCGCAGCATTTCGATATGGCGCATGTCGTCCTGCATCAGCCGATCGAAGAGCGTCTGCAACTCAGGATTGCCGCGAGCGTCGTGTTTGTACAGTTCGTAGCGCGAGGCCGAGTCCAGCTTCACGGAGAGGACCTGAACCAGGTCATGGTTCACGTTCTCCATTGGCTCGGTTCGGCGAATCGTCTCTATGGACACGAGTCGTCACCTCCGTCGGTGGTTTACCCTCTCCTTGGCGGGGAGAAACGAGGAACCGCGGCCGTCGTTTCAGTCGTACGGACCGGGGAAAAACCCGCGCAGGACGGAAGAACAGGACCCGATTGGAAGGTCGAGACGATGCTGACGCACCGGCTGCGGAATACCATCGACGAACGGCTTGTCCCCAGGAGGCGGGTGGTTCGGGTGAACCCAGAATCCACAGGGTCGGAGGCCCAGACCAGTCCTGAACGCGTGGCCATGACCATTCCGTCCCGTGCGGAGTACGTCGGGGTGGTCCGGCTGGCCGCCGCCGCGATCGCCGGCCGGATGGCCTTCGGCTACGACGAAGTGGAGGACCTCAAGGTCGCCGTCAGTGAAGCTTGCAGCGAGGCGATCCTCAACGGTGGCAGCGAAGTGGAGATCCAATTCGCAGTCGGGCCCGACCGTCTCGAGGTGCAGGTGGCCGGCGGGGTGGGTCAGGCCGAGCGGGGTCAGGAATCCGAACTGGGGCTGCTCCTGATGAGGGTTCTCATGGACGAGGTGCGCACCGAGCGCGAGGGCGCCCGACAGATCCTACGCTTGGTTAAGCGGCTATCGAAGTAGACATGCCGTCGGGACCCCGCCCCGATGGGTCGGAGCGGGAGGCCGCCCGTGAGCTCCTTCGGGAGTACTGGCGCTCCCGCGACCCCGCGATCCGCGAGCGCCTCGTCGTCGCGCACGCCTCCCTGGCCGCCTACCTCGCCCGCAAGTATGCCTATCGCGGGGAACCACTGGAAGACATCCTGCAGGTCGCCCAGGTCGGCCTCCTCGGCGCCCTCGATCGATTCGATCCGACGCGCGGCGTAGAGTTCAGCACGTTCGCCACGGCCACGATTATCGGAGAGATCAAGCGGTACTTCCGGGACAAGTCCTGGTCGGTGCACGTCCCCCGCCGCCTACGAGAACTCAACAACCAGTTGATGCGCACGATGGAGAACCTCTCCCAGGAACTGGGGCGTTCACCCACGATCGAGGAGATCGCCTCCGTCTCCGGCGTGCCCTTCGAAAACGTCGTAGAGGCCCTCGAGGTGGGGCAAGCCTACAACCCGGTGTCGCTGGACACCGAAGTGGCCGAAACGCGCGGCGGCCAGCCGTCCTCTATGTTGGACTACCTGGGAGGCGAGGATCAGGACCTGCGCCGGGCGGAGGAGCGGCACACCGTGGCCGAGGCGCTGGCGGCGCTGCCGGAGCAGCTCCAGGCGATCATCCGGCTGCGTTACTTCGAGGACCTGCCGCAGGCCGAGATTGCCCGCCGGCTCGGGATCTCACAGATGCACGTCTCGCGGCTACAGCGCGAAGCGCTTCGGCGGATGCGCGAGATGATCGCCTGACGCTCAGGACGAGGCCGCCGACCGCTCTCTCAGGCGCCACGAGATCTCCACGAGTGTCCCGGCCGGAGACCTGTACGTCTTGAAGGTGTCGCTGAACCCTCGCATCACGCTGGTCCCCCGGCCCCGCCCCTGTTCCTGCGGCGCCTGCCATTGCCCGAAGTCGCGCACTGAGACGGTGAGGGTATCTCCGATCCGCTCGCCGCGCACCGCCACCCGCCCCGGCCGGCCGCGGTAGGCGTGCTCGACGGCGTTGAGCGCGGCCTCACCCACCGCCAGCACAATCTCATCGGCGCGCTGAGCGCTCACCCCGTGGCGAAGAGCGAGCGCCCGCACCGACCGGCGGATGCGCCGCAGGCTGGCCGGAGAAGCCTCGACGGCGAAGGTGAGCGGCGCGTCCACCGCGAGCAGGTCGAAGATCAGCAAGGCGATGTCGTCGTGCGGCTCAGACTGCCCAATGACGTGGCGTAGCAGCGCCTCCCCCGCCGCCGGCGCCGGGTCTCCGGCGGTGCCGCCGAGCGCTTCGCGGAGATGCCGTTCGCCCTCGCCGAGATCCCGAGTGACCTCGATCAACCCGTCGGTGTACGCGAGCAGCCGATCCCCCGGCCGAAGCACTGTCTGCTCCTGCATGTAATCGAACCTCGGTGAACTCCCCAGCGGCGGCCCTCCCGTCTTGAGTTGTGTCACCTGCCCCTGCTCGAGCAGCAAGGGCGGAGGCGCGCCGGCGGTGCTGTGCTGCAGGGTCCCGGTGAAGGCATCGAGGATCCCCACCCACACCGCGATGTTCGGCGGCTCGGGCAACCGCCACAGCACCTGATTGAGGCCGGAGAGAATCCGCGCGGGGGGGCGGTCTTCCAGCGCAAAGGCCCGGATGATCTGGCGCGCCTGCCCCATCGCCGAGGCGGCCGGGAGGCCGTGCCCCGCGACGTCGCCGACGCTGAGGAGGAGCCGGTCGTCGGGCAGCAGCAGCGCGTCGTACCAATCCCCGCCCACTTTGCCTTCCGGGTCGGCCGGGCGGTAGAAGGCCGCCAGCGCGGCGAAGGGGATGTCGGGGAGGTCGACAGGGAGAAGGGCCCGCTGGATGGTCTCAGACAATTCACTGGCGAGGCGACGCTGCCGCTCAAAGAGCCGGGCATGCTCCACAGTCAGGGCCAGCTGACTCGCGATGGGTTGCACCAGCCGGGCGTGCTCATCGGTGTAGAAGCCGGCCTCCACGTGGCCGAAGTTCAGCGTCCCAATCGGCAGCCCACCCACGGTCATGGGGACGACGAGGTAGGAGCGGATCCCCGCCGCGCCAAGGATCCCATCCTCTTCAAACTCGTGGGCGTCCAGGGTGTCCACCCGCACGAACGGACGGCCTGTGTCCACGACCCATCCGCGCACCGTCCCGGCCTTCGGTCCCTCCAGGCGCTGCGGCGGGGCGGCCAGCTCCGGCCCCTTGAAGTAGGGCATGGTGAGCCAATGACGGTCGGGATCGTAGAGCGAGACGGTGACGCGGGTGAACGGGAGTAACATCTGGAGGGCTTCGGCGAACTCGTCGTAGACCGCCCCTAGGTCGATCGTCGCCGCGGCAATGGCCACAACCCGGGAGACGGCAGACACGCGGGCGCTGTCCCGTTCGGCTTGGGCGCGCGCTGCCCGCTCCGCTTCGAGGAGCCGGGCGTTCTGAATCGCCAGCCCGGTGCGCTCAGCGATCTCCGCGGCGAGACGCACCTCATGCGCCTCCCAGCGCCGATGGCTCTCCACACCGATGGCAAAGGTGCCGAGCGGCGTATCGCGGTACCGAATCGGACTGTAGAGAATCGCCCACACCCCGAGTCGTCCGAATACCTCCTCCATGACCGGGTTGGAGCGGATCAGCACCTGAATGCGCGGATCGTCTGCGTAGATCGGCACGGGCGTGCGACCGCCCAGCACCTCGACGGTCCACGGATCATCCATAGAGGCGGGCAAGCGGGCGACGATCTCCCGCACCCGCGCGACGTTTGCCGGATCGCGATGATGCACCGCGGTCAACGGCAGGGTCCGGGTGGCCGGATCGACTAAAGAGATTCCGCACCAATCGCCCAGGTGCTCGGTACAGCGCCGGACCACCGTCTCCAGAGTGGTGGCCAGGTCGCGCTCTGTCGCCAGTTCCACCATCAACGCATCGAGCAACGCCCGCTCCCTCACCCGGCGGACGGCTTCGCCGGCCAGACGATCGCGCTCCATAGAGAGGGCGAGACGCTCTGCCAAGGCCTGGACGAGCTGGAGGGTCTTCCGGTCCCAGGAGCGCGATCGCCGGGCGAGCACCACCAGAAAGCCCAATGGCTCCCCCGCGGCGGGGAGCGCTGCCGCGAGCAGCCCGACGAGATCATGCCGCGCCAGCCACATGGACGCTCCATCACTGCCGTCTGGAGACCCTCCTGAGACCCCAGCGGCGATGGCGCCTCCGCCCTCGAGTAGCCTCGAGCCCCAGGGGAGGTCCGGCGCAGCCAAACTCGCGGCGAGATCGGCTGGCGGCGCCTGAGCGGGGTCGGGTCCACTCAAGGCGAGAAGGCGCCGCTCCCCCCGTTCCGTCACCACGAGACCGCACCAATCGCCTGTATCGACGGCGATGCGGGCGCACACGGCCGCCGCATAGGGACGATCTGACTCCCCCCGCCTCGCCAGCAGATCACCCACCGCGATCACCAGCTGGTCTTCGCGCAGGTCCCTCCTGGCACGGTTCAAATCCGAACGAAGACGCTGCTGATAGAGGCGGTATCGGTCGCCCGTGACCGCGATGAGCAGTGCCGTGAGCAGGAAGGTGAGGGAGGGAAGCGCCGCCACCGCAAGCTTGGTCGGAGTGAATCCGAGGGGCTCGATGAGAAAGTACCCAATCGACATCGTGCTCAGGAGGGCGCTGAGGACGGCCGGGCGCCACCCTCCGAGAAAGGCCACAAAGAGCAGCGGCGGCAGATACAGAAAGACGAACGGCGGGAATTCGAAGCTGGCACGCACCACGCCGATGCCGAGCGTAACGAAGAAAGGAAGGATCAGGGCGAGAAGGTAGCCTACAGCGAGGGCGGCGGGATCGCGACCCCTTTCCTCTGTCAGGTCTTTGGAGGCGCGCTCATCCATGACTTCGCCGCGTCGAGCGCCGCGGCTTCGGACGAAAAAGTCGAGAAGAGGTCCTTCAATCCCGTAATCGTCATGAGCCGGTCGATCGACGGCTGCGCGTAGACGAGACCAAGGTTTCCTCCTGCCTCCTGCGTCTGCTGCCGCGCGGCGGTCAGAACCCGCAGCGCCGTCGAATCCATGTAGGTGGTCTCACTCAGGTTGACGATGAGCCGGGCATGCCCACCGCCGAGCAGCTCCTCGAGCGCGGTCTTCAGTTTCGGAGAGGTATAGAGATCGAGTTCGCCCGAGACGTCGAGCACCGCGACGCCGCCGACGACCCGAGGGCTCACGTGGGCCTCCACCAATGAACCCCCCTTCGAAGATGTGCCCAGATGGGTTCGGGGAGCTTTTTGGCTATCCCTCCATCAGGCAGACCGCCACCTGACCCTCAGGCTGACAGCCACCTGACCCTCAGGCTGACCGCCAACGCAGGTCTTGTGGCTCCTCTTTCTCATTCTCCTGTTTCGCGGTGTGACATTTGCCCCGGGATCGGTGCTCGTGTCGAATCTTGCGCAAAGCGTCCTCCAACCCTCCTCCAATGTCATCTATGCGCAGGCCAGCGCACCGCTGGCCCCTCCGGCGCTGACCATCTTTGGTCTGGATCGGGTGACCGCGCTGCTCGCCGGCGTCACGCTCATCCTCCTTATCCTCTACGCGCTGCTCCTGCTTTTTAAGGTTAGAACCTGGAGAACGGCGTAAGCGCCCGTCTGCCGTTTAGCCCGGAGCGAAACGGGACAAAATCCCCCCGGCCTGGAGACGGACCGCTCCACACAACGATCAAGGGGGTTGGATTCCGATGGCAGTGAGACTGCTCGGTCTGCTCGTCGTCGCCGCGCTCATCCTGGCGACCGCAGTCATTCCCGCAGTAGCTCAGCAGTTTCCCAACGTCGCGAACCTGAAGCCATTCTCTGCTGAAGCCGGTTTCATGTCGCTGCCCGGATACCTGCGCTGGCTCGTCTTCCAGCAGACCGGGCAATGGATCACCTATGCGGAAGCGGCCCGGGTCGTGGCCGAGCAGGTGAAGACGGCCGGCCGATAGGGCCATCGTGACATGGCCGTGCGGCTCGCCGCCGCGCGGCGGGACGACCTCATCGAGACCGGCGGCGTGACGCCAGTATTGCCACCGCGCCGGTCTCACGTGGAACGAAGGGGGGCCGAACGATGTTGTGGACGATCTTCGTCGTGCTGCTGATCCTCTGGCTGCTCGGCGTGGTGTCCTCGTACACCCTGGGGGGGTTCATCCACCTCCTGCTGGTCATCGCGCTCGCCGTCGTATTGATCAATCTGATCCAGGGGCGGCGGCCCGCCCTCTAGCGCTGCGGGCGGAGCGATCCATGCGGCCGGTTGCCGTCCTCCGATGCGACCGATAGCCATCCTTGGCGTAATCCTGATCGCCCTCGGCGTGATCGCGCTGGTCTACGAGGGGATCACTTATACGACGAAGCGGACCGTCATCGATGTTGGGCCGGTCGAAGTGCAGGCAGAGGAGCAACGGCGGATCCCGCTGCCGCCGGTCCTGGGCGCCGTGTCAATCGCCGGCGGGGTCGTGCTGGTTGTGGCCGGTACGAAGCGATCGGCGCCCGCATGAGGCTGGACCCCTCGCTCGAACCAATCACCGCTCTCATCGCCGGGGTGCTGATTCTGCTTATCCCCCGGCTGCTCAACTACATCGTGGCGATCTACCTCATCGTCATCGGCATCCTGGGACTCACGGCGCGCTAAGCCGCACTGGGTCCGGCTTTCCGCCGTTTCAACCACCCCCAAACAGGGTAAGCCAACTAGGCACGACGGGGAGGGCTCATCCCGCTCCCCATCCCTGCCCGCGCACAGGGGGCGGGCAGGAGACTCTACCCACGAATGCGAGGAGATAGCGTATGCGACACGTCCTGATCCTTCTCGTGGTGGGCGCGCTGGCCGCAGCTCTGGCGCCAGTGCCGACCCACGCGCAGGGGACAGTGCGCGTCTTCGTCGACGGGCAACTGGTGCGCTTCGACCAGCCGCCCATCGTGGTCGGCGCCCGCGTCCTGGTCCCGCTGCGTGGTATCTTCGAACGCATGGGCGCGACCGTTGAGTGGGAGGCCGCAACCAGGACCGTCATCGCCATCCATGGATCGACCGTGGTCGAGCTCGTCATCGGCCAGCGGTCGGCCCGCGTGAACGACCGCATCATTCCGCTCGACGTCCCGGCCATGGTCATCCGCGGCCGCACGCTCGTCCCGCTGCGGTTCGTCAGCGAATCAATGGGCGCCGAGGTGCAGTATCAGGAGGCGACGCGCACGGTCCTGATCTTCAGCCCGGGCAGCCCGGGCGCGCAGCCCCCGCTTGGTGGGCCGCCGGTCCCGCCGCCCGCGCCGTCCGCTCAGGCCGTCAAGGGCACCCTGGTTCAGGTGAGGACGGGAGACAATCCGTCGATCCTGGTGGAACAGGGCAACATCACGACGCGGGTCTTCATCACACCGGACACTGCCATCACGCGGGTCAACCTGACGACCAACAGCGGCGGCTCCGTCAGCGTCAACGCCTTGAAGGTGGGTGATGAGATCGACGCGCGCGTTGGCAACGACAACCGCGCCGAGCGCATCCGCGCCACCTTTAAGATCGTGGTCGGCCGGCTCGATGCGATCGCCGGGGGCGGCCGGACCATCGTCCTCACCAATGGCAACGCGTATCGCACGGCGGAATCGGTCGAGGTTGTTATCGACGATAAGGCCTCCACGATTCCCAACCTGAAGGCGGGGATGATTCTGGCGCTCCGGCTGAACCCGGAGAGCAGCCTGGTCTACGGCATCAACGCGGAGACCGCCTCCGCCCAGGTGCCCACGACGCGACCGGCCCGTCCGGTGATCAGCAACCCCAGCGCGAACGCCTCAATTACCAGCCCGGTCGAGATCGAAGGCCGGGCGGAAGACGCAGCTAAGGTCATGATCACAATTGACGCCATGCTGGGAGTACGGCTGGCTTCAGTGCAAGCCAACGTCTCTAACAGCGGGCACTTCGGCACCAACGTCAGTTACCAGCCGCTCTTCCCGGGCTGGCCCTACATCATCACCATCATCGCCGTCAACGCGGCGGGTCTGGAGTCTGACGCGTCGACGGTCACCGTGCGGCAGCGCTGAACCGGGCCGCCGACGATACACTATCGGGGGGATCGACCGGTTCGGTTCCGATCCGGGACGGTCCCCCCGATCCTTACTGTCTTCCGCAATTCCAAAGGAGGATGTGAAATGAGACTGACGATCGTCGCGATCGCGCTCGCCCTCGTCGTCGGCCTGGCCCACCCCGCCGCGGCCGCCATGGGCGATGTGGTCGTGGGGGGCATGCTGATCCTGCGCGTCCGGGCGGAGGCGGGCGGGATGTCCATCGAACAGCGGGCGGTGCTCGTCGAGCAGCGCATCACCAACGCGCTGAGCAGAGGCCGACCGAGCGTCGAGACGATCACCATCCGCACCGTCAACGCTCAACCTGGCATCTTCGTCGGTGACATCTTGATCATCACGGTCGACGCCAACCACGCGCGGCTGAACGGAACGACGCAGCAGGCGCTGGCGGAGATCTGGCTGCGGAACCTGCGGGAGGCGTTGCCCAAGGCCTTCCCTCTGCTTGCACCGGGGGTAACGCGACCCGTCCCCTCGCCAACGCCAACGCCCTAGCGAGGGTACGGCCGACCAACGGCAGGACCGGCCGGGCGGGTCTCGGCGTGGCCTCGCCCGGCCGCCCTGCCCTAGCCCGTTTCGGCGTAAGGCTGGCGCAGCCTCACGGGCGCCGCCTCCCGCTGGCGCACGCGCAGGTTGAGCATCTCGACGAAGACCGAGAACCCCATGGCGAAGTAGATGTAGCCCTTGGCGATGTGCTGGCCGAACCCTTCGACCAGCAGAGAGAGGCCGATCAGCAACAGGAAGCTGAGGGCCAGCATTCGCACGGTCGGGTGGCGGTTGACGAAGTCGCTGATCGGCCCCGCCGCCACCATCATCACACCCACGGCCAGCATCACCGCCGCGATCATCACCCCGACCTGATTGACCATCCCAACGGCCGTGATTACCGAGTCGAGGGAGAAGATGATATCCAGGAGCATGATCTGGACGATCACGCTCCAGAAGGAGGGCGGCACCCGCGTGATCGCCCGTCCCGTCTCACCCTCCAGCCTGTCATGGATCTCAAAGGTGCTCTTCGCCAGCAGGAACAGCCCCCCGGCGATCAGCACCAGGTCCCGACCCGAGAACGTGCGGCCGACGACGGCAAACAGAGGCGCGGTCAGGCCGATGATCCAGGAGAGTGCGAGCAGCAGCCCGATGCGCATGAGCATAGCCGCCCCCAGCCCGACGCGACGCGCCCGACCCTGCATCGCCGCGGGTAGTTTGCCGGAGAGGATGGAGATGAAGACGATGTTGTCCACTCCCAGGACGATCTCCAGGGCGGTGAGGGTGGCCAGGGCGATCCAGAGCTCAGGATTCAAGATCCACAACATAGCGTTCCTCCAGGGGATGGCTCCTTCAGAGCGCGAGAGTATCCCATCATATCTGATATTCAGGATGCCGCACGACAATGACTCATCAGGGGAGGGTGACATGATCCTGGTCACCGGTGCGGCCGGGAAGACGGGTCTGGCAGTTATCCAAGCTCTGCGCGTCGGGGGGGCCGAGGTCCGCGCCTTGGTGCGGCGCGAGGAACAGGTCGCGGCCGCCGCCTCGACGGGGGCGCGGGAGACGGTCGTCGGGGACATGCGCGACGCGCGGGTCCTGGGGTCTGCGCACCAGGGCGTGACCGCCGTCTATCACATCTGCCCGAACATGAGCCCGGACGAAGTCCACATTGGTCGCATGATGCTCGCGGCGGCACGAGGCGCCGGCGTCACGCATTTCGTCTACCACTCCGTCCTCCATCCCCAGACAGTGGGCATGCCGCAACATTGGAACAAACTTCTGGTCGAAGCGGCGCTCTTCGAGTCCGGTCTCCCCTATACGATCCTCCAGCCGGCGTCCTACATGCAGAACGTGCTAGGGGCGCGGACGGCGATTCTCGAACGGGGTATCTACCCCGTGCCCTACGCTGTGGAGACCCGGTTGAGTATGGTCGATCTGGAGGATGTCGGCCAGGTGGCTGCCCGAGTGCTGACGGACGCAGGCCATCAGGGCGCGATCTACGAGCTAGCGGGGCCCGAGATCCTTACTCCGCGGGAGGTGGCGGACGTTCTGAGCCGAGCGCTGGACCGCCCCGTTCGTGCCGAGGAGGTCACGCTCGACGAGTGGACGGCACGGGCAAGGGGGCGGGGGATGGGCGACTACCAGATCAGGACGCTCCTGAAGATGTTTGGCTACTACAACGACTATGGGTTCCTCGGGAACCCGACTGTCCTCGCGTCTCTCCTCGGCCGGCCACCCACGAGCTTTCAGACCTTCGTCTCGCGCACCCTCCTGGAGGGCGTCGGCTAGGAGATCTGGCGCGCCCGGAGGGACTTGAACCCACGACCTACGGCTCCGGAGGCCGTCGCTCTATCCGCTGAGCTACGGGCGCGCCTCATCAGTATACCATCGCGCTCCCCCGCCATTTCCACGGCACGGAGGGGCGGCAGGACACCTGTGGAACGTTGATGATGGCCCAAGTCAGGGGAGGAGCGCCGTGAAACTCTACTTGGCAGGTCCATTGTTCACGCCGTACCATCGCGCGTTCATCGCCCGGAACGCCCAGCGGCTGCGCGAGGCCGGATTCATCTGCCTGGTGCCGCACGAGCGGGGGGTAACGCGAGAAATTCAACGGGCTTCCGGGCGCGTGCTCTCGGCGGCGGAGATCTTCGACATGGACTATGAGATGGTGGACGCTGCCAACGCCATCGTCGCCCTGCTGGACGACCCGGATGTGAGCAGCGGCACAGCTGCCGAGATCGGCATCTTCTACGGCCTCATGCAACACGACCCGACGAAGAAAGGCATCGTGGGGCTGCTCACGGATGACCAGGCATGGAAACGTGCTGAGGTCGGGGCGCCGCCGATCAACGCGTTCACCCTGGGCTGCGTCGAGCGGACCGGCCGCGTGTACCGATCCCTTGATGATGTGATCGAGCACTTGCACGTATGGCGGAAAGAGCTGAGGGATGCGGGAGTGCTCGACATGGAGACCAGGGAGGGAAGACAGTGAAGGTCTTTCTCAGCGGCATCATCACAACGCCGTACGCACGGGAGTTTCTCTCAAAATGCGCGGACGCCCTCCGCGACAAGGGATTCGAATGCTACATCCCGAGCAATGACCGGCCCTCGGATCACGTCAGACCATCAGACAGCACCGCACGCGGGGACTATGAAGCCCTCGACCAGGCCGAGGCGCTCATCGCCGTGCTGGACGGATTTGCCGTGAGCGACGGCGTGGCCGGACACATCGGCACCTTTTACGCCTTGATGCAGGGGGCGCCCGCCAAGAAGGGCATCATCGGGATCCTGCACGATTCCCGAGTGGCCCGGTGGGACTGGGCCGCCGGAGCCCAGGCGCTGAACTACTACGTCCTCGGCTGCATCGAGGAGCGGGGGCGTGTCTTCCGCTCCTTTGGCGAAGCCCTGGCTGAGCTCCTTCGCTGGGACGGCAGGGTGGACGAGGCCCGCTCCGTCGACGCGGGCTTGGCCTAGCGCTCGCACGGGCCGACGATGAGCCGCACCGTTCTCAGCGGCGGAACCGTCGTCACCCTCAATGATCGGGATGATACCTTCCCTGATGGCGTCGTCGCCTGCGAGGCGGGCCGGATCGTCTACGTCGGACCGGTCTCGGGGTTCTCGCGGCTGCCGGGGGATGAGGTCATCGACGCCGGCGACCACCTGGTCCTCCCGGGCCTCGTCAACGTCCACACGCATACGGCCATGACGTATCAACGCGGACTGATCGAGGACCTCACCCCGCGCCAGTGGTTTGCCCGCACCGCGGCGCTGGAAGCGCAGATGTCCGACGATGATCTCTACTGGTCCGCGCTGCTCGGCTGCTGCGAGCTGATCCGCTCCGGCGTGACCTGCATTGCCGACCGCTTCTCGCACATGGACGTGATCGGGGAGGCGGTCGATGCCAGCGGGCTGCGCGCCATCCTCGGCCCTTCGCTGTACGACATCGATCGCCGGGCCAGCCTCCCCGACGCTCTCGCGCTGGTGAAGCGCTGGGGAACCTCCCCCGCGAAACGGATCAGCTGCGGGTTGGCGCCCGTAGGGCCGGACACGTCCTCACGGGGCCTCCTGGAGGACATTCGGGCCGCCGCGACCGAGCTCGGGGCAAGGATCTTCATCCACGTCGCGCAGTCGCAGGACGAGCTGGAGGCGATCAGAGCGCGCGGGGCCGATGGATCGATCACCTACCTGCACGACCTGGGGTTCCTGGGACCGGACGTCGTCGCCGCACACTGCATTTACGTCTCCGAGGATGAGGCGGACATCATCGCGCAGACGGGAACGAAGATCGCCCACTGCCCGTCGAGCAACGCCAAGATCGAGGCGCGCGTGGCGCCGATCGCCGCTCTGCTGGCCCACGGCGCCGAAATTGGACTCGGGACCGACTCGGCGCCCTGCAACAATACCCTGGACTTCTTCGCGGAGATGAAGATTGCGGCGCTGCTGAACAAGGTCGCTGTCGGCCAGCCCACAGCCTATCCCATCCGGCAGATTCTCCGCCTGGCCACGCAGGGAGGCGCCCGGGTGATGGGATTGGAGGCGCAGGTTGGATCTCTCGAGGCCGGCAAGGCCGCCGACGTCATTACCGTCGACCGGCGCGGCCTGCACCTGCAACCGCCGCACGAGATCTACGCGCACCTCGTCTATGGCGTCCGGGGAGCCGATGTGCGGGACGTCTTCGTCGAGGGCCGGCAGCTCTTGCGGAGCGGTGAGTTCGTCGCCGCGCACGTCGAAGAGGTCCGCCGTCGAGCCGCCTCGCGCCCCCGGTTCACCTAGGCGCCAAAGCGCGGCTGGACATCTACCTGGGGCGATCGGAGCTGCGCGAGCATCCCCCCGTCTACGGACACAACGGTACCCGTCACATAGGCGGCCTCATCGGAAGCAAGGAAGACGGCGACCGCGGCGACGTCCTCCGGGGTGCCCAGGCGTCCCAGCGGGATGACATCCGCCGGTGCGACCCGTCCTTCGTCCCCCACGGGTGTACGCCGTTCCACTAAGATGGCGCCCGGCGCGATCGCATTCACACGAATCCCCCAGGGGGCCAAGTCAAGGGCCATCGCCCGAGTGGCCGCTTCCACCGCGCCCTTCGCGGCATCGTAGGCGACGCGATGGCGATGCGCGCGGGTGGCGCCGGCGGTGCTCATGTTGATCAGGCACCCCCCGTGACGACGCGCGACCATCAGCCGGGCGGCGTGCCACGAGCAGAGGTAGACGCTTTTCAAGTTGACGGCCATCACGCGATCCCAGGCTGCCTCGTCGGTGTCGAGAAAGTGCCGTTCCACGTCGGGGCCGTGGACCAGGGCGGCGTTGTTGACCAGGACATCGACTCCCCCCACCGTCGTCCGAACGTGCTCGAACAGGCGGCCGACTGCGTCGGGGCGGGACACATCAGCGTGCACGAAGTGTGCTTCTCCCGACGCGGCCTGAATCTCTGAGACCGCCGCACGGCCTTCGTCCGCGTCCAGGTCGGCGATCACGACCGTTCCGCCCTCCGCAGCGAATCGCCCGGCGATGCCGCGGCCGATCCCCTGGGCGCC
Source organism: bacterium (assembly GCA_036004665.1). Classification (GTDB taxonomy): domain Bacteria; phylum Sysuimicrobiota; class Sysuimicrobiia; order Sysuimicrobiales; family Humicultoraceae; genus JACQGZ01. Next base: position 7,558 of record DASYRG010000023.1, on the reverse strand, counting down.
GCCTGTCACCACACACGCTTTCCCCTTCAGCCGCACAGGCCCACCCTCCCGGGTCGTCATGTCTGAGAGAGCTGGAAGACGTGACCAGGTTCGAGTCTGACGACGCGTATGTCGGGCCTACGGGCCGCCAGCCGTGACTGGAAGGCCTCGACCTCCGAAGAGTCGCGATAGTGCATGGGAATCACAAGCGGGGCGTTCAGCCAGTCGGCGGCGATGGCGGCCTCCTCAGGAGGGAGCGCCGCGACTCCCTCCTCGACGGCGCCCACGCAGAGCAGCGCCACCTGCGGCCGATACAATTCCCCAAACAGTTTCAGGTCGGAGAACAGCGACGTGTCCCCGCTATGATAAAGACGCGCGCCGGTCGGCGTCTCGATCAGATAGCTCAGCGGTTGTGCGGAGAGATACGCTCCTTGAGACTCGAAGAAGGAGACGTGATGCGCTTCAAGCGCCCGGATACGCACGCCACGGACCTCGAGGGAGGAGCCAGAGACCATCTTCGCGATCTGTGCGCCGGGTAGCCCCTCTCGCAGCGCGTGGATGCGCACCTCGGGTCCGCAGACCAGCGTCGCCCCCGTACGCGTAGCGATCTCGACCGCCTGGCCCAGGTGATCGTAGGCCCCGTGGGTCACCAGGACGAGATGGGCGTCACGGAGATCCCCCGCGGCGATCGGACTCGGCGGGAGACCCAAATCCGCACTGCCGGCCAGGAAAGGGTCCACAACGATGGTCGTGCCGTCTTCGGTCGTGATCTCGAAACCGGAGACGCCCAGATAGCGGAGGGTCTCAGGCACTCGGGCGGTCCCTCAGACCCTCCACCGCATCAGGGTCTCGGTGAAGAGATCCGCCACCCCCGGCGCGTCGACCTCCAGACAGACTTCGACGTTGGGGGGCTCACCCCATCGCCCCTCAAAGTCGGCGACGGTCGCCCCGGTCGTGAAGGCCCCTTGTGTTTCGATTTCGACGAAGAGGCTTCGGGTCACAAAGAGCGCGGGACTGACCGCGTAGGCCGCGCAGACGACGTCGTTGTATTGCACCCCGCCGTCGTCCCCCAATGCCAGCCCGCGCCGGCGATAGGCGTTCTGGATGAATGGCGTGATCTGGAGGAGAAACACCGCGGGATCGCTTGAGGCCTCCCTCATCCGGGTCAGATGGGAACGGGTAATAACGGTCGGCCGGCAGACGTCGAGACCCACCTGCACCAGCCGAACTCCGGATCGATACACGACGCGCGCCGCTTCCGGATCGTTGTAGAGGTTCGCCGACGCCGCCGGTGTGACGTTCCCCCACGTCAGGACGGCCCCGCCCATGACGATCAGCCGGTGAAGATGCAGTGCCAGGCTCGGCTCGGCCGCCAGCGCTAAGGCAACATTCGTCAACGGCCCCAGAGCGATCAGCGTAATCTCGCCGGGGGCCGCCAGAACGCGGGAGATAATCGCGTCCACGGCCCCACTCTCCGCCGGCGCCGTCGAGAGATCCCTCACCGCGACGTCCCCGAGCCCATAGTCGCCGTGGATGAATTTCGCGTAGTGAGGGTCCCGCACCAGGGGCCGGGACGACCCCGGATAGACGGGGATGTCGGTTCGGCCCGCGATCTCCAGGATCTTCAGCGCGTTCCGGGTACACTGCTCGACCTCGACGTTCCCAAAGACCGTCGTCAGCGCTTCGACCTGAAAGCGGCCCGAGGCCAGGAGGAAGAAGATCGCCGCAGTGTCATCGATCCCCGGATCGGTATCCACGACGACCCTGGTCATGCGCGCTCCGTCAATAACACGTTGTCAGCACCAACGGCCAGCGCATCTCCATGAGCGCGTGCTCGTTCTGGTACGCCTTCGACACGGACCGGTAGGGACATGGCAACTCCTCGTCGCTGATACCCTCGCGGCACAACCGGCAGCGCAAGTAGCCTGTCTTCCAGCACTCCGTATCCACGGCGGAGAGGGACCGTCCCGTCTCCTCTGCCAGCGCGCGGCCGGCCACAATCGTACATGCGCGATACTCGCGTTCCATCCGGCTGTCCCGGCCGATGAGGTGCTGCCCACGCAGCGCCGCCGCCAGGGGGTCGCTCACCCGGAAAATGCCTGAGCGGATGAAGAAGAGGGGGATGTAGTAATCCGCCGCGATCTCGAAGTTCTCTGCATCGCGGATCCGCGCCAGCGTACGATACTCGTCCGTGGTGGGGATCCCGTCCGTTTTCCGGGTGGCGAGAAACTTGGCCAGCAGGATGGCGAGCTTGCAGAAGGGCCAGTCGAAGTAGGACGTGGGAAAATCGAGGAGCAGCCGCTGGACCAGCCCGCCGTCGTCGCCCCGGAAGAGATAGCCGCCCGTCTGCCCGAGCAGGTTGGTGACGTGACCGCCGTACGTGTCCAGCAGAACGCGCCCCAGCTCATTGAACTTCGCCAGACGCTGCGGCAGCATCTGCAAGGTGACCTGACCGGTCTCCTCATCACGGTAGAAATCCAACACATCCTGGAACGTCATCGAGGCGAGGTAGGTGGGGTCCAGGATGTCTCTCCCTTGCCGCAGCGCCCGCATGTGCGCCGCGGCGATCCCCCGCGCTCCCACGTAGCGCTGGCCCCCGACCTCGATCGTCCAGGCCTCGACCCGCCCATCGGCGCCCCGCCGCCAGATGCAGAACTCCTGAGAGGTCACCACGAGGTAAAACTGGAGTGTGCGCCGGTCGTTCTCCGGGGGAGATTCGTTGGGGTACTGTTGCGGGTCCGTATGGAACGCCCCATCGGCGCCCCCTAGCTCCTGACGCATCGCGGTCGCCACGTCGCGGATCTTCTCCGAGACGATCGTGACGTGCGCTGCCCCCCGGGCCAGGTCGTCCAACTCTGCGCGCATGGCTTCCCGGCTATACGGCATCTCGATCAGCCCTTCAACCCGCTCATGATCACGCCCTGGACGTAGTAGCGCTGCAGGATGAGAAAGATGAGGATGATCGGCAGCGTCGCCATCGTGCTCGCCGCGAACGTGAGGTCCCAGCGGGTCTGCACCTCGGTGACAAAGCTGGCGATGGCCACTTGAATCACCCGCTTTTCCGCCGCCGGCGCCGCGATCAAAGGCCAGAGAAAGGCATCCCAGCTCGCCTGGAATCGGATCAGGGCGAACGCCACCAGCGCGGGGATCGAGTTGGGCAAGACGATGTGCCGGAACGCGCCGAAATGCGAACAGCCGTCGATGCGTGCGGATTCCTCCAGCTCCTTCGGGATGTCTTGAAAGAACTGGCGCAGCAAGAAGATGCCCAGGGGATTGGCGATCCACGGGATGATCAGCGCCTGGTAGGTGTTCACCCACCCGAACGAGCGCACCTGAAGGTACAGCGGGATCGCCAGCACCTCAAATGGGATGATCATCGTGCCGAGGAAGAGGGCGAAGAGCAAGTTCCGCCCGGGAAACGGGAGCCGGGCGAAGGCGTAGGCCGCCAGCGCGTTGACGACCAGGCTGAAGAAGGTCACCGAGATCGCCACGAAGAGGCTGTTCAGGAGATACCGTGAGAAGGGAAAGGGCACGAGCTGAAAGAGCTCCCGGTACGACCCCAGGGTGAATGTCTCGGGGATGAACGTGCGCCACGACAGCGGATAGACGTACTTGAAGATTTCCACCGCCGGCTTCAGCGAGGAGAAGATCATCCACAGATAGGGCACAATGAAGATCACGGCCAGCAAAGACAACAGCGTGTAGACGGCCCCGCGCTCCACGACCCGCGATGCCGACGTCAAGGAAACCCGGGACGCGGACGGGAACCCGACCCCCTCGCGGCCGACGGTGAGGTGGCCAGGCCTCTGAGAGGTCACGCCTCAGTACTCCACCGTGGTGCGCAAGAGGCGGAACTGCAGGAGTGCGAGCACGATGACGATGCCCATCAGGATGAAGGACATCGCCGACGCGTACCCCATCTCGAAGTACCGGAACGCGACGCGGAAGATGTAGAAGACGATGACCATCGTGCTGTCAGCAGGGCCACCGTCTGTCATCAAGTAGACGGGCGTGAAGACCTTGAAGGCCGAGATCGTCCCCACGACCATCACGAAGACCGTGGCCCGGCGCAGCAAGGGAAGCGTGATGCGCCAGAAGCTCGTCCAGCGGTTGGCTCCGTCGATGGCCGCGCTCTCATAGAGCTCCCCCGGCACCGCCTGCAGGCCGGCGAGGAAGATCAGCATGTAGAACCCGACCTCTTTCCAGACGCTCATCAGGACGAGGCTGGGCAGCGCCTGAGTGCTGCTGGCGAGAAACGGCTGCGCACCCAGGCCGAGCGTCCCGAGGACACCATTGATGAACCCCTGGGAGTTGTACATCAGCTTCCACACGGTGCTGATCACGACCAGCGAGGTGACGACAGGCATGAAGAACGCCGACCGGAAGAAGGCCCGGCCGCGGATCTCTTGTTTGAGCAAGAGCGCCAGGAGCAGCGCCAGCAGGGTCTGCCCCACCACCAGCAGCACGGAGTAGAGGATCGTGTTGTTCAGCGCGATGCGGAAGACCGGATCGGCAAACGCCCGCCGGTAGTTGTCCGCGCCAAGGAAGATCTGCTCGGGATTCAGCAACGCGTAATCGAAGAAGCTGATGCGCAGCGCTTGCAGGATGGGGAGAAGGGAAAAGAGGATGATCCCCACGGTGGCCGGGAGGAGAAAGACAGCCGCCGTGAGATAGCGCTGCCGCGCCAGCCCCGAAGAGCGAGGCGAGATCACGCGATTCTGTGCCATCGGGGTCCGGGCGCCTGCGGACCGCCCGGTCGCGACCCTTACCGCCCTCCCCGTGAGAGAGAGACGTCCATGCGCGCCGCGGCTGCGTCAAGCAGACTCTGGACATCCCGTCCCAGGGCCGCGTCCCTGGCCACGGCCAGGAAGGTGTCGAAGAAGAAGTTGTACGCCGGCGTGTTGGGACGGTGCACCTGACACTGCTGCAGCTGATCGACGAAGATCCCCCAGGGATACTGGCGGAACTTCGGCTCGCGCTGAAGCAAGGACTTGCGCACCGGCAGGTAGCCGCTCGTGCGTACCCATTCGGCATGGCGTTCGCGGGTCAGATAGTCCACGAGCGACCAGGAGAGATCCTTATTCTTCGTCCGGGTGGCGACAGACACGTTCCACCCACCGGCGGTGACCGCGCAGCGCTTGCCCTTGAACATCGGCACCACAGCATACTTGAAGTCGGGAAAGCGCGCGTCCAGGAAGGCGCGGTAGGTGCTCGGCGCCTGGAAGATCGCGATCCTGCCCGTGGGGAATCCATCGGGGATCGGGTCGACCGAGATAACCCTGTGAGTCGTGAACAGGCTCTGATACCATTTCATCGCTTCGACCGTCGCGGGGCTGTTGAGATAGCCGGTGGCCTTCTTGAGATCGGGGCTGATCACGGCCCCGTTGTTCTGCATGATGACCGGAAGGATCGACCAGTCGCTGAGGTGACGAAGAACCCCAAACCCCCAGACATCCGTGCGCTCCCCAGTCCGTCTCGTCAGGCGCCTGGCGATTGTCACGAACTCGTCCCACGTCCAGGCTTCCTCCAGGCGCTGCGGGATCTTGATCCCCGCCTCCTCGAAGATGGTCCGGTTGACGAACAATCCCTCGGTCAGTTCGTGCATCGGGACGCCGTAGAGATTGCCTTTCCAGACAGGCTCGATCAGACCGGAGGCGATGATGTCGGCTTTGTTCTGCGGCGTCAGATACTTCTCAAGGACAAGCAGACTGCCCGCCGAGGCGAAGGTGGCAGTGCGCACATCCATCCAGAAGACGTCGGGCGGATCGCCTGAGGCAAACGCTGTCGTCAGCTTCTGATGGTACTCGTTGAAGGGAAACGCGTCGCGCTGGACGGTGACGTTGGGATGGGTCCTCATGTATCCTCGCAGCAACGCGTCCATCGCCGCTTCCAGGGCTGGATCGGCTGACATCCAGAACCGTAAGGTGGTCGTTTGCTGGGCGATCGCGATGGGTGGGACCCCGACAAGAACGATGAGCGCGAGGACCAGAAGGGCAAACCATCGAGCCGGGCGGCGGGGTGACAGGCTCACCATGTTCCCTCCCTCCCACGGGAAGCGTGCGAATAGATTCACGGCTTCCGGGTTTGGCTCGGGGCTTCGTGCAGGCTCGGACCATCTCCTCCCCACAGGGGCGGAGCGTCCGCCGCGGCGGGCGAATCGCTTTCAGTGCGAGCGGGGCCGGCGGCGCAGGCCGCGCACCGGATCCCACATCACGGTGCGCAGCGTGCCTTCCTCAAAGACGACGTAGGCGGCCCGTTCCACGTCCAGGGCGAAGAGATGGTACTCCGGCTCCTCGGGGGCCCAGTTGATGCGCGCCTGGATGGCGGCGCGAAAGGCGGCCCGCAGCGCGGGGTCGGTGATCTCGAGGGCCCGTCCGTAGAGTTTGACGTCGCCGTCGGTCCCCTCTTTGTTCGTGGTCACGCTGTGGACGACCAGGCGGGGATCCCTGCGCAGGTCCAGGGCCTTCCGCGATCGCCACATCATGCCCAGGAACAGGTGGCCGTCGGCGAAGTCGACCTCACAGGGACTGATCCGGGGAGAGCCGTCGCGCCGGAGCGTCCCTACGAGCACGAGCTGATCCCGCCGAAAGCGATCCCACACGAGCGTGCCCAGCTCGGGGCAGCGTGCGGCAAATTGCTCCCACCGCATCGACGCGGCGACCGCGATCTCAGTCCGAACCGTTGCCGTCGTGGTCCCGCGCGGCCCCGCTCACCGGCGCGGGACGGGGCCGCACCGCCGCCGGCTCCACCGCCGGGGCGCGGCCGCGGTGCAGCAGGTCGTCGACCAGCGTGTAGACGACGGGAATGACGATCAGGGTCAGGAACGTGGAGGTGATCAGCCCGCCGAGGACGGCGAGCCCGAGAGGCCGGCGGATCTCCGCGCCGCTGCTGCCCAATCCGAGGGCCACCGGCAACCCGCCCATGATCGAGACCAGGGCGGTCATGAGGATCGGACGCAGGCGGGTGCGTCCGGCCTGCAGGATCGCCTCCGCCCGGGGGAGGCCCGCCTCTCTCCGCTGTGAGACGAACTCCACCAGCAGGATGGCGTTGTTCACCACGATCCCGGCCAGCATGATGATCCCCAGCAGCGACATCAGGCTGATCGTGGTGCGCGTGACGAGCATGAAGAGGAATGTCCCCACCGATGCGAGGGGAAGGCTGAACATGATCACCAGCGGGACCCAGAGCGAGTTGAACTGCGCGGCCATGGTCATGTAGACGAAGAGGGAGCCGAGGCCGAGGGCGAAGAGCATGTCCCCGAAGGTCTCGGCCTGGAACTGTGCCTCCCCGCCCATCCCCACGGTGTAGCCGGGCGGAAGGGCAAGGCCGCGAAGGGCCGCCTCGATGTCTTTGGTCACGGCGCCCAGGGGTCGCCCCCGCAGTGAGGCGGTGACAAGGGCCAGGCGCTGCCGGTCCTTTCGCTCGATCTGTGCGGGGGCCCGGCGCGGCAGGAAGGTCGCGACGTCTCCCAGCCGGATGGGCGCGCCGTTGACGGTGCCGACGTGCAGGTCGGCCAGTTTCGCCACCGCGTCGCGGTCGGCGGCCTCCGCCCGCACCGTGATGTCGAACTCTTCTCCCC
>DASYRG010000022.1:0-36558 GCA_036004665.1 bacterium | reverse complement strand
GGCCCGTTCCTGCGCAGCTTCACCTTCAGCCTCAAGCTTGCGGGCTGGGTGACGCTGGTGAGCACGATCCTCGGGACGATGGCGGCCCTCTACATCGTGCGCCATTCCCGCCGCTTCCGCGATGCGCTGCGGCTGGCCATCGTCGCGCCCCTGCAGTTCCCGGCCATCCTCACCGGTATCGCCCTGCTGATCTTTTTCCTCAGCACCGGATTGGGCACGCGCGGCATGCGCGCGCTGTTCATCGGTCACACGCTCGTGTCGCTGCCCTACGTGTTCCTGACTGTCGCGGCGGTGCTGGTGGGGTTCGATCGCAGCCTCGAGGAGGCGGCACGCTCGCTGGGGGCGGGGCCGCTCACCTCGTTCCGGCGCATCACGCTCCCGCTGATCAAAGGCGGGGTGATCTCGGGCGCCCTCTTCGCCTTCATCACCTCCTTCGACCAGTTCCCGATCTCGCTGCTGCTGATCAGCGTCGGGAACACCACGCTGCCGATCCAGCTGTTCGACTACCTCCGCTTCTCGTTTGATCCCGCCGCGGCGGCGGTCTCGACCGTGAGCGTGCTGATGAGCGTGGCGATCGTGCTGCTCGTCGACCGGCTGGTGGGCCTCCAGGCCGTCAGCTGGGGCGCCGGCCGTCAGTGACGGACGGCCGTTCCTCCTACCGCGTCGGTCTGGACATCGGCGGGACCTTCACCGATGCCGTGCTGGCGCACGATCCCACCGGCAGCATCCGCCTGCACAAGGTCCTGACAACCCCGCGCGATCCGGCAGATGGTGCGCTGCGCGCCGTGCGGGAAGTCTGCGCCGCCGAAGGGATCCGCCTCGGCCAAGTGGGGACGCTGATCCACGCGACGACGCTCGTGACCAACGCGGTGCTCGAGCGTCGGGGCGCGACCACGGGGCTGCTCACCACCGAAGGGTTCCGCGACACGCTGGAGATGGGGAAGGAGCAGCGCTACGACATTTACGATCTCTTCCTTAAATATCCGGAACCGCTCGTGCCCCGGCGCCGGCGCCTTGAGGTGGCGGAGCGGGTGACTCGGGATGGCGAGATCCGGCGGCCGCTCGATCTTGCCGCAGTACGGACTCAGGTCGCCTCCTTCGCGGCCGAGGGCGTCGAGGCGATTGCGGTGACCTTCCTGCACGCCTACAAGAATCCGACCCACGAGCAGCAGGTGAAGGCCCTGATCGAGTCGGAGTTCCCGCGGCTGTCCGTGTGCATCAGCAGCGAGGTGAGCCCGGAGATTCGGGAGTTCGAGCGCACCTCCACGACCGTCCTCAACGCGTACGTCCTGCCGCTCGTCGATCGGTACCTTCGCCGCATCGACACGGCCCTGGTCGAGGAGGGCTTTGACGGCCGCTTCCTCCTGATGCTCTCGTCGGGGACGCTGGCCGCGCCGGAGGTCGCCCGGCGCTTTCCCGTGCGCCTCTTGGAGTCGGGTCCCGCGGCGGGGGCGCTGGTCGCCGGGCACATCGGCCGCGAGGCCGGGCGCGAGGAGATCGTGGCGTTTGACATGGGCGGCACGACCGCGAAGGTCTGCCTCGTCCGCGCCGCCCGGCCGAACGTGACCCCCGGCATGGAGGTCGGGCGGGTGCACAGATTCAAACCCGGCTCGGGGTTGCCCGTGAAGACGCCGGTCGTGGACATGATCGAGATCGGAGCGGGCGGAGGGTCGATCGCCCATCTCGGACCGATGGGCCTCATGCGCGTGGGCCCGCAGAGCGCCGGGGCGGATCCCGGCCCGGCGTGTTATGGGTTGGGGGGCACTGAAGCGACGGTGACCGATGCCTGCGTCGTGCTGGGCTATTTCGATCCCCTTGGGTTTCTCGGCGGCGCGATGCCTCTCGACCCTGCTGCCGCACGGAGCGCGGTGACCAGGGCGTCCGCCCCGCTCCGACTCGACCCCATCGAGGGAGCCTGGGGGATCTTCGCTATCGTCTGCGAGCACATGGCGCAGGCCGCCAGGCTCTATCTGATCGAGCGGGGGCAGGATCCCCGTCGCTTCGCACTGATGGGGTTCGGCGGTGCCGGGCCCGCGGCGGCGGCGCGGGTGGCAAGGCTGCTGGGGATGGCCGAGGTGTTCATCCCGCCGGCCTCGGGTGTAGCCTCGGCGGTGGGACTGCTGGTCGCGCCGTCCGGATTCGATTTTGGGCATTCACTCGCGGGGGAACTGGACGACCTCGACTGGCGGGCCGTGGAGCGCCTCTACTCCGGGATGGAGGAGGAGGGCCGGCGCATGGTCGCGGCCGCGGGCGCCGCGAGTGGGGGCGTGCGCGTCGAGCGTCGCGCCGAGATGCGCTACGGCGGCCAGTTCCACGATATCGAGGTGGAACTGCCCGATCAGCTGCCTTCGAATGCGGCGACGGCACTGCGGCAGCGTTTCGACGCCGAATACGACCGTCTCTACGGCGTCACGCTCGACGGCTATCCGGTTCAGGCGCTGAACTGGCGCGTGCTGGTGACGGGGCCCGCTCCGGTCGCGCGTCTCCTCATTCCGCCCACGAAGGGGAAAGGCGACCCGCTCAAGGGGCGCCGGCCAATCTATCTGCCTGACGAGAGCGGGTTCGTCGAAGTCCCGGTCTATGATCGCTACCGCCTGGCCCCGGGCGCCTCCATCCAGGGGCCGGCCGTCGTGGAAGAAGCCGAAGCGACAACTCTGCTGTGGGCGAGCGACCGCCTGACGGTGGATGAGCGGCAGAATCTGGTCATCGCGATCAGCGGCGAAAACGGGCCATGACCACCGTCACCTTTGACCCGGTGTCCCTGGAGATCATGTGGAGCCGCTTGATCAACATCACGGAAGAGTGCTGGGTGACGATCTGGCGCACCGCATTCTCGACGATCATCGGCGAAGCGCAGGATTTTGGATGCGAGCTGCTGGATGCGAGGGCCAATTCCGTTGCGCATTCGCCGCGCTCGATGCCTGTCTTCAACCTCACCCTGCCGCGCGCGGTGAGGGCGCTGCTCGAGGTGTTCCCCGCCGGCGATCTCGAGGAGGGCGACGTCCTCCTGACCAACGACCCCTGGATCTGCGCGGGCCACCTGTTCGACCTGGCCGTGGTCACCCCCGTCTACCGGGATGGCGCCCTGGCCGGACTGGTGGGGTCGATCGCCCACTGCTCGGACGTGGGCGGGACCAAGGATTCGTGGCGGGCCCGGGAGGTCTACGACGAAGGGCTGCAGATCCCGCCGCTCAAGCTCTACCACCGCGGCAGACTCAACACCGAGCTCGCGACCATGATCCGGCGCAACGTACGCAACCCGGAGATGGTCTTCGGAGACATCCAGGCGCAGGTCGGCGCGAACCGGGTGGGCACCCAACGGCTGCTGGCCTTCATGATTGAATATGGGCTGGGGACACTCGAGCCGTTGGCGCACGAGGTGCAGCGGCGCGCCGAAGGCGCGATGCGCGAGGCCATCGCCGCCGTGCCCGACGGCGTCTACCGGGGCGAGGCCGACCTGGAGGTGCTGGGCCGGCCCCTCAGGCTGTCATGTGCGGTGACGGTCGCGGGAGACGAGCTGAACGTGGACTGGGTGGATGTCCCCGACGAGCTTCCCATCGGCGGCATGAACTGCACCTACTCCTACACCGCGGCCCACACGGCGTATGCCTTGAAATCGATCCTCACGCCGGAGATTCCTTCGAACGCGGGCTGCTTCCGACCGCTGCACATCCGCGCGCCCGAAGGCAGCGTGCTGAACTGCCGGTACCCTGCCGCGGTGAACCAGCGGACCATGGTGGGATGGTTCTGCGGGCCCGCGGTCTTCCGCGCCCTGGCCCCCGTGCTCCCCGATCGGGTGCAGGCCTTCACCGGCTTGCCGGTATCCGCGACCGCGTACGGGCACGACGCGCGAGGGCGCATCTTCAATGACCACATCATGTTCGGAGGAGGGCAAGGTGGCAGCGCGCACGCGGATGGTCATTCCGCGCTGATGTATCCCACCTCGGCCGGGAACGTTCCGGTCGAGATATTCGAGCAGCGCACGTCGCTGCTGGTCGAGCGCAAAGAGCTGATTCCAGACACCGGGGGGCCGGGCCGGCGGCGGGGCGGACTGGGGCAGCGGCTGGTCCTGCGCAAGCTCTACGCCGACGGGCTTCCGGTGCTGGTGAACCTGCTCCCCCACGGGATGGGCGCGCCGATGAGGGGGCTCCTCGGCGGGCTCGAGGGCGGTCAAGCTCGATTCAGCGTTGCCAGGGGAACGATCAGCGAAGGTGAAGAGAGCCGCACTCTCGTCGAACTACGGGATCCCGAACACGCTATCGCAGTGGAGGCCTCGGGCGGAAGCGGTTTCGGGGACCCGACACAGCGCCCGCTGGAATTGATTGCGACAGATCTCCTGGAAGGATACGTGACCTCAGAAGGCCTCAGACCATATGCCGCCGCCCACTCCGGATCCGGGCGCGTCACGCGCGCGGCTTTCCCGTAAAGGCCAGCGGGTGTGTCTCCTTACCGCATGTTTTTGCCTTCGGGGCCCAGGGTGGTTATCTTGTCGCCGTCCCCTGCCGTGGGCGTGAGGCGGACGTGACCATGGCGATGATCCATCCCGCCAGGACCGCGACGACCCCGAGTGCCGCCAGCCAAAGCGGCAACGCTGTCCCGAACATCGCGTCCAGAGAGATCGCACCTGGACCGGCAATGCCAACGGCCGTCACGACAGCGAGATTTGTCAGTGGTAGCTCTAGTCCACCTTCGGTGACCCAGATCTTGGGCCAGTGAACCTTTGCGATCGCAGTCACCATCGACGCGCCGATGCCCAGCGAACCCAGCGGGCTGAACAGCCCCAGGGCCAGTAGCAGCCCACCCCCGAACTCGCAGATCCCAGCAATCCATGCCCACACGTGGGCCCGACGAAAGGCCATCGATGCGAGCCAGCCGGTAAACCCGGGGATCCCAGGCCCTTTGAACCAACCGAAGAGCTTTTGGGCCCCGTGCCCGGCGACCAGCAGGCCGACGACGACCCGAAGAATCAAGAGTGCAAGGTCCATCTTGACGGTGCGTTGACGCCTATTTCAGCGCGCCAAAGGCTGCCCAGGATGAAGGCCAGGGCCTATCCTCCAGGATGCCTGCAGGGCGCTTCCCTCGTGATGCCTGGTGGTGTCGGAGAGACCATTCCGCCTCCGCCCGACAATATCCCGCCGTCGAATCACCGCGCCTCCCGCTTGCCGCAACAATACCGCGGTGCGACACTGAGGCCGATAACCGCGCCCCGATGCAGGTATACAAAGAGCGGAGACGTCAACATCGCACACGACCAGGAAGTAGCGCGGTGATGGATTCGATCCTCCCCCTCTGAGCCGGGCTCACCGACACAATGCCCGTCGAAATCAGCGTCGGCCCGCCCACCCTCACCATTAATCAAGGCAGCACCTTCATGGTCACCGACCTCAACGGCGAGATCACTACGCAGAGCGCCCTCGGTGTCTTCGCCGGCGATACCCGCTTTGTCAGCTACTACCGCATCTTCGCCAACGGCCATTCCTGGGTGCGTCTGACATCGAGCCCGACCGCCTACTATGCCGCACGCGTGTACATGACCAATCCGGCCGTCGCCACGGAGGAGGGCACGATCCCGCCCGGCTCGCTGGGGCTTGTGATCACTCGCGCCGTAGGAGAGGGGATCCATGAAGAACTCGACGTCACCAACTACGACCTCCGCCCCGCCCGGTTCAACCTGGAGATAGCGCTGCGGTCGGACTTCGCAGACGTCTTCGAGGTAAAATCGCGGATCTTCATCCGCCGGGGGCGCATCGAGACAGATTGGGATCAGGGGCGCGGCGAGCTGACGGCGTCCTATACGGAGCGCGATTTCCACCGGAGTTTCATCTACCGTCCGCACGAGAGCGACTCACCGCCTCACTACGCCAACGGCCGGGTCACCTTCGAGATCGAGCTGGCGCCGGGTGCCTCGTGGCATGCCTCCTGTCATTACGTCCTGGTCCTGGGAGATCGCGTCCGTGAGCCGCTCTACGGTCGCGACGATAGGCCCGGCAGCACCGAGTTGGATCGGCTCCACGAGCAGTGGAAAAAGCGCTGCACGAGGTTGACGACCGCGAACGAGGACCTCTACCGTGTCTACCGCCAGTCGGTGGAGGACATGGGAGCCCTCCGCCTGCACGACCATGACATGGCGTCGGACCTGTGGATCCCCGCCGCGGGGGTGCCCTGGTTTGTGACGATTTTCGGCCGCGACACCCTCATCGTCAGCCACCAGAACATGCTCACGGACCCAGGCTTTGCAGAGGGGACGCTCAAGAAACTGTCCGAGTACCAGGCGATGGAGATGGACGACTGGCGCGACGCCGAACCCGGCAAGATGCCGCATGAGATTCGCTTCGGCGAGCTGGCGCACTTCCACAAGATCCCGCACACGCCCTACTATGGCACCGCCGATGCGACCATCCTCTATCTGATCGTTCTGCACGAGACATGGAAATGGTCGGGGGTGAAGGCCCTCCTTCACGACTACCGGGAGGTCGCCCTGCGCTGCCTGGAATGGATCGAGCGCTACGGGGACCTCGACGGAGACGGCTTTCAGGAGTACCGGACCCGTTCTACTCGAGGCTACGAGGATATGGGCTGGAAGGACTCAGGAGACGCCGTGATCTATCCCGACGGCACGCCGGTGCGGCAGCCGAAAGCGCTCTGCGAACTGCAGGGCTACGTCTACGATGCCTGGCTGCGCATGGCGGAGGTCTTCGCCGTCCTGGGGGAGGAGGAGGGGGCGGCGGCGCTGCGCCAGAAGGCCGCGGAGCTCCGGGAGCGCTTCGAACAATATTTCTGGTGCGAGGACATCGGGTGCTACGCTCTCGCGCTCGACCCCGAGAAGAAGCCGGTTAAGACGATCGCCTCGAACGCGGGGCACTGCCTCTGGAGTGGTATCGCCAGCCCCGAGCACGCCGCCCGCGTCGTGCGCCGGCTCATGGAAGAGGACATGTGGAGCGGGTGGGGGATCCGCACGCTCTCCGCTGACAATCCCGCCTACAATCCCTTCTCCTACCAGCGCGGCTCGGTCTGGCCGCATGACAATGGAATCATCGCCCTGGGCTTCAAGCGGTATGGGTTCGCGGCAGAGGCGGCCCGTGTCGCCCGGGACATCAGCGAGGCGGCCAGCAACTTCGTCAGCTACCGCCTCCCCGAGCTCTACGCCGGGATCGAACGGGGACCGGGAACATTCCCCGTCCAGTATCTGGGGGCCAACGTCCCGCAGGCCTGGGCCGCGGGATCCACCTTCCATCTCCTCCGGGCGATCCTCGGGCTGCAGGCGGACGCGCCGCGCGGGCGGCTCTACGTCGATCCCCAGCTGCCGATCTGGCTGCCGGATGTGACGCTGCACGGGCTCAGAGTCGGCGCGGCCAAGATAGACCTCCGGTTCTGGCGCGACGGCCAGCGGACGCTCTGGGAGGTGCTGGCCCAAGAGGGTGAGCTCACAGTGGAGGAGAGAGCCTGGCAGCCCTGGAGCGCCGAGGTTTGACTTTTCGGAGGGCCGCCTTGGCGTGTTGTCAGGTAGTCGTATGTCGGCGGCTGTAAACTTGGCTTCTGTGAACGTCCGCGCGCCACGATCCGCCCCGAGCACCCGTGTCATCTCCATTGATGCCTTTCGGGGATTCGTGATCGCCGGCATGCTGCTGGTGAACAACATGATCTGGACGGAGGCGACTCCGCGCCAGTTGATGCATGCCAGGTGGAACCAGGGTGTAACCTTCACGGACATGATCTTTCCCTGGTTCCTCTTTGCGATGGGGCTGGCCATCCCGCTCAGTGGGGCGGCGCAGAGACAGAGGAGAGCCGGCCTCCGGTCCCAGGCACTGCGCATGATCCGCCGCTCCCTGCTGCTGGTGATCCTCGGGATGCTGCTCGACTCCAGCGTGGCCGGAAGGCCAGTGATCGGCCTGGGGGTCCTGCAGCTGCTCGGCATCGGGTACCTCGTCGGGGCGCTGGCCTGGTGGGCTCCCGTCTGGGCCCGGTTGGGGATCGCGGGGACGCTGCTTGCGGGCCATTGGGCCCTCATCCGTTTCGTCCCCGTCCCCGGCGCGGGAGCGGGCCTGATGGAGGAGAGCCTGAACATCATCCGGCACCTGAACCAGACCTACCTGGGACGATACCACCTGGCCGGCCTGATCTCGATCGTTCCGACCTCGGCCTGTGTGCTCATCGGCACCGCGGTGGGCGACCTCCTGCGGGCTTCGTCCTTGCGCCCGGCGCAGAAGACCGCTGTGATCGTCCTTGGCGGCATCGTGCTGGCCGCGGCGGGCGTCCTGTGGAGCCGGGACCTGCCCTTCAACAAGCCGCTCTGGACGGGGTCGTACATCCTGCTTGCCGCCGGCCTGGGTGCCATCCTCCTTGGCTTGTATCACTTGCTCTTCGACGTGGTCGGCTGGCGCCGGCTGGCCTTTCCATTTGTGGTGTTCGGGGCCAACGCGATCGTGGTGTACGTCTCCTCAATTGTCTTAAAAGTGTATGTTCTCCAGAGATGGCAGTTGCGCGCCGCCGGAGGAGAACTGGCCTCGCTGCAGCAAGCGATCTTGACGTATTTGACTGAACGCGTCGGCCCCGTGGAAGCCGGCTGGCTGTATACGGTCGGTTTCATCCTCTTCTGGTGGTTGACGCTCCTCTATCTCTACCGGCGCGGCATCTTCGTGCGGGTCTGACCGATGAGGCCGTGGGTCTCACTGCTCCGTATAACGGTCCTGTCTGCGGCGCTTGCCCTTGGCACCGCTGCCGCGGCCGCCCCTCCGCATCACCTCGCGGCTACAGAGTCGGCGACGGGCGGGGAGGGGTCCTACCCGTACGGCTCCCACGCGTTTGCCAAATTCGTCGCCGACTCCTATAGAGCGTCGCACTCCTCGGACGTCGCAGCGTTCAACAAGTGGCTCGATGAGACTTACGGGCACACCTCCCGCGCTTGGCTTACAGGCCAGGAAGACCTCACTCTCGCGCAAGCGCTGGCGGAGCGCAGGCGGGCCCTGCAGGCCGTGGGCAACGCCAAGCAGCGGACACAGCTGGAGATCGCGACCGGAGCGTGGCTGCACCGCGCGGTCAAGGCGATGATCCCGCATTTCAGCCTGGACCGCGGGTTCGAGTTCACCAACACGGTCAGGCTCGGCGAGCGCCAGTGCCTGCTCCAATCCGTCCTCATCGCCGGGCTGCTGCAGGCGGTGGACATCGACGCCGGCGTGTACATGGTCTGGAAGAACGAGCGGGGCCAGAAAAGCAACAACGGCCATGCGGTCACGGTCATCAAGCTCTCGGATGGACGAGACATCCTCGTCGACGCCTCCGACCGCGAGCCGTTCATGCGCCACCGGGGCGTCTTCGTCGCCGACCAGGAAGGGCGGAGCTACCGCTTTGTCGAGCCCCGCTACGACGGCGATTCGGCCATCACGGCATATCGGACTGCCGCCGGGGACCGGATGCTCCCGGACGGCAGCGTCCGGCCGCTCGATGTGACTTTCCTGCGGTCACAGTTCGACTACTACAGGGGCGAGCGCGCTCCTGGCGGTTTCCTGGGCCGGCCGGCCACAGCGCAGGGTCTGGCGGCGTCGGCGCGGTTCCTGGAACGTGCGGTCCAGGCGTCCTCGCAGAACCCGCTGGCCGTTTACGTCCTCGGCCACGTGTACTGGAAGCAGGGCAGGATCGACGCAGCGAAGGCACAGTACATTAAAGGCTACCGCCTCTACAAGGCCTTCGGTTATGTGCCGCCGGGGCCCAGGAGCGCATACAACAGGGCAAATCCGTGAACGGTCGGCGGACCGCCGCGGGGAGCGCGCACAGCGTGCTCCCCGCGCTCGTGCTCGCAGGGATCCTGGCGCTGCTGCCGTCAGGAGCGCAGTCCATCCTCCCGGCGCAGCCGCAGCAGCCGGCGCCTTCCCCGCCGCTCGCCGGTACGCTGCCGCAGATTGAAAGCCCCATCTTCCGGGCGCTCCAGAAGGCGGGCGAGACACAGCGGCTGATCCGGGTCGCCGCCGACACCAACGGCCGCCTCACGGTCGCCTCACTGGTCTTCACCTACACCGCGTCCATTCCGCAGCCGCTGCCCGTCCTCCAGAACTACGCCTGGACCCTGATCCGCGGGACGTTCGCGGCCGTACGCACCCTCGACGAGGTCGACCTGACGGCGTTTCATCAAGGAAGCGGGCTCTTCGATGCGGACCGGACGGACGTGACCTTCTCCGCGGCCGTTTCGCGCGAAGAGATGGCCCGCATCCGTCCGGAGACTCCCGCCGCGGATGCGTTTCGCGCGCTCCCCCGCGTCTGGTACCATCCGCTCCTCCTGAAGACGCAGCCCGCGGCCCTGGAAGCCGACAGGCAGGCGCATCCCAGGCAGCGGCTCCAGCCCGAGCGGCCGCCGGCGTTCAGCGGCACGGTGACGGAACGAGCAGCGGAGAGTCAACACACGATCCAGGGGCTCATTCGCGGGGGCGTCGTTGCAGGCAAGCTCTACCGGGGCGACCCCGACCGCCGGGTGCTCGCTCTGACATTCGACGACGGCCCGGTCCCTCTCTACACGACCCTGCTCCTCGACACGCTCAACCATCTGAAGATCAAAGGGACGTTCTTTCTGATCGGCCGGCGCGTGGAGCAATACCCCTACTTTGCACAGGCCATCGTCTCCGCAGGTCACGAACCCGCCAATCACACCTTTCACCATCTGAACCTCACCCGCGTCCCGCCCGATCAGATCCCCGGAGAGATCGCCCGCGCGCAGGAGACCATCGCCGCGGTGACGGGACAGTCTCCGCGATTCTTCCGTCCGCCTGGAGGCGACTATGATGCGAACGTCCTCCGCGCCGCCCGCGACCTCAATCTGATCACGGTCTTCTGGACGGACGATCCGGCGGACTACGCGCGGCCGGGGCCTTCGGTGCTGGAGAGCCGGCTGGTGTCCCGCGTATCGAACGGAGGGATCCTGCTCCTCCACCAAGGCGTGGAGGACACGATTCGCATCCTGCCGATCAGCGCGGCGGTGCTGCGCCGGAACGGGTTTGCGATCACCACCGTTAGCGGCCTGCTTGGTCGTTGAGGAGGCCCGATGATCGGGCCAGATTCAGTTCGCGGTCCTGCGGGCCCAGAAGTCCTTTACGTAGTCCCACACGAACTGGTCGCCCGAGTCCGCGCGGATGACCGCCAGCGCCACGGCCGGCAGGTTGGCCGCGCCCGGATAGACCAGGTACCGCGGGGACCACTGCGGGCGGAACTTTTCCTTGAACGCATGGAGGCCCTTGAAGTTGTAGAATTGGTTGACGTGCTCGTAGAGATAGTGAAGCGCTCGCTCGACGATCGGATCCTCCGATCTAAGACCGACGCCGGCGAGAGGGCTCAGTCCCAGGCTGAAAGAGGCGTACCCCTGAGCCTTCGCCCACTCGAGGAGATGGACGAAGAGGAGATCCATTGTGCCGCCCTCGGCCGTCGGTCGCCGGCGCATCAGGTCGATCGTGATCTCGTCCCGCTGGTACTCGGAAACGATGTTGGCGAACGCCGTGATGGTGCCGTCGGCGGCATGAACGGCCATGACGTGGCTGTGGCGAATGTAGTCGTCTTCGAACCACCCCAGCGAAAAGCCTTTCTCGCGTCCGTGCATCATCGTCAGCCATTGGTCGCTGACGACCCGCAGTTCCTCGAGCAGGGTATCTGCCAGCGGCGGCTCGTGCAGGACCGCCTGATGGCCCAAGCGCGCGAGGCGGTTGACTGCGCCCCGCAGCGACTTGCCCGCCTTGCCTTCGAGGGAGAAGTCCGTCAGGATGACGCTTCCCTCGTCGCCGATGTGCATGGCCTGAAAGCCCGCAGCCTCGTAGTGCCCGAGATAGTCGGGGAGCGTCTGGTAGAATCCGGGCAACCAGTCATTGCCCTGACAGTAAGCCTGGAAGCCGCGGATGGTCTCGGGGGCATCGGGTTCGGGACCGATAGGGTCGCCGAGGGCGAGCGCCGCGCGCCCTCTGATCGTGTAGGAGACCATCGATCCCCCCAGGCTGAAATAGTACTGCTTGTCCGGAAACAGCACGAGGCGGGCAAAGGAGGATCGACCGTAGCGCTCGACGATGACGCGGGCTCGCTCATGGTCGAACGGTGAGGCTGGCCGCCTAAGCAGCACCGGCCGGAGGAGCGCGAAGAGGGCGAAACCGACCGTGACCGCAGCGATCAGGTAGATCGAGTCGGCGAAGTTACGTCCGAAACCGGTGATGGGCTCGAGGCCGGGGTTCCTGAAGGCCGTGAACATCAGGACCGTCTGGCGTACGGCCGCCCAGAGGTCGAAGTCGATCCTGAAATGGCGGTCCAGCAGATAGAAGCCGGCGGTGCCGTACGTCAGGGCAAAGAGGAAGGCTGCCGCCACCACCGCGAGTCCACGGTGGACAGAAGGCGGATCTGAGCGGGCCTGGAAGCGCCACCGCAGCATGACAAGCCAGGCGCCAAGCAGCGCCGCGAGCCCCGCTTCCTCGTAGTCAAGACCCTTCAAGAGGTGGCTGACCACCGACACGGCCAGAACCCCCAGGCTGAGCGCCCAGGCCATCCGCTTGCGCCTCCATAGGCCGAGAGCCAGCAGCAGAAGGGCAAAGCCCGCCAGCGCCGCCGCCGCATGCGCGCCGTGGCGGACGGAGAGCGGCGAGAATCGCTCCAGCACCACGAGCCGCTGGGGCAACGCGGGGAGCACGGCGGAGAGGACATTGACGACTCCCATCGCCGCCGTGAGAAGGGCGGCACCCCGCACGCTCCACGCCGCCGTGCGCGTCTCCACCTCGACAGCGAAAGAGCGCAACCGGCGCAGGAAGGCGAAGCCGACCGCCATGGGGAGCCAGAGGGTCAGACCCCGGAAGCCGAGCGCGATCAGGGTGGCCTGCTCGGGGGGGAACCCCAACGAGGTGTAGACCAGCGTCATGACGCCCTCGACGACCCCAATCCCCTGCGGGGTGATGGAGACGTTCCAGAACACAATGGCCATCGCATACCCTGCGACGAGCGGCCCGAGTCCCAGGCGTGCACGGAACGCCAGCGCCACCGTGTACAGGCTCACCAGGTCGAGGAGGTGCGCGCCCAGAGCCAGGCCGACCGTCCGGACGAGACGGAGCGGATGAGCGGCGATGGCGAAGGTCGCCTGGGCGAACTCCTCTGCGCTGCGGGTCACCCACGCCGGCGACACGAGTTCGGGGCGGCCGAACCTGGCCCCGATGCGGTTGATGATCTTCTGGAGCATGGAGAGCAGAAAGTGGATCCAGCGGGGGCGCCAGAGTCCGACCAGCATGACACTGCCCAGCGCGCCGACGAGGGCGACGAGCATCGCCGCCGCGACGACCTCATAGGCCCGGAGCGTGTGGAACACAAACAGCACCACCACCCCCGGGACGAGGATAATCATGAACGCGGTGAGGTCCGCGATCAGCGCGAGGAGTACCCCCACCGCCGTCCGGCCGGGAGACTCGCCGCGCCGCGCCGAATCGTCGACGAAGAGCGCGGCACCGCCAAAGCCCGCCCCCGTCGTGGCGACGTTGACCGCGACGGAAGCCAGAAGGATGGGCAGAAGATGTGGGGAACGTGAGCGCACCCCCACGGTGGCGAAGGCGGACTGATACATGGCCGCCGTGACGATGAAGTAGAGCGCCTGAACGGCCAGAGCCGGAAGGATCCACTCCCACCGTGCCTGAAGGAACGCACGGACGAGCGATTCCACCTCGGTCAGGCGGCTGATGGCGAACCAGATGAATGCGACGATCAGGAAGCGGAGGATCCAGGTCCTAGTCACTGTTTACGCCTGCGAGAGAAGCCTCCACTCCCAGAATCTCATATGAGCCTGACATCCCGACCTTCCAGACTGCCGGTGCGTCCTGCCCGATCGATCGGCTTGAGGCGAATCCAGGGCCGATGGACCTGGCAGCGGACGTTCATGCTGGGCCTGGGCAGCCTGGTTTTGGCCCAAAAGAGAAAACCCGTCAAAGTGGCGTTCGCTTCAATCGTGCGTGCGGACTGCCAGCGTTCGGCGCCGTCGTAGGCTTCAACAGCCTTTCGTGCTGTGGGGGACAGACTGCGGGACTGCAGGGCTGAACTCAATGCCGAGAGCTGTGTGCGTGCTGAAGGGGCGGGGATGTGAATCCCTGAGTCCACGCGGGAAGCATAACTCCTTTTCAGAGGGAACGCCCCGATGCCAGGAACGGAGAGGGCCATAAAGAGGATTCGTGCACAACCTACGAAGGGGTTCCGCCTTCCGTGATCGCCCGCACGTCCTCGTACGCCTGCTCCTTCCGCTGAATCTTCTCCCGAAAACGCTCGACCTGGTAGACGATCTCTTCCGCCGCCAGCCGGGCCGCCTCGGCGACCGTATCCCCCTTTTCGGTGCTGGTGAAGGTGTGGTCGGGCGCGCCGATGAGTGCGACACAAGCAGCCTTGTCAAGTGGATTCCCTTTACAGTGTGGCTGGACCGTGGCTGGCTTCCCAGGACGCCAGACTTTGAGCAGAGAAGAAACCCCGCCATTGACGGCCTAAGAGGGATTCAGATACCAATACGCAAGGGTTCGCGCGCGCTTCAGAGAATTGACGCAGGGATTCCCCTCCCAGGAGGTGAGATGTGATGAGAGCTCCAGCGTGGGCGCGATGGGCGGCGCTGTGTCTGGCGGCGGCCCTGGTCGCATCGGTCCCGGCCATAGCCGGGCCGGTGCTTCCGGCGGGGCTGCCCACCTACTATCCCGCCGGCTACGCCCAGCTCGTGGAGGCCTCGCGCGCAGAGGGCCGCGTGAGCGTGTACTCGATCATGTCGGCGGGGAACTGGGCGCCGGTGATCGCCGAGTTCAACAAGATCTATCCCTGGATCCGTGTCGAGACGGCCGACCTGGGATCTTACGAGGTGTTCGAGCGCTTCCTGGCCGAGACTGGCTCCGGCGCGTCCACCGCCGACATGCTGATCAGCAACGCGCCGGATTCGTGGCAGGATCTGAT
Source organism: bacterium (assembly GCA_036004665.1). Lineage (GTDB taxonomy): Bacteria > Sysuimicrobiota > Sysuimicrobiia > Sysuimicrobiales > Humicultoraceae > JACQGZ01. The sequence continues at coordinate 21,639 of DASYRG010000022.1, read as the reverse complement.
GAAACGCAACCTGGTCGCAACTTACGACTCGCCGGAGAAGCGCTTCCTCCCGGGGTGGGCGGTCGTCAACAACATGATCTACAACGTCTCCAGCGACCCGATGGTCATCGTCTTCAACAAGAAGCTCCTCACAGCCAACCTCAGACCCCGCAGTATCGAGGATCTGGCAAGGATCGTGGCGGAGTTCCCACGCACGTTCCAGAATCGCATTACGACCTACGACGTCGAGCAGTCAGCGACCGGCTTCAACAACTTCTGGGTGTTCATCCGCAAGCACGGCAACGCCGGGTGGGCCTGGTTCGACGCCATCGGCAAGACCGGCATACGGCCGCAGTCGAGCGCGGGCCCGATGATCGACGGGGTCATCAGCGGAGAGTTCCTAGTGGCGTTCTTCGCCTCGACGATTACGCTGTTTCCGCGGCTGGCGCGGCCGGGCGTGAAGGACATTATCGACTGGTCGTATGAGCGCGACGGGACGCCGATTGTCCTGCGGGGAATGGGCATCCCCAGGGCCGCCAAGAACCCCAACGCCGCGAAGCTGCTGCTGGACTTCATCGTCTCGCAGAAGGGACAGCTGGCCTTCGCCGAGGGGGGCCTGGTCGCCTACCGGCCGGACGTGGCCAGGAATGCCGCGCACCACCTGCAGGAGGTGCTGGCCGACATCGGCGAGGGGAACTCGCTGCGCTACAGTTACGACCCGATGCTGACGGACAGCAAGGCGCGGGCGGACTTCCTGGCCAGGTGGAAGAAGGCGTTCGGGCGCTGAGACTCCATGCTTGAGGCAGCGCGGCTGCCGCGGGCCGTTGTAAAGAGGAGCGCCGACCCCCTCATCCAATGGGGCGTCGGCCTCCTCACCCTATTGCTGGTGCTGTTTCCCCTCGCCCCAATCCTCCTCCAGAGCGTCCTGGCGCAGCCACTCTACGAAGCTGAACGCACGTTCACGCTAGGCAACTTTGTCCGCATCCTCTCCTCTCCTGAATTCCATCGCGTCCTGGTGGTGTCCATCACCATGGCCGTCGCCACGACCGCCGGGGCCGTGCTGCTGGGGACGCTGCTGGCCGTCTTCATCATGCGCACCAACATGCCGCTGCGGGGACCGGTGGGCGCGCTGGTGATGAGCCCGCTCTACATCTCCCCGCTCGTGCTGGCCTTTGCCTGGGTGACCATGTTCGGCCCGCAGGGCTATGTCACGATCTACGCCCGCCTGGCCACTGGCGGAGACCCCTGGAACCTGTACAGCGTGGCTGGCATCGTCGTCGTCTCGATCTTCTACTACGTGCCTTATGCCTACCTCAACGCGACAGCGAGCCTGTCGCTCTCCGACCCCACCGTGGAGGACGCGGCGCGCGTCGCCGGCGCGGGCCCGCTGCGCACGCTGGCGACCGTGACGGTGCCGCTGCTGCGCCCGGCGGTGGTCTACAGCGGGCTCCTCGTCGGCATCGCGTCGCTGGAGCTGCTGAGCATCCCTCTCATCCTGGGGACGCCGAGCGGGATCAACACCCTCTCCACCCTGCTGGTGAAACTGGGTATCACCGGCGGCCAGCCCGACCACGGCGGCGTGGCGGCAGTGGCGACGCTGTTGATGCTGACGATGACGCTCTTGATCGTTCTGCAGGAGCGGCTGATCGGAGCGGGACAGCGGTTTGTCACTGTGCGCGGCAAGGCGGTGGCCCAGCGTCCGTTCGACATCGGCCCGCTGCGTTACGTGGCGCTGGGACTCTGCCTGCTCTACATCCTCCTGGGGGTGATCGTGCCGGTGAGCGGCATCCTGCTGCGGTCGGTGGTCGGGTTCCTGTCGCCGCTGGCCAACCCCCTGCACTCGCTGACGCTGGAGCACTACCAGCTCATCTTCGAGCACGCCTCCTACCGGCGCTCCATCACCAACAGCCTGCTCATCGCCGGGATCGGCGGGGGTGTGGGCATTCTGTTCATGTCGCTGGTGGCGCTGGTGGCGTTCCGCTCCGAACTGGGCTGGCGCCGGATGCTGCGCTTTATCAGCCTCTACCCGCGCGCCATTCCGGGGCTGATCGTGGGGATCGGCTTCCTCTGGTCGTTCGTGCTCATCCGGCCCCTCGGCGGGCTGCGCAACACGGTCTTCGCCCTCGCGGCCGCCTTCATCATGCGCTACATTCCTTACGGCTTCTCCATCATCTCCCCGACGCTGACGCGGATCAGCGGCGAGCTGGACAACGCCGCGCGCGTCTGCGGGGAGAACTGGACCGGCACGATGCGGCGCGTGCTCCTGCCGCTGCTGCGCCCGGCGATCCTGACGGGCTGGATCCTCCTCTTTATCACCTTCCTGAAAGAATACTCCTCGGCGTTGTTCCTCTTTGCGCGCGGCAGCGAAGTGATGGGGACGACGATGCTGGAACTGTGGCGCCAGGGTGATATGGGGCCGGTCAGCGCGCTGGCCACGCTGCAGGTGGCGATGATCTTGCTGGTGATCGTGGGAGCGCGGTATCTATTCGGCGTGAGGTTCTATGGCTGAGGTCGTTGTCGACTCGCTGACCAAACGCTTCGGCGAAGTCCGCGCGGTCGATGATGTCAGCATCGTCGCCCGCAGCGGCGAAATGCTCTCGCTCCTGGGACCCTCCGGGTGCGGCAAGACCACCACGCTGATGTGCATCGCCGGACTGGAGCACCCGGACGTAGGGACCATCTCGGCCGCCGGCGAGACCCTCACCGACGCCGCTCGGGGCGTCTTCCTGCCGCCCGAGGCCCGGAACCTGGGCATGGTCTTCCAGTCCTACGCGTTGTGGCCGCACCTGACCGTGTTCAACAACGTCGCCTACGGCCTGCGCACCCGGCGCACTCCCGCCGAGGACATCCGGCGGCGGGTCGAGGAGACCCTCGCCCTGGTGGAGCTCGAGGGCATGGGCAGCCGCTACCCGCACCAGCTCTCCGGGGGTCAGCAGCAGCGCGTGGCCCTGGCGCGGGCGCTCGTCTACCAGCCGCGCATCCTGCTGCTGGACGAACCGCTCTCCAATCTCGACGCCAAACTGCGCGAGCAGGCCCGCATCTGGCTGCGAGAGCTGCAGCAGCGCCTGCGTATCACCGCAGTCTACGTCACGCATGACCAGGTGGAGGCGCTGAGCCTGTCCGACCGGATCGCCGTGATGCAAAAGGGCAAGATCCGCCAGCTGGGGACCCCGCGGGAGATCTACGAGCAGCCGGCCGATCCCTTCGTCGCCGACTTCATCGGGCAAACGAGTTTCCTCCAGGGGGTCGTGGAGGGCGCTCAGGACGGCCGCGTACGCGTGCGCCTGGAGAACGGACAGCCCCTCCTCGTTGCCTCCTCGCAGCCGTGGGCGGCGGGCAGTGCGGTCGTCGTCGCGGTGCGGCCGGAGCGCGTGCGCCTGGCCCGGGGGGAGCCGGACAATCTTCTGACCGGGCAGGTCCGGTCCCACATGTATCTGGGCGCGCACCACCACTACATCGTCGATATCGGCGGGCTGGACCTGCGGCTTGAGCTGAACGAGGAGGTCGGCGAGGGCACGGTGCGCCTCCACGTGCCCGCCCACGCGGCGACCCTGCTGGCGCAGGACTAGACCTCCGGTACCAGGTCGAATCCCGGGCCGACTGAGGCCGGCTGCCCGCTCAGGTATCGTCCACCCGCGGGTCGTTGGATGGATGACGAGATAAGAGAGCCCCAACAAAGCGCTGTAGACAACAACCGCCGTGTAGACGATCAGGTTCATCCGCAGCTCCGGCCTTCCCGTGCTGAAGAGGTGTAGCAGTGGAGGAAGCAAGATGAGATCGTAATGGAGAACCATTTGTTGGTCTCGATCCGCCCTCCCTCCTCACCTTGCGGGGAGACCTCCTTCCTGGAACGTTTCCGGAGTAAAAACCGGCGGTGTGTTGGCTGGTGGAGACACAGGCGTTAGACAGAGGAATCGAAGAACCCATCGTGTACTGTATACAATTAGCGATGCACGGGAGCGTCCTCAGTCTCTGGGTGAACCCAGTGGCGCTGGAGTTTGACCCTGCGCACATTCGGTCGCTTCATCATCAAGTCCAGGCGTTCATCCTGAAAGCCACCTACCAGGGAACTCTCAACCCGGGGGACCGCCTCAACGAAAGCACGCTGAGCGCTCAACTGGGGATCAGCCGGACTCCGGTCCGGGAGGCCCTCACCTACCTCGAGGGTTCGGGCCTGGTCGTGCGGCGACCGCGCCGGGGGTTCTTCCTCGCCTCCTTATCCCCGGAGGACGCCGCCCACTGCTATGCCGTGCGCGAACTGCTCGAGGGATTTGCCGCGCGCCAAGTGGCGGGCCGCATGACTGACTCCCAGACTGAAATCCTCGAACGCATCATCCACGCCATGGGGCGCGCCGTCCAGGACGCTGACTGGCCGCAGGCCGCCGTGCACAACATCAGTTTTCATGAGACCGTCGTCGATATGGCCGGCAACCCGGTCCTCCGTCGAATGTGGACGTCGGTCGGACCGGTGCTCTGGTACTTCGACTCCCTCACCCGTCGGGCGGTGGATCCCGGCTCAAAAGGAAATTTCGTAAAACGGCATAAGCTGCTGCTGGCCGCACTTCGCAGGAACGACGCTTCGGCCGCCGCGGCGGCCTTCATCTCGCACATTGCCGCCGTGAAACGCGATGTCATTGCTCATTTGAAGGCCTCTCAGGCTGTTGGTGGGGGGGCGAGTGGTCGGCACGAGAGTGGAGATCCGCAAGCAATCCAGAGGGGGGTGCGATCATGAGAAACCGGCGGCGGGGTCAGGGAGTACTCCTAATCATCATAGTGCTCGTGTTGCCATTTGCGGCCGGCGCGCCGAGCCTGGCGCAGCAGCCACCGCTCGTCTTACGCGTACTCGACGAAGGTCCGATCGGCAATCCTTGGGCCAAAGCCGCTTCAGAATATGAGCGAGTAACCAACGGCCGGGTACGAGTAGAGTGGATTTCCTCCCCGTGGCCGGGCATCCAAACGCGTCTCGCGACCGCCTTTGCGGCGGGCGACACATCGATCGATATTACGAAGACCTGGGGCGGGTGGACCACTGAGTTCTGGCCGTTCTTCCATGCGATCGACGACAAGTGGCCTGCCAGTCAGCGTAACACCCTCCTGACGTATGCCCTCCATCCAGTCGCGGCGGCGGGGCACATCTACGGCGTTCCCCGCCACGTGACCCTGTACTACTTCTACTGGAACAAGAAGATGTTCCAGGAAGCGGGTCTGGATCCCGCCAGACCGCCGCAAACCTATGAGCAGCTCGTGGCGACGTGCACGAAGCTCACGAAGGACCGCGACGGCGACGGACGCATCGATCAGTGGGGCTATGCGGAAAGCATGGACGTCGCCTCCCCGATGTTGAACACGTTCGAGCGGTGGCTGTATCGGGCTGGGGGCGACATCCTAGATTCGCGGGGCAACCCGATATTCAACGACCGCCGCGGGCTGCGGGCTCTCCAGGCCATCTACGACCTGATCTATACGCACAAGTGCATTGATCCGGGCGCGCTCCAGTTAGGCAACCCTGCCACGCGACAGGTCTTCAACGCGGGGCGAGTCGCCATGATGTCGATGTGGGGATCGGGCTGGGCCGAGGCTCAGGACCCCACCCGCGCCAGCAAGGATGTCATCGGGAATGTGGGCGTCACGATTCTCCCTGCGCTCGATCCGGCGATCGTCCGCAGCGCGACCATTCACGGGTCCGAGGGCTACGCGATCACGAAATCCGCGGCGCAGAGAGGAGTCGTCGAGGAAGCCTGGAGGCTTCTCCAGTACATGACCTCCCGCGCCGTCCAGCTGGAAGGGCTAAAGACCCGCGGATACATGCCCCCATCTCTGGCGCTGTATGCAGATCCGGAGCTGACGCGCGACCCGTCTCTGGCTCCGCTCATGGCAGCGACGGCTGAGGCCGGGCGGTACCCGGTGAAACGCTTCGTCTGGTCTGAATACCCCAGACTCGAAGACGCCATCGAGTCGGAGCTCCAGGCGGCGTTGCGCGGACGAAAGCCGCTCCAGGCGGCGTTGGACGCGGCGGCGACCGCGGTTGCACGTATTCTCAAGGGACCGTAGGAAGGGTGGAAAGAGCACACACACGGCGTCGCCTGCAAACGCGGGCGACGCCGTTCTTTCTTCTGTCGCCCGCCCTGGCGCTCCTGATCGCTGTGGCGGGCTTCCCGCTGATCGGGGCCGCGCGCATCAGCCTCCTCCGGTTGCGTCTCAATGCACCAGAGCAGTTTATCGGGTTGGAGAATTACCGCCGCCTCTTCTCGGATCCAAAGATGCTGCAGTCCCTGGGCATCACGGCCATGTTCGTCATAGGCAGCGTGACGGCAGCGGTGGTCCTGGCCTACCTTCTGGCGCTGCTCCTGTATCAAGACTTTCCTGGCCGTCGGGTGGTCCGGACCGTCGTGCTCATCCCATGGGCCCTGGCGCCGGTGGTCAACGGCATCATGTGGAAGTCGATGTACGCTCCAAACTTCGGACCCCTCAACGATGTCTTGAACCGGCTCGGTATCCTGTCCCAGAGCGTCAGCTGGCTCGTCGATTACCCCATGGCCAGCCTGATCCTCGCGTACCTCTGGAAGGTGCTGCCCTTTCCGACCCTGATTATCCTGGCCGGTTTGGAGGGCATCCCCCGCGACCTCTATGAAGCCGCGGAAGTGGACGGAGCCGGGTCGCTCACACGATTCAGGCGCATCACGCTCCCACTGCAGCGCACCATCACGCTCCTCACGGTGATCCTGATGCTCGTGGACGCACTCCACGTCTTCGCGGTCGTGGACATCCTCACCCGTGGTGGACCAGCGGATCGCACCATGGTCCTCAACTACGCGATCTTCCGTACCGCGTTTCGGTACCTGGACTTTGGTTACGGCGCCGCGATGGCGTTCGCCCTGACGGCTCTGGTGCTCGTGCTGACGTTCGTGTACATCCGCGCGCAAAGCGAGGCGGCTCTGGCGACCGGACGATGAAACGGATCAGGCGGACTGCCAAGCTGATGTTCATCTACGCGGCCGTAGCGGTGGTGCTCATCTGGGCCCTCTTCCCCGTCTTCTGGATCGCGAGCTCCAGCATCCGTCCTCAATACGAGATCGTCGCAACGCCACTGCGCTACCTCCCACAGACGGTCACGTTCCGGAGCTACAAGACGGCGTTCGCCGACCCCGCGTTCTTGCGCGCTTTGCGGAACACCGTGGCCGTGGCGTCCCTCACGACGATCCTCGGGCTCGCCGCCGGCGCCCTGGCCGCATACGCCTTCGCACGGTTTGACTTCAAACTGAAGCGTCCGCTGTTCCTCAGCATCTTCCTCATCAGGATGATCCCGGCTTTCACTTTAGCGATCCCGCTGTTCGTGGCCATGCGGACCTTTGGGCTGATCGATACGATTGCGGCGCTCGTCCTCACCCACACGACGCTCGTGCTTCCGGTCTCAATCCTCATCATGCGGACGTTCTTTGAGAATCTCCCCGCCGCGTACGAGGAGGCCGCAATGATGGACGGCGCCACGCGGCTTCAAGTGCTGACGCGCATCGTGCTTCCGCTCAGCACCCCGGCGCTGATGGTTGCCGGCGTTGTGTCGATGATCTCCTCCTGGAACGACTATCTGTTTGGGCTGCTCTTCACCCTCACCAAAGCCCGCACGATCATGGTGGCCATCGCCGACGTGGAGGGCGCCTTCTACGTCGATTACCCGCTGATTGTCGCGCGTGGGATGATCGCGCTGATCCCGCCGGTCGTCGCCGCGCTGGCGTTCCAGCGCTACCTCGTGCGCGGTCTGACGGGTGGGGTGATGACACAGTGACACCGAAGGAGTGGACGCCATGAAGCTGGCGGTTTTCGAGACTGACGGTCGAGCCCGTATTGGGGTTGTCACGGGCGCGGACATCCTCGACCTCACCGGTGCGTGGCCATCGTTGATGCGCGGAGAGGCAGGCCCGGCGCCCGTCACACTCGTTGAACTGCTGAGCCGGCCCGGCGTGCTACCGTCGCTCCAATCAAGACTCGGCCAGAGCTCTACTGACGAGGTCCGAATGCGCCGACTGCCGCTGAGCAGTGTGTCCCTGCGCGCTCCCCTCGAGGAATGCGGAAAACTGATCTGCGTGGCGTCTAACTACACGGCGCACATCGTAGAGGCCGGCCAGCAGGCGCCGTTGGACCGCCGTGCGTATACGCCATGGCTATTCCTGAAGCCGACCACATCGATCATTGGGCCTGGGGCGCCGATCCCCGTTCCACGATTGGGCCAGGCAATCGATTGGGAAGTGGAGCTCGCGGCTGTGATCGGCAGGAGGGGCAAGCACATGCCGGTGGGGGAGGCTCTCCAGTCCGTCGCCGGCTACACGATCCTGAACGATGTGTCAGAGCGACGATTCAAGGCGCCACCGGGCCGTGAGGCGAGAGAGTGGGACAAGTTCTTCGACTGGCTGCACGGGAAGTGGTTCGACGGCTTCGCTCCAATGGGCCCCTTCCTCGTGACCGCCGACGAGATCCCCGATCCGCAAGAGCTCACCCTCGAGCTTCGTCTCAACGGCCGCGTCCGGCAGCACGGCTCGACTGCTTCGATGATCTATCCGGTCGCCGAACTCGTGTCCTTCGCGTCGTCCATCATGACCCTTCAGCCGGGCGACGTCATTGCCACGGGCACCCCGCAGGGGGTGGGCAGCGCCACTGGTGAGTTTCTACGGTCCGGCGATACGATCGAGTGCGAGATTGAAGGGCTGGATACCCTTGCCAACCCGGTGCGAGCAGAGGACGAGCTCGCCGTCGTGAGATAAGAGGCAAAGCGCATGACGATACGGGTAGCGGTGATTGGAGTCGGGGCACCATGGTACCATCTGCCAGCGCTGTCTCAGCTTTCCGATGTGGCTCTGACCGGTCTGTGCGATGTCGATGAGGTCCGCCTGAAGGAGGCCGGTCAGGTTTACGGAGTCGACAAGCTCTTCACCGAGTATGGGGCAATGCTGGACCGCGTGGCCCCCCAGGCCGTTTTCGTCCTGCCGAGCGTCATGCGCACGGTGGAGGCGGCGACGCATTGCCTGGATCGAGGTGTGCACGTCTTCGTTGAGAAGCCGCCAGGAATTCAAGCAAAGGAGACGCGCGAGCTTGCACGACTGGCTCGGAGGCGGCGCGTTCTCACCATGGTGGGATTCAATCGCCGCTTCCATCCCCTGGTGACCGCGGCGCGTGACGCGATCAAAGACAACGGACCTCCTTCGGCCATTATTGCGGAATGGTGGAAACCTCTACTCATGGATGACATGGGGCGAAGCTTTCCGATACCCGTGCTGGAACACTTGCTCTCAGTCACGACGATCCACAGCGTAGACATTCTCCGGTTCCTCGGCGGCGAAGTAGATGAAATCCAGGCGATGGGAGGACGGTACTACAGCCCATATCTGGATGCCATGTATGCCCTGCTGCGCTTCAGAGCCGGCGGCACTGGAATCCTGCTAAGCGACTATCACACGACGAAGCACGAGCGGCTGCAGGTGCACGGCCAGGGATGGCTGGTGGAGTTGAGCGGCAGGGACGCTCCGTATCGGGAAGGCCGGATGTTCACCACGGGGGCGTGGGTGCCGCTGGAGATGGCTGCAGGAGACCGCACCGATCCCGACGGTTTCTTCGACGAGGATCAGCACTTCATCGCCTGCGTGGCAGCGGGCAGGCGCGTCGGGCCACACGGGTCGGATCTCGAAGACGCCGTGAGAACCATGGAGCTGGCCGAAGCCATCGAGGGCGCGGCCCGGTCAGGGACAGAGGTGCCGCGATGAGGGTCAGGGATCTTGACACGCCGATCCTGCTCGTCGACATCTCGCGGATGGAACGGAACATCCGCGATATGGCGGAATTCGCGCGCGATGCCGGTGTCAAGCTTCGCCCGCATGTCAAGACACATAAGATCCCCGCCCTTGCACACATGCAGCTCGAGGCGGGTGCGAGCGGCGTGACGGTCGCAAAAGTCGGCGAGGCCGAGGTGATGGCCGACGCGGGCGTCGCGGACATCCTGGTCTGCTACCCAATCATCGGTAAGGAAAAGCTCGAGCGCCTGGCCCATCTCGCCCGCCGCACGCGGATCACCGTCGCCATCGACTCTTTTGAAGCCGCGCGTCAGCTTTCGGATGCCGCGGGACGAGCGGGGGTGCACTTCGACCTTTTCCTCGAAGTCGATTCGGGCCTCAATCGGTGCGGCCTGCCGCCGGGGGACCCCGTGGTCGATCTCGCCAGGCAGGTCTTGCGGCTAGATGGACTTGAGATCGCCGGCGTGTGCACGCACGCCGGCCACGCCATTCGGGCGACGACGGGGGCCGAGCGCGACGCCATTGCCCGCTATGAAGGAGAGAGCGTCACGTTTACGCGCCACCGCCTGGAGGCGGCGGGCATACGGATCCGCGAGGTGAGCGTGGGGTCGTCGGCCACAGTCCGTGTATCGGGACGCGTCCCCGGCGTGACGGAGATCCGTCCGGGGACATATATCTTCAATGACTACATGCAGACGACGGCGGGGGCCTGCAGCGAGGATGACTGCGCGTTGATCGTCCTGAGTACAGTCGTGAGCCGCCCATCACCCGATCGCGCGATCCTGGATGCCGGGAGCAAGTGTCTCTCCAGCGACTTTCATCACATGACCGAGCGTATGTCGGGCTATGGATACATCAAAGGTCGCGGCACGATGGTGGCGTGGCTGAGCGAGGAGCATGGCGTGGTCCACCTGACCAACGGCGACTCTCCACTGGCGATCGGCGACCGCGTCGAGATCATTCCAAACCACGCCTGCGCAGCGCTGAATCTGTGGGACGCCTTGCATGGAGTGCGTGACGGCGAGGTGGAAGCCGTCTGGCCGATCCTCGCACGAGGGAAAGTGCGATGAGCCGTCGTGGCTACCGCGCCGGGATCGTCGGCTGCGGCCGCAAGGGAGCGACGCTCGACGACGAAGAGCGCTGCCGGATTAACTACAGCGTCCCGCCCGACGCGCACGCCGCTGCGTACGCGCAGGTCCCGAACGTGACGCTCGTCGCCGCCGCGGATCCTAATCCATCCAAGCGCGATCTGATGCGGTCACGGTGGGGGGTCCCCGCCGTGTACGAGGATTACGGGGAGATGCTGGCCCGCGAAAACCTCGATTTGGTCAGCGTCACCACGCGCGCGCCGTTACACGCCCCCGTCACGATCGCCGCCGCGGCGGCTGGGGTACGCGGCGTCCTATGCGAGAAGGCAATGGCGACCAGCCTGCAGGAGGCCGACGCCATGATCGAAGCATGCGAGCGGGCGGGAACGAAACTGCTCGTCAACCACACCCGCCGATGGCACCCCACGTACGCCCGCGCAACCGACACGGTGCGCGCGGGCGGCATTGGGCGTCTCCGCTGCATTGTCGGGGTTTGCCCTGGTCCCCTGATCCACAACGGCACACATCTCTTTGACCTGATGCGGTTCTTCGGCGGAGACGTGGTGTGGGTGTGCGGCGAAGTCCGACCGGGCGAAGCCGAGGACGCACCGGGCCGGGCGATGCTGGCTTTTCAGAACGGCGCGGCGGGATTCGTTGATGTGGACAGCAGCGTCGGCCTGGCCCTGGAACTGCAATGCACCGCGGGTCGACTCTTCATCGATCCGACAGAAGACGGCTTCGCGATCTGGGAGTACAGGGACTCTCCGCGCTCGCCGGCGCAGGCCTGGTATCAGGGCGGTCCTTGCAGGCAGCGAACCACACGGCATGTCGGGAGCGGCGGAGGTGGGGGGACCCTGGTCGAGGCGATCAAGGAGCTCATCACGTGTGTGGAGGAAAATCGCGAAGGTCGCTCCAGCGGTCAGGACGGGCGGGCTGCGCTGGAACTGGCCCTGGCAGTCTATCATTCGCACGCGCAGGGTGGGAAGCGGGTGGCTCTCCCGATGGATGATCGAACCCTGACCGTGCCTTCGCGCTGACGAAACAGGCACATGGGAGCAACTCTGCTCCGCAACTGCAAGGCCCTTCATGTCGACGGCATCCCCTCAGGCTCGTCGATCGATGTGGGAATCGGCCCTGACGGCGCGGTGGTGCCAGCGGGGACGAAGGATAGTCCGCGCTTCGAGAGGGTTATCGACTGCCAGGGCGCCTGGCTGTCGCCGGCGTGGATCGATCCTCACGTCCACTGCTACCATGGGGGCACCTGGCTGTCCGTGCGGCCGGAGCACGTGGGACCCGCAACCGGCGTCGGCCTCGCGGTCGACTGCGGCAGCGCAGGCGAGGCAAACTTCGCCGGACTGCGCGAGTTCATCATCGACCCCGCGCCATTTCCCATCCTAGCCTACCTTAACGTCAGCTCCATTGGTCTCGTGGCGGTAAACCGCCTGAGCGAACTGATCAGTGACGCCGTGTTGAATCCGGCGCGGGCGGAGGAGTGTGTCGAGACGCACCGGGATGTCATCCGCGGCATCAAGGTCCGGGCAAGCGATCAGGTCGTGAAGCAGTGGGGGGTTGCGCCGGTGCGGGCGGCCAAGCACCTTGCCCGCGCGGTTGGCCTGCCGCTCGTGGTGCATATCGGTGAGGCGCCGCCCACGCTCGATGAGATCCTCGACCTCGTGGAACCGGGTGATATGATTACGCACTGCTTCACCGGCCGGATCACGACGTCGATCGCCCGCCATGAACCCTACTTCCGTCGTATCCAGGCGTTAGCAGCAGAAGGTCTCGTCCTCGACATCGGCCACGGGCAAGGGAGCTTCAATTACGGAACCGCCCGCTACTCCGTCGAGCGAGGCCTGTTGCCGACCACCATCAGCACCGACCTCCACATCGGCTCCATCTGGGGCCCCGCGTGGGACCTCGCCACCGTGATGTCAAAGATGCTCACGGTCGGGATGTCGGTCGACGACGTGGTGGCGGGCGTGACGGTGAATCCGGCAAAGTTTCTGCGCCTCACACGGTGGGGATGGCTAGCGCCCGGGACCCAGGCTCGCTTCACCGTGTTCGACGTATCCGATGCGGAGGAACGGCTCCCTGACTCCGACGGCAACGTCGAGATAATACGTCGCTTCTTCGAGCCCCGCTACACGGTCATCGGCCCGGCGGTCACACCTGCCGGACGCAATATCACCCGCGATCGGCAGAGCACTCCTATCTAATGTGGCATGCCGTCCTCGCAGCCCTCCTCGAAGGGGAACTCAGCGGTAGGAAGGCGAACCCTCCGCGCGTAGAAAATTGGGCGCGCTTGCTAGTGGGATCCGGTCCCTATCCCAGAAGGAGGCTACCATGAGGAAACTCTCTCTTTTCGTTGTCGTGGCGTTCATCATTGCCACACCAGCGTTTTACGTTGCACCGGTGAGGGCCGCAGGGCGCACCTGGACCGTCGTCGCCGGCGGGGTCAGCCGTGATGGGGCGGTGTTTGCGAACGCTTACTTTCCCCGCACCATCGAAATCGCGGTTGGTGACACGATCCGTTGGCGATTCGAAGAGTTCCATAACGTCACCTTCCTCAGCGGGACGCCCTACCCGCCGATCGAAGTGGAGCAGGGTGGAAAATCCTACTTCAACCCGCTGGTCTTCTACCCGGTCGGCGGCCGCACGTATGACGGCACGGGGCTCCACAACTCCGGGACGCCCATCACCGTCCCGCCGCCCAAGCTCGCCTACTCGCTGACCTTCACCAAGGCGGGGACGTTCCAGTACGTCTGCACCATCCACGGACCCGCGATGGGCGGTACCGTCACTGTCAAACCGGGCATGCCCCGGTCATCGCCGTCAGCCGTGCTGGCCCAGGCCCGCCGGGACCAAGCACGTGTGCTCTCTGCGGGAGAGAGGGTCTGGAGCACCAAGGCAGGGCTCCCCCAGGGGAACACGGTCCTGGTCCCGATGGTGGGTGATATCAAGGGCCGGTATTCCCTCTATGGGTACACGCGGCGGCCGCTCACCATCAAGCGCGGCACAACGGTCACCTGGGTCATGCGCGACCCCTTCGAGATCCACACCGTCTCGTTCCAGCAGGGCGGGCGGGCGCCGAAGCCGGGATCGGAAGTGGTGTTCGAGAAGCAGAACCAGGGGCCGCCAAAGGTGACCTGGAACCCGCAGGTGGTGCAGCGCACCGAGAGCAAGACCTACGACGGGATGGGCTACGCGAACTCGGGAATTCTCTTCACGAAGGGGTTCGGCCCACCCAACGCGCCCGACAGCTTCAGCCTCACCTTCACAAAGCCAGGGCGGTATACCTACTTCTGCTGGATCCACACGTTCGAGAAGATGCAGGGTGTGATCGTCGTCAGGTAGCATTGGCCCCCTGCGGGCGTGGAGGGCCGGTGGGCGTCCTGCCGGCCCTCTTTCTTCGAATCCGTGCGCCTCTGCTTACACGGAGGACGGGGCTTAACGAGGAAGTACCCATCCCGCTGTTACTGCCTAGGAGGGTATTGAAGATGGCTCCCAACACAGGGTCACGTGTGTTTGCTGTGCTGGAGCGACTGCACCTCGCGCAGAACCGGCATGACCTAGAAGCGTTTGTCGCGTGTTTTGCGCCGGACTATCAGAGTGAGCAGCCTGTCCATCCCGATCGCGCCTTCCGTGGGCGTGAACAGGTGCGGACGAACTGGTCGACGGTCTTTAGCGAGATGCCAGACTTTCACGCCGAGCTGCTCCGCGCCTCCGCAGATGATGACACCGCCTGGGCGGAGTGGCGCTGGACCGGGACACAGGCCGATGGTGGTCGCTTTGATTGGCGAGGTGTGACCATCTTTGGCGTCACGGAGGACCAGATTACTTGGGGGCGGCTCTACCTGGAACCGGTCCAGGAAACAAGAGCTGGGATCGACGCAGCGGTCAGAGGCATGGTGCGGGGTTCTGCCGAGGGATCTTGATCCGCGCTCTCAAGCCTGTCCCTGCGCATGTTCTCGCTCTCTTTCTTCGAGGCCTCATCTAGAAGAGCGAAGAACTTCTCCACGTCCAGCGGCTTGGTCAGATATGCCCGAGCTCCAGAGGCAGGCGCAGGCGGGCCGTCTGGCCGGGTGTGGCGTCCGCGCTGATCACTGCCACCGGGATCTCGCGTGACCAGAGGATTTTCCCGGAGCTTCTCGTATTCCCAAGTGCATCCTGAAGTAAGCGCAGATGGGATCGCCTGTTTCCGCGGGCTGGCGAGGAGTCTCGCGTCATGGGCCCCCGGCGATGAGTGATAGGTGCCTGATGGGCTCGAAACGACGAGTCATTACCGCGCTGGTGGCGCTCATCATGGCGTCGTCGGGAAACGCGGGCATTGCTCAAGCACTTACGCCGCAGGCAGCCCTCGAGCGGCTGTGTTTGGCTGAAGAAATTGCGGCCGATTGGTTTGACCCTGTATTCTTGAACCTCGTGCCGCTTGAACAGATCGAGCGCATCTTTGGTGAGCTCACGTCCAAGCTCGGAACCTGTCAGCGCGTTGAACTGTCGAACGAAGAGTACCTCCTGGTCTTCGGGGACAGTGTGGTGCTGGCGCAGGTCACGCTGGGAGGTGACGGGCGCATCAGCAACCTCGAATTGCGATTGTGTCCAAGCTGCACCTCCCTGTGGCTGGAACAGCCGATGGGTCCCGAGCCCAATCGGGCAGCGCCTCCTGGACATCGGGTATCGACTCCGCGTCCATCGCTGCGCACGATCAAGACCGAGGTCCTGATCGTCGGCGGATCACCGGCTGGCGTCGCTGCCGCGCTGGCCGCGGCGCGAGAAGGGCGGCGGGTCATCCTGCTCGAGCCGCGTCCATTCCTCGGCACCGTGCTCACGGGAGCCATGCTTAATGTCTTTGACCTCAATCATCGGAACGGCCTGAGTGTCGTCAGGGGAATCTATGAGCAGATCTCGACCGAGCTCGGCCTCGCTTTTGATCCACGGCGGGCCCGCGAGGTCCTGCTGCGAAGGGTAAGCACCGAGCCCCGGATCCGGCTGATGCTCAAAACCCGATCTGTGCGCGTGATCCTGGAGGACGGGAAGCTCCTGGGCGTTCTGGCAGAGGGTGCCGACGGCCGCATGTTTGCCGTTCGCGCGCAGGTCACGGTTGATGCGACCGAAGACGGGGATGTCGCGGCCGCCGCGGGGGCCCGATACACCATGGGACGTGAGGAGGCGGGAGGCGATCGGAAGATGCAGCCCGCTACCCTGCTGTTTCGCGTCAGTGCGGTCCACTGGCCGAAGGTCGTCGCACTAATTCAAGGCGAGGAGGGGCGGTACCGTAGCGGTGTCTACCTGGGCTACCTCTGGGGTTTCAACAGCCAGCTCAAGTACTACCGGCCGCAAGATCCGCGGTTGGAGTTTGACGCCATGAATGTTGGCCGCCTGCCGGACGGCTCCGCCTGGATCAACGGTCTCCGCATCTTCGAAGTGGACGGGACGAACCAGCAATCCCTGCGGCAGGCGCGGGCCCTGGCGGAGCGCGAGATTCCCCGGATCGTACAGTTTCTGCGGCGATCCGTGCCCGGCTTCGCGAACGCCTATCTCGTCGAGACGGCACCCGAATTGTATGTCCGGGAAACCCGCCACATCTGGGGCCTCTACCGTCTGACGGCTCGAGACGTCCTGGACGGCCGCGTCTTTTGGGACCGGATCACCGTCGCCTCCTATCCGATCGACCTCCATCCCTATGTCCCGGGCTGGGTCAACCCCTATCACCCGAGACAGCGCGTGTACACGATCCCCCTGCGCGCGCTCATCCCAGAACGGCCCGACGGACTGCTCGTCGCGAGCCGCGCATTCTCCGCGACATACCAGGCCGCTGGTTCAGCACGCGTCGTCCCCGTGGTCATGGCCCTGGGAGAGGGTGCGGGCGTAGCGGCCGCATTGGCAGTGGAGCGGCGGATCGGACCCCATCGGCTGGTGCAGAACCGAATTCAAGTCACCGAGCTGCAGCAGAGGCTCCGTGCCCGAGGCGCGAGTCTGGATCCCTGAGAGCTGGCCACAACTCATGCCCTAAGAAGGCAGTTTACGGCCCGCCTCCGGAGTTCTTCGCTGCACGCTGAGCCTGGAAGCGGGTAGCGTCTTCGGCTACGCTTAGGCCAAACATCGCTAGGAAGAGGAGGGAGTGGAGTGCGGAGAAGGCTTGCCGTTGGGCTGATCCTTGTGGGCGTGTTGCTGATCCCTTCCTGGGTACCCGGCGCCGCTGCGCCGGCGCAGGACACGCTGGTGTACGTAAACGACATCAGCGACATGATCTCCCTAGACCCCGCAGTCGTGTATGAGTTCAGCGGAGTGCTGGTCGCCCAAAACATCTACGACACGCTGGTGGCGTTCGAGGGCGAAGACCTCACGACGCTGAAGCCGCGCCTGGCGACGTCCTGGAAGATCCAGGACTCCGGGGCATCGTGGAAAGTCACCTTTAAGCTGCGGCCGGGTGTTAAGTTTAGCACCGGCCGGCCGGTCACGGCGAAGGCCGTCGCGTTCTCCATCGACCGGGTGATCGCCCTCAACAAATCGCCGGCCTTCCTCTTCAAGGATGTGGCCGGCCTGAAGGAGGGTAACGCGAAAGCCGTCGGCGACGACACGGTCGAAGTCACGCTGCCCAAGACCGCCAGCCCGCAGGCGTTCCTCTCGGTCATGACGTTCACGGTTGGCGGCATCGTCGACCCCGACGAGGCGATGGCGCACCAGACCGGGACCGACCGCGGCGAGGGGTGGCTGCGCAACCATTCGGCCGGCACCGGCGCCTACACGCTGGAGCGGTGGGATCCGGAAACGCGGGCGATCCTGGTGGCCAATCCCAACTACTGGGGCACGAAGCCCAAGATCTCCCGCGTCGTCATCCAGCACGTCCCCGAGACGAGTACGCAGAAGTTCATGGTCTCGTCGGGGGACGCGGACATCGCGGCCAACCTCACATCCGAGCAGGCCCGCGAACTGGCATCCAGCCAGAACGTGAAGATCCAGCAGGGCAGGCTGCTGCAGCTCGTCTACATCGGCATGAACGCGAAGCACCCGCCGCTGGACAAAGTCCAGGTCCGCGAAGCGATCCGCTGGAGCATCGACTACAACGGGATCATCAAGAGCCTCCTCCGCGGCGAGGCGCGCAAGGTACAGACGATCGTTCCCGAGGGCCTCTTCGGCTTCAATGCCAGCGCGCCATTCCAGCAGGATACCGCCCGGGCGAAGGCTCTCCTGAAGGAAGCGGGGATCGGCAGCGGGTTTTCGGTCGAACTGCTGGTGCCCACTGGGCCGGCGCCTGGCGGTGTGAAGTGGTCGGACCTGGCCGCCAAGATCCAGAGCGACCTCGCCAAAACCGGCATCAAAGTGCAGATTAAGGAAACCGCCCAGGCGCAGCTGCTCAACGTCTACCGGGCACAGAAGGGGCAGTTGGTGCTGATCCTCTGGGGTCCGGACTTCCCCGACCCGGACGGGAACGTGACGCCCTTCACCGACTACGATGCGAAGACGATCGCCTGGCGCAATCAGTACCAAGACGCCGGCGTGGCGAAACTGGCCAAACAGGCGGCGCTGGCCACGGACCTTGCGCAGCGCCGAGCGCTCTACAAGCAGATTACGGACAAGGTGCTGCACAGCGGGCCGTACGTCGTGCTGTACCAGCCGACGACGCGGTTTGCGCTTCGCAAGAGTGTCCAGGGGTTTGTCTGGAATCCCATGGCCTTTGCGGAGTTCCGGACAGTGAGCAAGTAGCATGTGAGCCGGTACCTCCTGGGGCGGATCGCCTCCACGGGGCTGGTCCTCCTGGGGGTATCCGTCCTCACGTTCTTCATCGCGCACATCGTCCCGGCCGACCCGGTGCTCGCCGCCCTCGGTCAGCACGCGCGGGAGGAGCAGATTCAGGCTTACCGCCGGGCCTACGGGCTGGACCGGCCGGTCGTGATGCAGTACGTGGTCTACATGGGCCGCCTGATGCGGGGAGACTTCGGCGTCTCTATCCGTACCAGGCGGCCCGTGGCGGAGGACCTGCGCGAGTTCCTTCCCGCGACACTCGAGCTGGGCGGCGCCGCCTGGCTCGTCGCCCTGGCGCTGGGCATCCCGGCGGGGATCCTCTCGGCCATCTTCAAAGATCGGATCTTCGATCACCTCTCCCGCATCGCCGCGCTGATCGGCGCCTCGATGCCGGTCTTCTGGCTGGGGCTGCTCCTGCTTGGCTACTTTTACTTCCGGCTCCGCTGGCTCCCCGGCCCGGGGCGGCTGGACATCACGCTGTCCCCACCGCCGGAGCGCACGGGCCTGCTGCTCGTCGACGCGCTGCTGGCCCGCGACGCTACTGCCCTCGTCAACGGCCTGCGTCACCTCGTGCTCCCGGCGGTGACGCTGGGGCTCTTCTCGACGGCCGTCGTCGCCCGGATGACCCGCTCAGCCATGCTGGAGGTACTCCTCCAGGACTACATCCGCACAGCGAAGGCGAAGGGCTTGCCCGTCCCGCGGGTGCTGTTGGTGCATGCCTTCAGAAATGCGATGATCCCCACCCTCACGATCATCGGCATCTCCTTCGGCAGCCTGCTCTCCGGCGCGGTGCTGACCGAGACGGTATTCGCCTGGCCGGGGCTCGGCCGGTACGCCACGACGTCGGCCATCAGCCTGGATTTCCCGGCCGTCATGGGTGTCACGATCGTGGCGGCGGTCGTCTACTCGATCATCAACCTGATCATGGACCTGCTGTACGTGCGCCTCGACCCGCGGGTGCGCTATGACTGAGGTCCGCACGCCGGCTGTCCCGATCATGGCCGTCCGGCGCCGGCGCCGCCCCTGGTTCGTGCTCTGGCTTCGCCGCAGCCCCCTCGCCGCCGCGGGTGCGGTGATCATCCTGACGTTTGCGGCCGCGGCCGCCGCCGCGCCGTACCTGGCTCTCCACCAGCCGCAGGCCCAGCATCTGGAGCGCCGCCTGGAGCCGCCGCAGCCTGGATTTCCCCTGGGGCTCGACCAGTTGGGGCGGGATATCCTCAGCCGCATCCTCTTCGGGGCGCAGCTCTCCCTGATGGTCGGGCTGGTGGTGGCGGTGCTCGCCGGTACCCTGGGCACGGTCGTCGGGATGGTGGCGGGCTTCGCCGGAGTGCGCACGGATAACGTGCTCATGCGGATCACGGATGTCTTCTTTGCGTTTCCCTCCCTGATTCTGGCGATGGCAATCGCGGCCGCCCTGGGCCCCAGCCTGTTCAACGCCATGGTTGCGATCGCGCTAGTCACGTGGCCGGTTTACGCGCGGTTGGGCCGCGCCCAGGTGTTGGTCCTGCGGCGACAGGAGTTCGTCGAAGCCGCCCGCGTCATCGGCGCCAGCGACGCGAGGGTGATCTTCCGGCACATCCTGCCTAACGCCGTCTCCCCCTTGATCGTCCAGGCCTCGTTCAACATGGGCGAGGCGATCCTCATCGCCGCGGGTCTGAGCTTCATCGGCTTCGGCGCCCAGCCCCCGACACCGGAGTGGGGCGTGATGATCAGCGAGGGACGGGATTACATCACGACACAGTGGTGGGTGCCGACCTTTCCGGGGTTAGCCATCCTCCTGGCTGTGACCGGGTTCAACCTGCTGGGGGATGGACTACGCGACATCTTGGACCCACGCCTGCGGCGGGCAAGGTAAGGCTCATGCCCCTCAAACCCCCACTGGCGGGCTCTTTGGGCGGTTTTTAAGAGACCTCCTTCTTGATCCCTCCTGGGGCAGAAATCGGGCAAAACGGCGGTATTTCGCGGGCAAAAAGGGAGAGTGGAGGAGGAAGACCTGGGTAAAAGAACGTAGCAACGATATGCTCCCCTGACGACGCGGCAATCTACGCAGAGCGATAACACGCCACGCACCTGAGAGCCAATGGAGGTGAATCAGCATGAGGCTGCCTCTAGGGCTATGCGTAGTGTTGGCGGTGACCTTGGCGATGGCTGGAGTATCAGCCGGCGCAACAGAGATGCCCGTCCGCATCGGGGCAGTGAAAGCTCCTCCTCTCGTGCCC
Source organism: bacterium (assembly GCA_036004665.1). Lineage (GTDB taxonomy): Bacteria > Sysuimicrobiota > Sysuimicrobiia > Sysuimicrobiales > Humicultoraceae > JACQGZ01. Next base: position 828 of record DASYRG010000022.1, on the reverse strand, counting down.
GTGGTGATTGCTCAGCAGGAGGGTATGTTCGCGCGCGAGGGCCTGCAGGCCGAGATCGTACTATACCCCACCCTCGAAGCGGTCCGCCAGGCCTTACTGACCCATGCCGTCGATGCGGCGGTCCTCTCCGTCGGGGCAACCCTGCAGGCATTTGAAGAGGGGATCAAGCTCCGCAACGTGGTCCTGCTCCAGGGCCGGCCAAACGCGACGATTGTGACGCGCAAAACGCTGAAGATCCGGAAGGGCGACCTGAACGCCTTGCGCGGGAGACGCATTGGCGTGGACGCGCATGGCGGAAGAGTTGACGTGCTGCTGCGCCTCGTCCTCCTCCAGGTAGGGATCAATCCGGATCTCAGGGTCACCATCGTCCCCACAGGGGATATCCCCGGGCATCTGGCCGCGATGCAGGCGGGCTGGGTGGATGCCCAGGTTACGTGGGAGCCGGGCACGAGCCAGCTCACCCTGCCGTCCGAGCTCGGTCTGGGTGAGGTGTTTTTAGACATGCGCGCCAATGACCGTCCTTTCCCGGTCAGCAGAATGGTCGAGGGCTCCGTGGTGGCGCTCGATGAGTGGGTGCAGCATCATCGCGACGCCGCGGTGCGCATCGCCCGGGCCGTCTCCTGCGCCGAGCGTGCCATCAAGAAGTCCCCCAACTTAGTGGCGAGCGTCTACCGGCAGAGTTTCCCGGGGTTGGGACCCGAGGTGTACGCGAACATCGCCAAAGTCCAGCCTGCGGTCTACTGGCCCAGCATTAGAAGGGAAAACATCCTGGTCATGAATGAAGCGTATCGAAAACTCGGCCTCCTCAAAGGCACGGTGCGCTTCGAG
>DASYRG010000021.1:0-2152 GCA_036004665.1 bacterium | reverse complement strand
TTCCAGTGGCGGACGGCGGCACAGAGGTCGACGCGATCTGACGCGCGTTCCCTCGCTTTCCAGGAACACATGGTATGAGGGGCGTGGTCGCGGTCGGAGTGAAGAGCCCGGCGGCACGACCGATCGAATCGAGGATTCGCTGGAGCGCCGCCGGGCCCGACGCTCTCTAGCCTATGGGCAGGGCCTATGGAGCTGGATGTTGCCGCCCTCCAGTGTCCCGCCGGCGGAGTAGTTGTTGTAACTCAACGTGATCTTCAGGCTATCCGTTCTCCGGCCCGGCTCGCCGTTGTCCGCCACCTCGATGCGGTAGGTATGGCCCGGGGCCCCGTTGACCTCCGCCTCACCCTCGAAAATGCGGCTGGCGCTCGTCGCCCCTCGCGCATAGCGAGTGATGCTGGTTGCCTTCACCTTCATGCCCGCATGATCGATGTAATTGAAGTGGACCTCCGGCGTGGAAGAGCCCGCCTTTAGGCCGGCGTTGAAGCCGAAGTTGGCTTGGCCGCCGTTGGCGGTGATCCAGCCGCCACCGGTGACGAAGTCGTCGCAGGCGGGCACCGGCGGGCAGCCCGGGCATCCCTTGATGTCGCTGTGGGCGCTGGAGAGGATCACCTCGTCTCCGGTCGCCAGCTTCAGATGGAGCGCGTTGACGGTGATCTCCTGGGTACCGGCGGATGTCGACGTGGTTTGCTCGTTGATGGTCAAAGTCGCCACGCCCGGGAGATCCACCCTCTGGTTGGGGGCACCCGTCACCTCCACGTTCAAAGGGCCGAAGGTGACGTTGGCGACGTCGGTGCTTCCGCGCGTGCCGCTGCACGTCGCCTCGGACTGGGCGCGCACGAACGATGCGGTGACCTGCGCCGCCTGGCCGGGAAGGACGGTCACCTCCGCCAGCGAGGCGGAACTCTCGGCCACGCCGTTGGCGCCGCTGGTACGCGCCACCAGGACCCCTGCGCTCAGCACGCCGGGCACTGCGGCTTCGAACAGCGCCGCCTTGCGGAAGCCGCCAGAGGACGGGAGCGGTCCGGTGTCCGCGATGTAGCTGTCGGTGACGTCGAGGGTGGGGTCGAGACTGGAGCCGAGAACGGGCAGGTTGATATAGGCGGCATACGCGCGGCCGCTGTACGTGACGTCCGCCTGGGCGGAAGATGATCCACTCAGAGCGAAGAACAATAAGGACGCTGCGGCGAGTAATAGACGCCCGTGCTGTGTTCGTATGATCATTTACTTCCCTCCTTGTGTGCTAATAGTAGGCAAGCGCCGGGCCCGTGGCGCCAGCAGGCGGGCCTCCACCGTAACCAATAGAAGAAGCAGGGGATACAGAGGAGGGGGGATCGCTGGCGCGCGCGAGCCGCTGCCGCGCCGCGACACCTCGGTCGATCTCCAGCGCGGAGCCCCCTATCTTTTCAGGCACTTAGGACTGCCGCGCGGCCGCGGCGGCCAAGGAAGCCTACGCGCCGGGGGTTTTCAGCCGTCTCAGGAGACGTTGCAGGGTCGAGCGATGGATGCCCAGGGCATGAGCGGCCCGGGTGACGTTGCCGCCGTGCTCCTCTAGAGCCTTTTCGAGGAAGTCGCTTTCCAGGCGCTCCAGGGTTTTCTCCTTCCACTGGCGGAAGGTGGGAGCCTGCGCGTCCGCGTCGCGGACGATCGCAGGCGGCAGGTCGTCGGGTGTCACGAAGGGGCCTCGGGCATAGGCGACCGCCCGCTCCATCGCGTTCCGCAGCTCGCGGACGTTGCCGGGCCAGTCGTAGCGGACGAGCAGCTGCATGGCCTCGGCCGTGACACCCTCGAGTTGCTTTCCCAGGCGGGCGGAACTGGTTTCCAGCAGGTGTGTCGCGAGGAGAGGAATGTCCTCTCGCCTTTCGCGCAGGGGCGGAACCTGCAGCTCGATGACGTCGAGCCGGAAGAAGAGGTCCTCCCGGAAGCGACCGGCTCTGACCTCCTGGTGGATGTCGTGGTTGGTGGCGGCGACAAACCGTACGTCCAGCGGGATCGGGCTCCGGCCCCCCACCCTCCGCAGCGTGGACTCCTCCAGCGCGCGCAGGAGCTTGGATTGAAGGGGTGGCGTGAGGTCGCAGACCTCGTCCAGGAACATCGTGCCGCCGGCAGCCGTCTCGAGCAGTCCGGGCCGCGCCACCACCGCGCCCGTGAAGGC
>DASYRG010000020.1:0-117979 GCA_036004665.1 bacterium | reverse complement strand
GGCATGACGAGGCGGGCATCACCGTGCTGCCGGTGCTGGCGGTGGTCCTGGTCATCTCCGCGATCGGGTTCGGCCTGGTCGGGGTGATGAACACCGACATCACCCACTCGACGATCCAGGGCACCGTCAGCCGGGCCCAGTTCATCGCGCAGGCGGGGCTGCAGGAAGCGATCGTCCGACTGAAGGCGAACCCCCTCTACCGCACTGCGGCGTACCCAGCGGGCATCGCGGGGACGAGCTTCGGCGGGGGCGGCGGGCAGTTCTGGATCTGGGTGGAGGACTACGCCGAGGATACGGTGACCATCACCGTGCGCGGGCGAGGCACCTCCGCCGGGCGGACCGTCTACGCGGAGGTTCGCGCCATCGCCCTGGTAGGGCCGCCGATCACCTTCGGTCTCTTCGGTGTTTCCACGATCGCGTCGTCGGGGGCGAACTCCCGCACCTACCTGGCGCCCTGGAGGCCCAGCGGTCCGGGCGTCCCTCGCGGGGCGAACATGGGTTCGTTCTTTGACATCAACTTCCAGGACACGGGGTCCCGCCTCAACGCCGTCAGCGAGACATCGCCAGACACGGTGACCCTTCGCGACGGGACATTCAACGACTGGGAGCTCTTCGGCTTTACCAGCCAGCCCGCCTACGACCCCAACGATCCTCTGCCCTGGATCCTCTCCGCCTTCGGCGACATCGTGAAGGCCCAGCCCGACACGGGCGGTCCGCTGCACTCTTGCACGCCGCCCACCAACTTTGCCTGCCTGACGGTGCAGAATGGCAGCAACGACATCGTCAACATCTACGAGCTGCGTGAGACCGAGAACATGGGCCACATCTACATGAGCCGCGTACGGAGGCGCATGCTGCCTGTGTCCACCCTCGATCCCACCCCCATTCAGACCGAGGCCGGCGCCAACACCGATAACAGCGCGGTGAACGCGGCCGCGGGCATCGGCCACGCCAATGCTGTCTACACGGCCGACGAGTTCCACTGTCTGCTGGCCTACGTGGAAGCCAACCCCGGGACCGTCGTCAGCGGCACCCTCTACGTGACGGGGGACGTGCAGGTGGGCGGCAGCCTGCGCATCGGCTGCAACGGCGGGAGAGCGCGGCCGACGACGCTGGAGGATCAGTTCGTCCTCACCGACGGCACGCTGGCGATCGAAGGCAATCTGACGATGGAGAACAACAGCACCCTCACCATCCAGCACGACATCTACAACGCCGACCCCGCCATCGCCGACGGGGCACGGCAGAAGATCGCCCTCGCGCTCTTCCCCGGGGCGGGGGCGAACTCATGGGGCCGTCTGATCATGCAGGGCGGCGCCCAGCAGAAGCTGGTAGCGGACGGCCTGGTCTACACGGCGGACGGGATGGACATCGGGTCCCAGGCCGTGGTCGACATCATCGGGGCGATGTACCACAACAGCCCCGACAACACCCGTCCCTCATTCAACAGCAACAACGCCACCACGGTGATCCGGTACGATCCTCTGGCGGGAAGCCGCCTCGGGTCGGCGTCCGGCATCGGGGTGACGATCCTCTCCTGGCAGCAGCTGCGATAAAGGCTGAGGGCCACTCTCGCGGAAACCGAAAGACGGGATACGGTTTCCTTGAGAGTGGCCCTCAGACTCTAGTCGTCGCTAGTCCAACTCAAAAAGCTCAGCGACGCCGAGAAATCAAAGAACTACCGGCGAGTAGGGCGATCGCGGACAAGACGATCGCGCCGCTGGCCGGAAGGTTCAGGTAGTAGGCGATCGTGATCCCGGCGACGGTGGCGGTGAGCGAACAGGCGATCGCCACCCAGAGCGCGGCGCGGAAACTGGGGGCCACCCTCAGCGCGGTCACAGCTGGGATGACGATCAGCGCACCGGTCAACAGCGCGCCGACGATCCGCATCGCCGCCACGACCGTCACCGCCACCAGCACGGTGAGCAACAGGTTGAGCGCGTCCACCGGGACGCCCTGCACCCGGGCGCTCTCCTCGTCAAAGGTGATGGCGAAGAGTTCCTTATAGAGGAAGAGCACCGTGCCGAGCACCAGCAGGCCGAGGGGGAGGATCACCCAGAGGTCCCGCGGGGCCACGGTGGTGATCGCTCCGAAGAGATAGCCGAAGAGGTCGATCGAGAAGCCGCCGGCGAGACCGATCGCGACGACGGCGACGGCCAGCCCGCCGGAGAGGAAGAGGGCCAGGGCGGCGTCGCCGGAGAATCGGCCCGCCCCGCGCAGGCGCTCGATGGCGATTGCTCCCACCACCGTCACGGCCAGCGCCCCGGCCAGCGGCGCCGTCCCGGCGAGCAGGCCCAGCGCCACGCCGGCGAGGGCGACGTGGGCAAGGGCGTCGGCGATCAGGCTGAGGCGCCGGGGAACCATGAAGAGCCCGATCAGGGGAGCGATGATCCCGACGGTCATCCCGGCCATTAGCGCCCGCTGCATGAATCCGTACTGCAGGATCTCCGGCACGGCGGCTCAGTGGCGGTGGGCGACCATCCAGGCGTCGGTGCGGTACATCTCGGCGAGGGCGCCGCTGGCCGCCGCCTCTTCCGGGCTCCCATGGAAGACCAGCGTGCGGTTGAGGCAGGCCAGCCGCGAAACCTCCCGCGTGACGAAGCCGATGTCGTGCGAGACGAGGATGAGAGTCAGCCCCTCCTCGCGGTTGAGGTGGAGCAGCAGACTGTAGAACTGCTCCTGGGCGTCTGGGTCCACGCCGACGGTGGGCTCATCCAGAAGCAGCAGTTCCGGACCGTTGACGAGGGCGCGGGCGATGAGGACGCGCTGCTGCTGCCCGCTGCTGAGTTCGCCGATGCGTCGGTCCCCCAGCGCGCTCAAGCCCACAAGCTCGAGCGCCCGCCGCGCGGTCTCCCGGTCCGCCGCGGAGAAGCGCCGGCCCACCCCGACGCGGCCCGACCGCCCGCTGATCACCACCTCGGAGACAGCCGCGGGGAAGAGGCTGTTGAAGGCCGCCTTCTGGGAGACGTAGCCGATCCGCTCCCACTGCCTGAAGGCGGCGACCTCCGTCCCGAAGAGACGGACGTGGCCGCAGGTGGGCCGGAGCAGGCCGAGCAGAACGCGCAGCAGCGTGGTCTTCCCCGATCCGTTGGGACCGATCAGTCCCAGGACGTCGCCGCGGTCGACCCGCAGGCTCACCTCATCGAGCACCCGCTCCGCGCCGTAGCTGAAGCAGACGTGCTCTAACTCGGCGACCGGCGGGATTTCAGCGGCAGTCCAAACCTTCGGCGAGTGCTCGGAGGTTCTCATCCATCACCGTCACGTAGTTCTTTCCCTGGCGCTGCGCCTCGGGCGTCAGACCCTCCAAGGGATCCAGGACCGCCGTGCGTGCCCCCACCTCCCGGGCGATCGCTTCCGCCACTCGTGGGCTGGTCAACGTCTCAAAGTATATGACCCGCACGCCGTGCCGCCGCGCCTCGCGCGCCACGGCGGCCATCTTGGCCGGCGGGACCTCCGCGTCCGGCGTCAGCCCGCTGATCGCGATCATGGTCAACCGGTAGCGGCTGGCCAGATACCCGAACGCAGCGTGGGCCGTGATGAAGACGCGACGCTGGCAGTGGGCCAGCCCTTGGGCGAACCGGCCGTGCAGCGCGGCCAAGTCCGCCTGGAGGCGCGTGCCTCGCTCCTCGTAATAGGATCGGCCATCCGGATCGGCTCGGATCAGCCCGGCGAGAATGTTCTGCACCTGACGGCGTGCGAGCAGCGGATCGAGCCAGACATGAGGGTCCGGGCCTCCCTTCGGATGAGGCGTCATCAGCGCGAGGCCGGCGGACGAGTCCACAGTTACCGTCGACGGGGAGATCTCGCGGCGAAGCCTCGCCACCCACGGTTCGAGTCCGGCGCCGTTGTAGATGAAGACATCGGCCGCCCGCAGGGCGGCGACATCCGCGGGAGTCGGTTCGAAGTCGTGCGGCTCCGCCCCGGCGGGAACGAGAGTGCGGACGCGGACCCGGTCACCCCCTACCCGCCCGGCAAACTCGAAGAGGGGATAGAAAGACGCGACCACCGAAAGGGTCGTTGTCGCCTGCCGCTGCGACCCGCAGCCCGCCGACAGCAGGGCGACCGCGGCCGCCGGGAGCACCCATCTCACGATCATGCGGGCGCGATGCACTCGTGACAGTACCCGAAGAGTTCCAGACGATGGCCAGTGACACGGAAGCGGCGCCCGAAGGTGGCGCCCTCGACGGGTTCGATCAGGCAGCGCTGCAAGGGTTCGATACTCCCACAGGAGAGGCAGACCAGATGATGGTGATGGCGGCCCTCCTCCGTGGGCTCGTAGCGGGTGGGGCCGGGAAGGTCCAGCCGGCGCGCCAGTCCCTGCTGGACGAGCAGTTCCAGTGTCCGATACACCGTGACGAGGCCCAGGCGCGGATGACGTCGCCGGGCCCGGCGGTGAATCTCCTCCGCGCTGTACGCGCACTGCACCGCGCTGAGGACCTGGATCACCGCGCGCCTGGAAGCGGTCATCCGCCGGCCCGCCGCCTTCAGTCGACGTTCGGCGCGCCCTGCGCGACTGGCCATCAAATGAAAAGAAATTTCATTTCGATTAGGTAGGGCCATCGTATCCTGATGCCCTGGCATCGTCAAGATCAGAGCAGCGCGTGTGCATGATGTCGACGCCGAATTCGGGCTGCCCAGCGCCTCCGACGCGCGGCAGGGGATTCATCGCCGAAGAGGTGGTCCGCACGCTTGTGGGGAGCGTGGCCCTCATCCTCGCTGTCCCGATTACCACCGCGCTGGCGGCGTATGCGGTTGGAGGCCGGCGTCGCCCGGAGATGGGCCCGTCGCTCTGACTACTCGTGCGGTGTAAAGATGACCCGGGCGCCGACGCCGATGCCCTTGTGCTTGAAGAGCCCCTGGCGGACCTCCAGGGCGTAGAGAGCCGGCGCGCGTGCCTCATAGATGGTAAAGGGTCCCTCGCGGGGATTGGGCGCCACGGCCATGTCCTGGATGTCGACGATGCGCCAGGTCTTGTCGATGAAGGCGATGGAGAGCGGAATGAGGGTATTTTTCATCCAAAATCCCCAGCGCCCGGACTCCTCGAAGATGAAGAGCATGCCGGCGTCCGCGGCGAGGCGCTCCCGGTCCATCAGCCCGCGGGAGCGCGCCATGGCGGTGTCGGCCACCTCCACCTGCAGCACGACGCGGCGGCCGGGCGCGAGCAGCACCAGGGTCCCCTTCTTAAAGAGGCCGTTCGCCCCCCGCTCCGGCTGGGCATCGAGCAGCGCGGGGCTGGCCATCGTGACGGCAATCAGGAGGATCAGGATGCGGAGCCCAATCATCGGTGAGATCACCTGCGCCTGATTATGCCCATACAACGTAACAGGAGGACCAGAGGTTTTCCAGACGAGGGGAGGAGGCGCTGCGGCGCGGCGAGAACCGCCCTCGGGCATGAGCGCTGACCACTAGACGGGGCATGAGCATTCATCGTTGGGACGTCATCGTCGTCGGCGGCGGGCCGGCGGGGGCCATGGCCGCACGGACGGCCGCGCGGGCCGGCCTGCGTACGCTGCTACTCGAGGAGCACCCTGAGATCGGGGCTCCCGCCCACTGCAGCGGCAAGCTTTCCCTGCACGCGTTCCGCGAGTTCGACCTGCCGCCGTCGCTCGCCCGCACCGCTCTTCGCGCCGCGAGCCTCTATGCCCCGGACGGACGGGTCGCCCGGCTGCGCCGCGGGGAGATCGATTCCTACGTCGTCGACCGGGACCGCTTCGACCGCTGGCTGGCCGATCGCGCCGCGGAGGCTGGGTGTGAGATCATGCTGGGGGTGCGCGCCCGCCGGGCGCACCGGGAGGGCGGCGCCGTCGTCGTCGAGGCGGAGCGCCGCGGAACCACCCTGTCCCTGCGCGCCGCGGTGGTGATCGACGCAGAGGGCGCCCGGACGCTGCTACCCGCTTCCCTGGGGATCACGCCGCGCCGCACGCTCATCCATGGTCTGCAATACGAGATGGACGGACTGCGCCTGGAGAGCGACGATGGGCCGGAGCTGTACTTCGGGCGGGACTGGGCGCCGGGGTTCTTCGCCTGGATCATGCCCCTCGGTGCCTCGGCCGGTCGGGTGGGTCTGTGCATCGATCCCCGCCTGACGCGCCGGCCGCCCGTCTACTACCTGGAACGGCTGATCGCTGAACACCCCGTCACCGCCAGGCGAGTGCGGGGCGCGCGGCTGGTGCGCAGACTGGTCGGCCGCATCCCGGTCCTGGGCAGCCGGGCGCCCTCGTACGCGCCTGGATTCCTCGTCGCCGGGGACGCGGCGGGGCAGGTGAAGGCCACCTCCGGGGGCGGCATCTACTTCTCCCTGGCAGCGGGCCGCATGGCGGCCGAGGCCGGCGTGGCGATGGCCGCGGGGGATCGGGAGGCTGGGCCGCGCTACGAGGAGGTGTGGAAGCGCCGGTTCGGCCGCGAGCTCACATTCACGACCGCCGTCCGCAAGATGCTCAACGCGCTGCCCGATCCGGACCTGTCCCGCCTGATCGGAGCGATCGGCGCTAACCCGCTCCTCCAGCGGGCGATCGAGGAGCACGGCGATACCCAGTACCAGTCGCGTCTACTCCGGCCGGTCTTGGGGCAGGCGCTGCGGTCGTGGCGGGGGATCCGGCTGGCTCCGGCGGTCCTGCGGGCGCTGATCCGGGGACTGCTGGCGGCCGATGGGGAGGAGCCGACGGCGAGCGGCTCCATCGTCACAGATAAGGTCTAGCTCGTGCAGGCCTTCGAGATCTCCGAGCTTTTGCGCGCCGTGGATCGCACCGGGCACGTCTACGCGGAGTTCCTGCGCGTAAAGGAATTGAGCGTCGGACTAGCCCGCTGGCCGGCCGGGTCCGTGGACGACCAGACCCCCCACAGCGAGGACGAAGTCTACTACGTCGTGGCAGGCCAGGCGGTGATGCGCGTGGAGGACGAGGAGCGGTCCGTCGCGCCGGGATCGATCGTGTACGTGCCCGCCGGGGTGGAGCACCGGTTCGTTCGCGTCGCCGAGGATCTCGAGGTGCTCGTCTTCTGGGCTCCGCCCCGCACTTCGCGCCGCCCGAGGGACGCTTAGGTCCGCCGCACTCCCAGCCGCTTCCCCCGCTCCACGAAAGCCTTCAGCTCGCCGCTCCAGCAGGGGGCTCTGCGGCAGGGGGAAGGCTTCCCGTTCGTAGAAAAGGGGCATCTGACCGGCGCGAGACGCCAGACCTGTGGGGAAGAGGAGGGCGGATGGACACTGCGTTTCTCGGCACCTGGATCCAGTCTCAGCACCTGGACCCGGAGGCGCTCCGCGCCTACCACCAGGCGTTCGAATCCCATCCGTCCCGGCTCCTGGTGATGCGCAGGTTTCTGATAGACGCCGTCGCCGCCAGGCTCAGCAAGTTTCTCGCCGCCGAGGCCGAGTTTCGCACTGAGTATGGGCTCTACTCCGTTGACCAGGGCGTGACCGAGGAGGAATGGCTGGCCGCGGAGCCGGCGGACCGTTTCTTCAGGTTTGGAAAGCTGGTCGGCACCCCTGCACAGTTTCAGCTGAGCCCGAACGCGCTCACCTACATACGCTTCCGCCAGGCCTTCCAGGATCCGAGACTCAAAACGTTCTTTGAGGAGATCACCGGTCTTCCCCTGGGGGCGAGCAGAGACTTCGGCTCGCACGCCATGAAGGGAGGCGATTTCCTGCTCGCCCATTCAGATGACAACCGCAACCGTCGGCTGGCGCTCGTGATCTATCTCAGCCCGGACTGGGATCCCGCGTTCGGCGGGGCACTCCACATGCGCGACGCCAGCGGCGGCGTAACGAGGATCGAGCCAGAATACAACAGCATCGTCGCCTTCGACGTCAAGGTCGACACCACCCATTACGTGCCCATGATCGAGCCTGCCGTCGGGGAGCGGGTCCGGCTCACCATCGGCGGCTGGTACCATCAGCCTGAGTGAGGTCGACATCAGTGTCATCGTCCCGACGCGCAACCGGGCCGCCCTGCTGATCGATTGCTTGGGCACGCTGGCCGCCCAGAACTGCCGCGCTGCCTTCGAAGTCCTCATCGTCGACAACGGGTCCGGCGATGACACCGAGCGCGTCGTCCAGGAGTGGTGCCGCGCCGATAACCGCTTCCGGGGTATCCGCGAACTCCAGCCTGGTCGCAGCGCGGCGATGAACGCCGGGATTCGCTCGGCCAGGGGCCGCCTGCTGCTATTTACCGATGACGATGTGCTGGTGGATCCCGCATGGATCGAAGCCTATCGGCGCCTCTTCGCGTCGAGGGCCCGCGAGTTTCTCATCGCTGGGGGGCCGATCGTGCCCATTGCCCAGGACCTGGGCCCCTGGCCGTCCTGGCTGGACGCGGAGGGGGAGGCCGACCTCTTCAGTCATCTGGATTGGCGCGACGAACGTCCCCTCTTTCGCTTTGAGCATCTGTGGGGGGCGAACATGGCCATCCCCGCGGAGACCTTCGCCCGGCTGGGTCTGTGGGACGAAGCGCTTGGCCGCCGCGTGGAGGAACGCGGCACCTATGAGGACTACGAGTTCCAGGAACGGGTCAGAGCAGCGGGGGGGTCCGTCTGGTTCTGCCCATCTGGGGTCATCCGGCACCGCATCGATCGATCACTGGTGACGCCGCGCCGGGTGCTGCGGGCGGCCTTCACCCGCGGCAGCAATGATTACTGGCGGGAGATCTGGCGCCGGCGCGCGGCGGTGCCGCCGCATGGCCCACGCTCCTTCATCGGAGCGCTTCTGGGACTGGGACGCGTGCTGGTCAACTGGCCGATATGGACAGTACGCTTCCGGCTACGTCCCAGGAGGGAGAACTTCCGTCAGGCCCGTCGTAGCGCGTGGCGCGCCGCCTGGGCGATGGAGCAGTGCACCGCGGCACGGCGGCCCGAATGGGGGGAAGCCAGGCTCCAGTCCGGAAGCAGGCTCGACCCGCTCACGCGCGCTCCGAGGACGATCACTCTCCTGGTGCGACGCCTGACGCTCCGCGTGGCTCCCGAGCGGCCCCGGCAGGGATGACCTGGCGGAGCAGGACGGGGAAGCGGTTGCCGGTCGGGCTGCTCCGCCCGCTGCGGGCAGTCAGGAGGCGACTGACCCGACGATCGGGCCGGTCGCGGCGCAGGGGACCCCTCATTCTGCTCTACCATTGCATCGACGAGGTCTTCCCCGATCCGTTCTCGTTGTGCGTCACGCCGGAGCATTTTGCGCAGCATCTCCAGATTCTTCGGCACCAGGCGTTCCCGATCTCCCTGCGCGACCTCGCGGCCGCATTGGGACGCGGCGAGGCTCCGAGACGCGCTGTGGTCGTGACCTTCGACGACGGGTACGCCGACAACCTGTCCGTGGCCAAGCCGCTGCTGGAGAAATTCGACGTGCCGGCGACCTTCTTCGTGGCGACCGGCTATGTCGACGGGGTGGGAGAATTCTGGTGGGACCTGCTCGAGCGGATCCTGCTGCAGCCGGGCACGCTGCCCGAGCGGCTCCGGCTGACCATCGACGGCCGTCCTCGGGAGTGGGATCTGGGCGCCGGGCAGACGTACAGCGAAGAGGATTTTGTCCGCTGGCGCACATGGACCGTGGCGCACGCCGCGGATCCGACCCCGCGGCACCCACTCTACCGCTCCTTGTGGCAGAGTCTGCTGCCCCTCAACGCGGCCGCGCGTCAGGCGGTCGTGGAGGCGCTGCGGGCGTGGGCGGGGGCGCCCCATCAAGGACGCCCGAATCACCGCGCGCTCACCGCTCCCCAGCTCGATGCCCTCGCGGCCGCAGCGCTGATGGAGGTGGGCGGGCACACGGTCAGCCATCCCCTTCTGGCCGCGTTGCCGTTCGACGATCAGCGGGCGGAGATCAAAGGGTGCAAGAAGTGGCTGGAGGATCGTCTGGGTAGGCCGATCGAGAGTTTTGCCTACCCATTCGGCTGGCGCTCCGCATACACGCCCGAGACCATGCGCCTCGTTCGTGAGGCTGGCTTTACGCGAGCGTGCGCCGCCTCGGCCTGGGTTTCCGGCCGGCTCCTCGAGCTCCCCCGAGTGGTGGCGGGAGATTGGGATGGTGATGAGTTCGCGCGACGACTGGAGGATCTGCTCCAGCCTGACTGACGCCAATCAGACAGAGGCGTGCATCATCGCCTAGCGGGGTGTGTCTTCCTCTTCGATGTGGATGAGGTTCCGCTCTTGAAGGTCGCGCAGGAAGCGCGTGAGGTCCTCCTCCAACTGCACGGGAGCGTCGTTCAGACGTTCCCGCAGCCGGGTGAGGATGTCGGAGACGGTGCTCGCCCCATCGATGAGGCTCCAGATCAGGGCTCCCACTTTATTCAACCCATGATACTGCCCCGTCTCCATGTGCAGCAGGAGGCCCCCTTCGGCGTCGCTCAGTTCGCGGTACACGACCTGAGGATTCTTGCTGATCATCGCTCCCTCGCCCGCCGCTCAGTACAGGCCAAGCGTGCCGGCGCGCCGTTCGTGCGCCTGGGCCAGGCGAAATGCCGTCGTGCCCGCGAGCCAGGTCACCGCAGCCACAGGGAGAAGGACGGCGATCCGCGCCAGCGCAGGCTCCCAGCCTGTGCCCGCGAGCAACGCTTCCCGCAACCCGTTTAAGGCCAGCGCGATAGGGTTGAGGCGGGCGAGCGCCTCCGCCCCTGGCGGCAGCAGGGTGAGAGGGAAGTACGCGCCGGAGAGCAAGCCCAGCACGTATCCACCGATCCCCACCAGGCCGCTGGCCTGCCGAAAGACCATCACCGCCGCCGCGCTTGCCGCCCCCAGGCCCCAGACAAAGGGAACCAACGCGGCGACGATGGCGAGTGACGGCCCAACCCCGCTGAGGCGGAAATCCACGTCGAAGACCATAGCCATGAGGGCGAGGAGGACGCCCGTGCGCAGCGGGAGGTAGATGAGATCGTAGAGGACGAGTCCGACCTGGATCGTGGTCCCCGAGGTGGGGGTCGCGAGTAGGGACTCCAGGGTGCCCATCAGCTGTTCCCCGCGAATAGCAGACATCATCCGTCCCATCCCAAGGTTGAGCAATGAGCCCACCGCGATTCCCACCGCGACGAAGGCGATGTAGCTGGTGGGAACGCCGCCGACCGACGGGATACGGCGCGGATCCACCAAGAGGCTGACGAAGTAGAAGAGCACGGCTTGCGCGAGGATGTTGACCATATCCAGCACGAACCCGACCCGATAGCTCCAAGCGATGAGGAAATCCCGCCGCAGGAAGGCGGGAAGCTTCCCTAGTTCCTCGAGCATGCCGGCCCAGGGCCCTCGGTCGAGCGCTCCGCCGCCGATCACGATCCTTCACCCGTAAGCTGGAGAAAGGCCTGCTCGATGGCCGGCCGTTCGTCGCGGCAGGCGAGGATCTGGAAGCCCGCAGCCATCAGCCTGGCGAGCGCCTCTCCCAAGGTCACGCCCTCGGGGAGGGAGAGCACGCACCCATCCGGATCCCCGGACGTCGTCGTGATGGTCCCCTCGTCGCCCAGGGCGGCGGTGAGGGCGGCCTGCAGGCCACTCGAGGGCACCTGACCGTTGCGGACCCGGAGCAGGTAGGTCCGGCGGGCGGCGTGGGCGAGGAGTTGTGTCACGGTTCCGGAGAACCGCACCTTGCCGCGGTGCAACAACGTGACGGTTTCCGCAAACCCGCGGATTTCATCCACCCGTTGGGTCGTCCAGACAACGGCGGCGCCCGATCCGGCCGCCTCTCTGATTAAACCGCGTACGCGCTCGGCCCCTTCCGGGTCGAGGTTGTGCGTCGGCTCGTCAACCAGGAGCACAGGTGCCTGAATGAGCAACGCCCTGGCAACCGCCAACCGCTTCTGCATCCCATGCGAGTATCGAGCCGTCTGAAGGTCGACGGCGTCTGCGAGGCCGACGCTGTTGAGCGCCATGCGCGCCCGCGCCGCTGCTGTTCGAAACGTCAGACCGTAGAGGCGGCCGAAGAACAACAGGTTCTCGAGGCCGGAGAGCCGGAGATAGAAGGTGCGGTCGCCGGAAGGGATCAGCGCGATCAGACGCTGGAGGTTCCGTCCCGCCTTCGCTCCATCGATCCCCAGCACGCGGATGGTCCCGCTCGTGGGAGCGGTCAGTCCGGACAGGATCCGGATGAGCGTGGTTTTGCCCGCGCCGTTGGGTCCGAGGAGGGCGTGGATCTCGCCACTCCCGACACGGAGAGAGACGTCATCCAGGGCGAGCTTCCCTTCAAAGTCCCGGGAAACGCCCTGAACTTCTATGGCGGGGACAGACGTCGAGAGGGGCATCCTCATAGCCGTACCCATAGGACGATGGTCGTAGGCGCCCACGTTGGACCATCATTCTGCCACAGCCTCCGGGCTGCGGTCATCTATCGTACGGCAGATCGCCCTTGCTCAAAATTGCATAGCCCGTCATCGAGCCCCTGCGGCGGGCCGACCGGCCGCAAATGGGCATGCGATGATATGGTACGTTTACGTCTACGCATCCTGCGGAGGGGTGGAGTGGATGGCCGCGTGGTAGAGGAGATCGCGCCTGCGGAGAGCCCGGCGGCCTGCTTCGGGTTCCGCGTGCGTTCACCTCTTCCCCTCCAGTATCTCCGGTACGGGGATGGCGATGCGTTGGACCTCCTCGGCCCGTCCTTTCACCACCCGCCTGACCAGAGCGCTCTGTTGGTGGAATGGCTCCCTCGCCCCGGTCGCCCCCTCCACGCCCGGCTGTATACCGACGGGGACCGCTATCATCTCTGGAGTAGCGGCGACGAGTGGTTCGTCATCGATCCGCGGGCGGGCTCAATCCTTCTGCCGGAGACCCATGACGTCGTCGGTCGGGAGGAGCGTCTCTGGGGCATCCCCGCGGCCCTCTGCTACCTTCACCGTGGAGATCTGCCCCTGCACGCCGCGGCCGTTCAGGTGGAGGGGCGGGCGATGCTCTTCGCCGGCCCGGGGCGGTATGGCAAGACCACCCTGGCCGCCGCGTTTCACGCCGCTGGGTATCGGCTGCTGTCCGAGGACCAGAGCTGTGTCCGATACACGTCCGCACCGGCCGTGATTCCCGGCCCGGCCATGCTGCGGGTGCGTCGCGATG
This sequence comes from bacterium, assembly GCA_036004665.1. Lineage (GTDB taxonomy): Bacteria > Sysuimicrobiota > Sysuimicrobiia > Sysuimicrobiales > Humicultoraceae > JACQGZ01. The sequence continues at coordinate 104,980 of DASYRG010000020.1, read as the reverse complement.
TGCTGAAGGATCTCCGCCTCCCCGGGGCGCAGGTGGTCGCCGAGCAGGGCGAACGCGTCAGCTTCGCTGTTGACACGGCGGCGCGGGGAGATTGTCGTCCCGTACCACTCGCCTCCGTTGTGTTCCTCCGGCGGTCTGCGGAAGATATCCGCCTGGAGCGAATACCACCTGCCAGGAGCGTCCCCGACCTGTGGGCGGTGACGTTCCGCCTGCCGACACCCACCGACCTGCACCGCTGCTTCAGCGCCATTACCTCCATCGCCTGGGATGTACCGGTCTGGAATCTCTACCGGCCCCTGAGGGCTGAGGACCTTCAAGCGACGGTGAAACGCGTCGTCGCCACCTGTCTTGCCGATGGCTGAGCCGGAGCGCCGTCGTGCCTCCTTTTCCACCAAGATGCGATTGGCCCTCCGCATCTGGCGCTGGTTCCTCATTGCGCGGCGCAACGTCAACCGCCGGCCGTTGCCGCTGTTCGTCCGCGAGTTCGGGGCCGGCCCGCTGCGCAACACCGAGAGCCTTTCCCCACACTACCTCAGTCGCGCCGTGGACAAGGCGCTCCGCCTGGGCGGGGAAGAGCCGACATGCCTGGTGAAGTCGCTCGTCCTCTTCCGGTTGCTTCGTGAACAAGGCGACCCGGCCGAACTCGTGATCGGCCTTCCCCCCGACGCCAAGGATCACATCGCCCATGCGTGGGTTGAACTGGATGGAACGGATCTCGGGCCCGCCCCGGGGCGGGGGCGACACGTGGCGATTGCCCGCTTCGGTTAAATGTCTACCCCTGAGGGCCTAGAGCGGTTCCTCCTCTCACTGCTGCGTACCCCTCCGGGGGACGGACAGGGGGAACGGATCCAGCGGTTCCTCGACGTGTCATCCCTGCCGCAGCTGACCCAGGCGTCCGAGGCCCACGGCATCCTCGGATACGCCTATACCTCTCTCAGAGGGCTGCCTGACCTGGACGGGAAGCTGCTCGAAGACCTTCGAGGACGTTATCGGGCGGCCTTCCGGCGGCACCTGGCCGCCATCGCCGATGTGACGCGGCTCTCCGGGGTGCTTCAGGGTTTGGAGGGAAACTGGCTGGTGGTCGAAGGCCCTGTGCTCCCTGAGACGGTCTATCCGCGGGCCGATCTCCGCTCCTACGACGCGATCGATCTGCTGGTCATGGAACACGTCCTTGGACAGTTTCTCGACCTCGTTGCGGACGCTGGGGCTCGTCGTCTCGAGGAGCTGCGGGACGAATCACCGGGCGCATCAGCGAAAGGGGACGTCCACGTGCTTCTGTGGCATGAGACCTTTGCCAGGGTGTGGACTGATCTCGGCGGTCGCTACCGCTCGAACGCGTCCCCGCCGGTCCACGAGATATTTGCGAACTCAGTCCTCACGGAACTGCACGGGCCACCTGTTCGGACGCTCGATCCGGTGACGGCGCTGATCGATCTGGCGCTGAAGTCAGAGGGCGAGAGGGCTCGCCATCTGGGCCGGCTCAAGGACATCGAGCGAATCCTGACGGTATGCCAGCCCGATTGGTCCGAGCTCGTTGAGCGCTCACGAGACTGGGGAGTTGGTCGCGCGGTCGCAATGCAGTTGCGGGCCGTGCGCTCGACTTTCGCGTTTCCCATCCCTGAACCGGTCCTGACGGCGCTCGCGGGAGCAGTGAAGAAGGGTCCAGCAAAAGAGAAGGCGAGGAGATCCGGTCGATCCGACACTGGCTATTCCGCCGCCGAGGCTGCCCTCCTCGCTCTGCTGCAACCGATCCCTCGACCCCCGGGCCCTCTTGCTCCGGCCGAGTGGAACCAGGTCCTGGCGCTGGCGGAGCAAGAACGTCTCACTCCGCTGGTGGCAAGGGCCGTCGATGTGCTCGGTCTCTGGGTCCCGGCGGAGGTCGGCGGTGCGCTTGCTCATGCCCGCGAGCACGCCGGTGCGGTCTCGGCGCTGGCGTTTGAGCGGTTCGCAGCGGTGCTGACCGCTCTCCGCGCTCGGGGCGTCCGTCCGATTGTCCTGAAGGGCGCCGCGCTGGCCAGGTGGATCTACGCGGATCCGGCCCTGCGGCCGTTCACAGACATCGACCTGCTCGTGCCGGCCGGGGACGTCACTCCGACGCACGACCTCCTCACCGAGTTGGGTTACCGCCTGGGTACCGGCCAGCTCACCACCGCGACCGACCTGACCTGGCGCCACGCCCGCGGGTACTACGATCCGGCGGGGAACAGGCCGACGCTGGACGTGCACTGGCGACTGGCAGGGTACCCATTCCTCATCGAGGTGAGCTATGAGACCCTGGCCGAGCGATGTGCCGTCGAGCGACTCGACGGGGACGACCTGCTCGTGCCGTCGCCGGGGGATGCCGTGGTCATCTCCAGCATCTTCTTCCTGCGAGAACTCTGGTACGGCAAGCCGAGGCTGCGCTACCTCCGGGACCTGGCCGAGGTCGTCGCCCGGCACACTGTAGACTGGAACACGGTTGCCACCCTGGCCCAGTCCGTCCAGTTCCTCCGGGCCCCCCTCATCCTGGCGCTGAGTGCGTCTCAGCGGCTTTTCCAAACACCAGTTCGCCCTGAATTCCTCGGGGAGCCGACGGGGTCGCAATCGATCCTGCTCCGTCTTCTGGTCGATCGGACCTGCGCAAGGATCCTTCGGAGGGAAGCTGCCATTGAGGCATTCTTGCTCAGTACAGGCCTCCGATGGCTTGATAATCCCTCTTTGGTGGGTATTGCGGGCTGGATAAAGCGCCTGATCCTGGTTCCCCGAGGGTTGAGCTCCAGCCAGCGCCGATGGTTGCGACGCCTCGTCGGCGGATAGCCGGGTTCCTGTTTCTCATCCTAATGCGAACAATAACTCCCACTTTCGACTAATTGACCGGATGCCACAGTGTCCCCCAAATTGAAGGTAGCTAGGAGAAGGGGGGATGGCCACATGGTTTATGAGCCGCCCGAAGTTGTCGACTTTGGGTCCATTGCCGACCATACGTTTGACAACCCGGGGAAAGGCGACAAGGGAGTTTGTGGCAATGATCCTATGTTCGGGGAGCCGTCCTGCGCCGACGATTTCGGTTCCTAATCCGGCAGCCTAGATAGCAGCTCCCCCAATACCTTACACCGGCGAGAGGAGACATCTCCTTTCGCCGGTGTACAATTTCGGAGCCATGACTCCACGATGAGCGCCATCGCTGCAATCCTCTCGCGCGCTGCCCCCCCCGATCGCACCACTGTGACCCGGATGCTCGCAGTCGTGCCCCACCGGGGGACGCGGACGGAAATCCATGTCGAGGGGAGATGCGCGATCGGGGTGGTGAATCCCGAGGACCGGGTGGAGTCATCACTGGCGCAGATGATGGGTTGGAGCGCCGCCTTGACCGGGACGATCGACAATGCAGCGGCGCTGAGGGAGGAGTTGGCTCGCCGGGGGGTTCCTGTGCCGGACGCTTCCTCGCCGGCTCACCTTCTCCTCGCCGCGTTCCGGACGCTCGGCGAAGATCTCCTCCCCCGGCTGCGGGGTCTCTTCGCCATCGTCCTCAGTGATGGCGAGCGTCTCTGGTGCTTCCGGGACCAGCTGGGATTTCGTCTGTTCTTCTACCGCGATGATCCCGACGGTGTCGTTGTTGCGACGGAAGCGAAGCAGGTAGCCGTGGGCGCCGGCATCTCGCGGGAGCCGGACGCGGAAGTGGTGGAGCACATCTTTTACGGGGACTATGACGATGACACCCCCGCGGCGCTCAAGGGCGTCCGCCGCCTCCCCAAGGGCTCCCTGCTCACGGCCGATCGGGATCGTACTCGACGGAGGGTGTATTGGCATCCTACCGACTACCTGGAGATCGCACCGCCGGCCCCGCGAGACGTCCCGGAAGTCTTCGACGGGCTGATGCGGCAGGCGGCGACGCGAGCGCTCGGTGGCCATGATCTGATCTCCCTCAGCGGAGGTGTGGACTCACCCGCCGTGGCCGCCTATGCCGCTCCGGCGCATCTCCAGATGGTCGGCCGACCGCTCACTGCATTCACCGCCGTCTTCCCCGATTTGCCAGCCGTCGATGAGAGTGAGTACACGCGGGCGGTGGCGGAGTTTCTCCGCATCCCCCTCCACACCTACGTCAAGGCCGCCAGGCCGCTCGACCGCCTCCAGGAGTGGGTGCGGGTCCTGGACGGTCCGGTCCCGCAGATCCTGATCACAGACGCCGAGGAGCATTTCCTGGAGGCCCGGCGGCTGGGGTTCCGGACGATGCTCACGGGCGAAGTGGCCGAGTTCCTCACGGACAGGCGCGGCTATCTCACGCCTCACCTGCTCTGGCGCGGCCGTTTTCGGGCGCTGTGGCGTCGAATCCGCTATCAGCGGGAACGGGGATCCTCCAGGGCAGCGACGATTCGTCAGCTCCTGTCCACCTTCGTGCCGGGGTTTCTCGAGGCCGCCCTGGTACGCCGGCGAGGGTATGGGGTCGACCTTGAGATCCCCCGGTGGGTGGACGCGCGGAGGGTCAACGGAGTGGCCGCTGCATATCTCGTGCCGGCGCGCCACCGCTGGCGCCGGTCACAGCTCGCCGGGTTCCTGGGGCCGGGGCTGAGCATGGAGGCAAACGAAATCGTCCAGGCGGTCTGTGGCCTCCGGGTGCGGATGCCCTGGGCCGATCTTGACCTCTGGGAATTCTTCCTCCGTCTTCCCGCCGAAATGAAGTTTCCGGATGCCTGGCGCAAGGGCCTCGTCCGCCGGCTGCTCCGCGGGAAGGTGCCGGACTTGATTCTGGACCGCAAGGGCAAGACCGTCTTCGACGATTCCATGCTCGCCCGCGTCGACTACGCGGAGCTGGCGCGGTGGCTGGTGAATCCTCCCCACCGCGTCGCCGGCATCCGCTACGATGTGCTCGCCGATCGGCTGGCGCAGCAGAATCTCAGCATCCGCGAATTCATTTGGGCGAAAGACCTGGCGGCGATTCACGCCTTTCTGACAGCCTGATGACCGGGATGGCCGGCCTGACCGTGCGGATCGTGATCTTTGCCGCAGGGGCCGTGCTCCTGGGCTTGGAGATTGCCGGGAGCCGCGTGATGGCTCCGTACGTGGGGTCTTCGATCTATGTCTGGGGCAGTCTGATCAGCGTGTTCCTGATCGCACTCAGCGGTGGGTATCTGCTCGGCGGTCGCCTCGCCGACCGTTGGCCGCGGCCCCCGCTCCTGGGCGCGGTGCTGCTCCTCGCCGGGATCCTCCTCATCCTCCTTCCGGTCCTTGCTGCTCCAGTGCTGAAGAGCATTGTGGCCCGCGACCTGGGGCCGCGGCTCGGTCCGTTCGTCGCTGCGAGTCTGCTCTTTGGCCCGCCCGGCTTTATCCTCGCCACAACCTCGCCCTTTGCGGTCAGGCTGGCGGCCACCGATTTGGGTTCCCTCGGCAGCCTTGCCGGGAGTCTCTACGCCCTCTCGACCGCGGGGAACATCGCCGGGACGCTGGTGACCTCCTTCGTGCTCATTCCCCTCCTGGGGGTGAGGACCATCCTTCTGCTGCTTGGCGGTGTGCTCGTGGCCTGCGCGCTCCTGCTCGTCCCACTCCGCCGAAGGACGCGGGCGCTGGTGGCGGCTGGGGTGATCGGCCTCCTGCTCGTGGCACCGATGCGGCCCTCCCCGGCCGGCGTCCGCACGGTATACGAACGGGACAGCCTCTACCATCGGATCCGGGTGGTCGAAGAGGACGACGGGGCTCGCTATCTGGTCTTCAACCGCTCCTATCAGGGCGGAATGTATCTCCACGATCCAGAGCGGAGTCCCTATCGCTACGCAGAATACATGCACGCGGCTTGGCTCTTCCAGCCGCAGATCCGCCGAGCCCTCGTGATCGGCCTGGGCGCGGGCTCAATCCCCAAGCAGTTCTTCCGGGAGTCCGCAGGGATTTCGGTGGACGTCGCCGAGCTGGATCCCGCGGTGGTCGAGGTGGCCAAGAAGTACTTCGCCCTGCGGGAAGACCAACGGCTGCGCGTGTTCGTAGCCGACGGGCGCCTGTTCTTGCGCCGCACCCGGACCCTCTACGATCTCATCGTGCTGGACGCTTACTTTGCGGAAGGCATCCCCTTCCATCTGGCCACGCGAGAATTCTTCGCGCTGGCGCGAGCGCATCTCCGCCCTGGAGGCGTCGTCGCGGCGAACATCATCGGGGCCTTGGATGGTGACCAGAGCGCGCTGTTTCGTGCTCTGTACAGGACGTATGCTCAGGTCTTCCCCGGTCTCTACCTCTTTCCGGTGGGGCTGAGGCCGCAGGGGCGGACCAGCCGGATCCGGACGATCGTGCTGATGGCCTCATCGCAGCGAGGGATCACGCGGCGCGACCTGACGGCGCGAGCGGAGCGGATGCAGAATCAGCCGGGGCTGAGCACGATCCCGCTTCAGCGTATCATTCGGGATTTCTACGATCGCCCCATCGCCACCGCCGAGGTCCCCATCCTGACCGACGACTTTGCTCCTGTTGACATTCTCCCCGTTGAGGGCTGGGAGCCAGAGCGTCGTTAAGGCGTGTACACCCTATCCGACTACCGCCGGATGGTCGCGGACCGGATCCGCACCGACGCCTATGCCGAGGCGTTGAGGCAGGTGGTGCGTCCCGGTCACGTCGTCGTCGACATCGGTACCGGGACCGGCATCTTTGCTCTCCTGGCCTGCCGCTGGGGAGCCCGGCGGGTCTACGCCATCGAACCCGACTCGATCGTGGACCTGGCGCGGGAACTGGCTGTGGCCAATGGATTCGCCGATCGGATCGAGTTCATCCAAGATCTCTCCACGCGCGTGGTGCTGCCAGAGCAAGGGGACGTGGTGGTCTCCGATCTGCGGGGGGTTCTGCCCCTGTCGGGTCATCACATTTCGAGCATCATCGACGCCCGGCAGCGGTTTCTGGCGGTCGGTGGCATCCTGGTCCCGCTGCGGGACACAATATGGGCGGCGCCAGTGGACGCGCCCGACCTCTACAGGCTGCTCATTGCACCCTGGGACGCGTCGTGGCATGGCCTTGAGGTCGAACCCGCCCGGCGCCGAGCGACGAACACGTGGAGCAAAGTGCGCATCGCCGCGGAGGAACTGCTGGCTCCACCGCAACGCTGGGCGTGCCTGGACTATCCCTCCGTGGAACAGCGGGACGTAGAGGGGCAGATGGTTTGGACGGTCGCCCGGAGCGGGGCGCTGCATGGGCTCTGCGTCTGGTTCGAGACCGTTCTGGTGGAGGGGGTGGGGTTTTCGACCGCGCCCGACCACCCCGAGCTGATTTACGGGAACGGGTTCTTCCCGCTGGCCTCCCCCACACCGGTCGACGCGGGCGACACCATCACCGTGAGCTTGCAGGCACGACTTGTGGGGGGGGACTACCTCTGGCGTTGGGAGACGCAGGTCGCCGAGGGCCAGCGCCTGAAGGCCACCGCATCGCAGTCTACCTTCTTCGGCTCTCCTCCGCCGGCCCCCGATCTGCGGAAGCATCAGGCCGCTCACATCCCGGTCTTGGGGGAGGACGGAGAGATCGACCGCTTTATTCTCAGCCGCATGGACGGGGAAGTCTCATTGATCGAGATTGCCCGTCTGACGGCGGAGCGATTCCCCGAGCGCTTCCCTCGATGGCAGGACGTCATGCCGAGGGTGGGCGCGCTGTCATCCCGCTACAGTCGCTAGGCGCTGACAGCTCCGGACGCCATGTAGGAGGATCTGTCGCGCCTATCAAACCCTTCCGTCATGCGCGTGATTGCCGACCTGCATCTGCACTCCAAGTACAGCCGCGCCACCAGCCGGGACATGGACGTGGAGAATCTGGCCCGCTGGTGCAAGATCAAAGGCATCTCGTTGGTCGGCACGGGGGATTTCACTCACCCCGTCTGGTTCCGCGAGCTGCGCGCCAAACTCAAACCCAATGGCCGCGGGCTGTTCACCTACGACGGCATGCTCTTCCTTCTCACCGTCGAGGTCTCGAACATCTACCCGCAGGGCGGCCGGCTGCGGAAGATCCACAACCTCATTTTCGCCCCCTCCTTCGAGGTGGTCGAGCGCATCAACGCCGTGCTGGGACGCTTCGGCAACCTGATGGCCGACGGCCGTCCCACGCTCTCACTGCCCTCGGACAAACTCGTCGAGTACATCGTCGAACTCTCGTCTGAGTGTCTGGTCATCCCCGCGCACGCCTGGACGCCGTGGTTCTCCCTCTACGGCTCCAACTCGGGCTTCGACGCCCTTGAGGAGTGCTTCCGCGACCAGACGCGGCACATCGCGGCGGTGGAGACGGGGCTGTCCAGCGACCCACCGATGAACTGGCGTCTCTCCGAGCTCGACCGCGTGATGCTGGTCAGCAATTCCGACGCGCACTCCCCCGCCAAGCTGGGACGCGAGGCCAACGTCTTCGAGATGGACGCCGACTACGGCGAGCTGGTGCGCATTCTGCGGGAGCGTGACACCTCGCGTTTCCTCTACACTCTCGAGTTCTTCCCCGAGGAAGGGAAGTACCACTTCGACGGCCACCGCAACTGCAACCAGCGCCTCTCGCCGAAAGAGACGAAAGCGTACGGGGGGATCTGCCCCGTCTGCCGGCGCCCCCTCACCGTCGGAGTAATGCACCGCGTCGATGCGCTCGCCGATCGGGAGGAGGGCTACGTGCCGGAGGGGGCGGTGCCCTATCGGAACCTGATCCCCCTGGAAGAGATCATCGCCGAGGCGCGCGGCGCGGCCGTGGGCACTGGCGGCGTGCGGGAGGAGTACTTCAGACTGTGCAAGGAGTTTGGAGGAGAGTTCAACATCCTCCTGGACACCCCGCTTGATGACCTGGCCGGGACCGCCTCGCCCCGCGTCGTCGAGGGGCTGCGCCGCGCCCGGGAGGGACAGGTCGTGATCAAGCCCGGGTACGACGGCGTCTTCGGCGAGATCCACATCTTCGAGGGCGCGCCGCCGGCCCCCGGGGAGGAACCCGAGATTCCTCTGGAAGAGCCCGCCGCGCAGATCCGCCTCTTTTGATCCCATCCGCTGTCGCATGACGCACGAAGAGCGCCTGGCCATCGCGCGGGGGCTGGCCGCACGGATCGTGGAGGAATATGGCGAGGCGGTACTGGCCGTCTTCGTCACCAGTTCCACCGCCAAGGGATTGGACCGCCCCCACTCCGACCTGGAGCTCACCGCGGTTCTGCGGGACGGCGTCGAGGTGGAGGGTAAATCGTACGTCTATGAGGGGATCCTGATCGAGATCGACTACGATCAGGAGTCTGCCCTGCTCAGGGCGGCGCGGCGGGTCAGTGGGCGGTGGGCGCAGGAAGCCGACGGGTTCCGCAGCCGCATCGTCCTCTTTGAGCGGGAGGGCTGGACGGCCCGCCTGGATGAGGCGGTCGCTGAGGCCGATGCCGCCGACATCGGTCCCGCCCTGGCCAAAGCCGCCACGATGATCGTCGAGAACCGCGACAAACTGCGCAACGCGCGCTACTCGGCGGATGCGATGGACGTGCGCGTCGCCGCCTTCTGGGTCGCGGAGGGGGCGGCGAATCTCGTCCTCCTGTTGAATCGCCGCTACATGATCACGACGAGTCGCTTCTACGTGCAGGCCTTCGAGTGCCCCGAGCAGCCTCCGGACTTCCGCGCCAGGATGGAGAAGCTGATGGGGCTGGCCCCCGCGGGCGAGGCCCAGCTGGCGGCCATCGCCGACGCGCTCACCGCCGACCTGCTGGCGATGGTGGCGACCCGAGGGGTGTCCGTCGAGAGCGAGACGCTGATCGTCTAACCGCGTGGCCACCCTCACCCTCAAGCCCGGCAAAGAGGCCCGGCTCGCCGGCGGGCACCTGTGGATCTACGCCGGGGAGATCCGCACTGTCGATGGCCGCCCAGAGGCGGGCGCCATCGTCGATGTGCGCGCGGCCGACCGTTCCTACATCGGCCGCGGCTACCTCAACCCCCGTTCGACGATCGCCGTGCGCCTGCTCACCCGTCGGCGGGAGCCGGTCGACGAGGGGTTCTTCCGCCGGCGGTTGGAGGCGGCGCTGGCGCTGCGCGAGCGGGTCGTGTCGGGGACGACCGCCTGCCGGGTCGTCTACAGCGAAGGGGATGATCTTCCCGGCCTGATCGTCGATCGCTACGGTGACCTGCTCGTGATGCAGACGCTCACCCTGGGGATGGCGCGGCAGGAGGCCCTGATCGTCCGGCTGCTGCGTGAGCTCGTCCAGCCGGCGGCGATCTATGGACGCAACGATGCTCCCATCCGCCGCCTGGAGGGGTTGCCATGTGAGCGCCGCTTCCTGTACGGGGAGGTGCCCCTGCGCCAGACCATCACCGAAGCGGCGCTGCAGTTCGTGGTGAACGTCGCGGAGGGGCAGAAGACCGGGTTCTTCCTCGACCAGCGAGAGAACCGGCGTGCGGCAGCAGGGTACGCCCGCGGGGAGGTGCTCGATGCGTTCTGCTACACGGGAGGATTCAGCCTGCACGCAGCCCGCGCAGGCGCGACCGTGGTGGGCCTGGAGAGTTCCGGGGACGCGGTGGCGGAGGCGGAGGAGCACGCCCGTCTCAATGGACTCGCCGACCGATGTACCTTTCAGGAGGTCAACGCCTTCGACGCCCTTCGCGCGCTCGCCCGCGAGGGACCGCGTTACGACATGGTCATCCTGGACCCGCCGGCCTTCGCCAAGAGTAAGGCGGCGCTGCCCAGAGCCGCCGCGGGCTACAAAGAGATCAACTTGCGGGCGATCAAGGTCCTGCGGCCGGGCGGGATTCTCGTCTCCTGCTCCTGTTCGGCGCACATGACCGAGGAGATGCTGCTGGCCATCGTCGCCGAAGCTGCGGCTAACGCGCGGCGTTCGGCCCGTCTGCTGGAGGCGCGCGGCCAGGCTCGCGATCATCCTATCCACCCCGGGATGCCCGAGACCCGCTATCTGAAGTGCCTGATCCTCGAGGTACGATAAGAAGCGTATAGTTTCCTAGGAGGAAAGCCTTCGTGCCACCAAGCCAGATCCAGATCACTGACGACCTCGACCTGCTGTTGGAGGTGCTCCCTCCGGCCATCCGGGCGGCGCTGGAGCGGCACGAGACGCTCGTCCAGTTGCTCGAGGTGGTGCTTGACCTGGGCCGCCTGCCGGAGGCGCGCTTCCCTGGTGCCGTGATCTACTTGAGCCGTAACCACACCAGGCGCGAGGACATCAAGCACGTCACCAGCCGGGTGGGCGCCTTCGGCAAGGACAATCGCGCCGGCATCGAGCGCACCCTGCATCGCATCAGCGGCATCCGCAACCGCCAGGGTGAGGTGATCGGCCTGACCTGTCGGGTCGGACGCGCCGTCTTCGGCACCGTGGACATCGTCCGCGACGTGATCGAGGGCGGACGCTCCATCCTGCTGCTGGGGCGGCCTGGGGTGGGTAAGACCACCCTGCTGCGGGAGGCGGCCCGGGTGCTCTCGGACGACCTGAAAAAGCGCGTCGTCATCGTCGACACCTCCAACGAGATCGCCGGAGACGGCGACATCCCCCATCCCGGGATCGGCGGGGCGCGGCGGATGCAGGTGCCCGTGCCCGACCTCCAGCACGCGGTGATGATCGAGGCGGTGGAGAACCACATGCCGGAGGTCATCGTCATCGACGAGATCGGCACCGAAGCGGAAGCCCTCGCCGCGCGCACCATCGCCGAGCGGGGCGTGCAGCTCATCGCCACCGCGCACGGCAACACCCTGGACAACCTGCTGCAGAACCCCACGCTGGCCGACCTGATCGGTGGCATCCAGGCCGTCACGCTGTCGGACGAGGAAGCGCGGCGGCGGGGGACGCAGAAGACGGTGCTCGAGCGGAAGGCCCCGCCGACCTTCGACGTCCTCATCGAGATCCAGGAGAAGGACCGCCTGGCCGTACACCACGACGTCGCCTCGATCGTGGACCGCTTCCTCCGCGGCGCCCTCCCGCGCCCCGAACAGCGCGTGCGCACCGAGGGAGGCGAGGTGGAGATCACCCAGGCGCCGGTAAAGGTGGAGGGCTGGGCGGCGCAGGGACCGTTTGCCCCGGCCGCCGCGGAGGAGAACGGACGTCCTGGACAGCGTCCGGTCCGCATCTACCCGTACGCGGTGAGCCGCAACCGGCTGGAGCGGGCCATCCGCGAACTGCGCGTGCCCGCCTACATCACCGACACGCTCGGCGACGCGGACATCGTCCTTTCCATCCGTTCGCAGGAGAAGCGCCGCCCCAAGAGACTCGCCGACGCCCAGGCCCGGGGGCTGCGCATGCACATCATCAAGAGCAACACGGTCAGCCAGATCCAGGCGTTCCTGCGCGAGATCTTCGACGTCGACGAGTACATGGCCGAGGAGACCACGGCGCTGCGTGAAGTGGAGGAAGCCATCGCGGAGGTGTTCGAGTCGGCGCAGCCGGTCGAGCTGGCGCCGCAGAACTCTTACGTCCGCCGCCTGCAGCACCAGCTCATCCAGCGGTACGGGCTGGCCAGCGAGAGCCGTGGGGAGGAGCCTCTGCGCCGGGTCGTAATTTTCCCGAAGTGACCCGATAATGAGGGAGAGTACGAATCGACCGGGACAAGGCCGATGAACAGGGAGCAGCTCATCCGAGACGTGGCGCGGCAATCTCGAGTCTCTCGAAAGGACGCCGAGGATGCCCTGGAGACGATGGTCGAGGTCATCGTGAAAGCCTTGCGGCGCGGCGAGGAGATCACTGTGCCCGGCATCGGGACGTTCCGCACCCGGCGGCACGCTGTAGCCGGGAAGCCGCGGGACGGCGGGCGACCCGGCCCGTCCAGAGACCGGGTCGTCGTCTTCATCCGTGAAAAGGGGCTGGCCACGAGAGCCAGAGGCTAGGTCGACAGCGCTCCCCCTCCCTTGGCGAGACAGCGCCGGGTTCCCGAGATCTTCATCATTGCTCCCTATTACCGGCGCCTGAATCAACTCAAGCAGGCTGCCTACCGGGCCGCGAAACACCAGGGACTGCGGCCGGTGCTGGCAGAGCATGACGTCGAAGCGGAGCTGCGGTGGCGGCGCATTGCCGCACATATCGGCCGCGCGCGATACGTGATCGCCGTCTTTGCCGCCGCGGGGCGGACGGGGGCCGGATCCCAAAACATCTCCCTGGAGATCGGCTACGCGTTTGCTCGGAAGCCGTCGCGGCGCATTGGGCTCTTCTGCCATAGAACGCACCGCGCGAATCCCCTCTGCTTTCCGACGAACCTGAACGGCTTCGACCCGATCCAGTTCCGTTCGGCCGCGGACCTGGAGGCGCAGATCAGGAGGTGGATTGTTCGCAGCTGCCCCGATAGGAACGAGCCAGCCGGTCAGGAGGCGGCATTGATCGATGCCATTGCGGCCGCGGTCGTCGCCAAGGGGATTCCCGAGGAACAGGCACGGCGGGAAGCGGAACGGGACGTGCGGATCGTGAAAGCGGGTTCTCGCCCCGTGGCCGAGTTCTCGGCGGAAGAAGTGAAAAGGCGGGTAGGGCCGCAGCCCAGACGTCGACGCCCATGACCGCCCGCGGGTGGTTCTTCACGCTGGAAGGCCTGGAAGGCACTGGGAAGAGCACGCACGGCCCTGCCCTCGCCGCTCACCTCCGCGAGCGCGGTCTGGAGGTGCTGCACACCCGCGAGCCGGGCGGTACCCCCATCGGCGAGCGCATCCGCAGTGTCCTGTTGGATGAGACGCACCGAGAGATGTCGGCCGAGACCGAGATGCTACTCTTCGCCGCTTCCCGCGCCCAGTTCGTACGCGAGGTCGTCCGGCCGGCGCTGGATCGCGGGATGACCGTGCTCTCCGACCGCTACGTCGACGCCTCCCTCGCGTATCAGGGGTACGGGCGTGGCCTCGACGTGGCTGTGGTCCGCCGCGTGAACGACGTCGCCACCGGCGGGCTGCTTCCCGATCTGACCATCCTGCTGGACATCGATCCCGCCGCCGGATTGGACCGGGCGCGCGCAGGCAAGGGGGACGGGACCGGCCGCGGCGATCGCCTGGAACAGGAGGCGCCGGCCTTCTACCAGCGGGTGCGGGAAGGATTCCTCCGTCTGGCGGCAGAATCGCCCCAGCGATTTGTCGTCATCGAGGCATCGGGCGCAATCGAGGATGTGGGGCGCCGGATCGTCGAGGCGGTGGAGCAATTCCTGACGCAGCGCCGGGAGAGTGCGGAGCCCGCCGGATAGGAGGCGCGCCGATCAAGCTTGTGCTGGCGGTCGTGCAGGAGAAGGATGGCGGCCGGCTGATCGAGGCGCTCAACGGCGCCCAGTACCAGGCCACGATGCTCGCCAGCACAGGCGGATTTCTGCGGGAGGGCAACAGCACGGTGATGATCGGCGTGCAGGATGGAAAGGTCAACGAAGTGCTGTCCATCGTCCAGGAGGTCTGTCACCGCCGCGAGCAGCTGGTCAGCCCGATGCCGCCGGTCGTCGAGCCGGTGGACTCCTACGTCACCTACCCGGTGAAGGTTGAAGTGGGCGGGGCGATCGTCTTCGTGCTCCCCATCGACCGGATGGAGAAGATCTAGGCCCGCGTGCCCTTCCGCGACATCGTCGGCCAGCATCACGCCATCGTCCTCCTCCGCGAAGCGGTGCGGGCGGGCCGCGCCACGCACGCCTATCTCTTCGTCGGGCCGGCGGGCGTCGGGCGCCGGTCGCTGGCGCGCTCGTTTGCCCAGTTCCTCAACTGCGAGCGTCCGGACGGCGACGCCTGCGGCGAGTGCCGGAGTTGCCGCCGCATCGCCGAAGGCAACCACCCTGACGTGCACCTGCTCGACATTGAGGCGCGCCGGTTCCTCGTCGAGCCGCCGAAGGACTACAAAGCCCGGGAGATCCCCATCGAGCAGATCCGGGCCCTGCGGCAGGACGCCTCCTACCCGCCGTACGAAGGACGGGCGAAGGTCTACATGATCGCCGACGCCGAGCGGCTCAGCCCGGGAGCAGCAAACAGCCTGCTCAAAGTGCTGGAGGAACCTCCGCCGGCGGTGACCATCATCCTGATCGCGGAGTCCACCGTTCCTCTCCCGGCAACGCTGCTCTCGCGCTGTCAGGTGGTGCGCTGTTCGTCCATCCCCACCGGGGACATCGCGCAGAAGCTGGCCGAGCAGTACGGCCTGCCCGCCGGCCGCGCCCGCATCCTGGCCGCCCTCTCGGGAGGACGAATGGCCCGGGCGCTGGCTCTGGCGCAGTCCGAGGAGCTGCTGGAGGCGCGCGAGACGTTTCTTCGCCTCCTCGTCACCCTCGAGCGGGCGGAACCCCCGGCCCGCCTCGACGCCGCCGAGTTACTGACGCGGGACCGGGACCGCCTGCCGGAGCGCCTCGCCGACCTCCTCGAGATCGCCGCCTGGTGGTACCGCGATCTGGCGGTCTGGAAAGAGACCGCCGATTCCGTCCTGCTGATTAATCTGGATAAGCAGGAGGAGATCGCCCGGCTCGCCGCCGAGCTCTCCTGGGAGGACCTGCGCCGGCGGATCGAAGCCGTCGACTACGCGCGCGACTCGCTGGAGCGCAACGTGCAGCCTCGCCTGCTGCTGGAGAGCCTCTTCTTCAAGATCACCCCGGCTGAAGCGCCTGCCTGAGGGACCTACGGCTGTCTCCTCCTGAACGGTCCCAGCCGGCGTAATCGCTTCAGCGCGGCCAGATTCCGTCCGTCGGCGCCGCGCCGGTCGATGCCAGGCGTCTCGATGAAGCCCGCGACCCGGCGCGCGGCCCGATGGTGGATCAGCGCCCGGAAGCCCGTGAGGCCGATCCGCCCCTGGCCGATGTTCTCGTGCCGGTCCAGGTGGCTCCCCAGCGCGCTCTTGGAATCATTGAGGTGGAGAGCGACCAGGCGGCGCAGTCCCACCGTGCGGTCGAAGGTGCGCAGCGTTCCCGCAACTCCGTCGGGGGTGCGAATGTCGAAGCCGGAGGCAAAGAGGTGCGCGGTATCGAGACATACTCCTACGCGAGGGTGCCATTCCAGCGCGTCGAGAAGCGCCGCCAGTTCTTCAAAGTTGCTCCCGATGGCACCCCCCGCTCCCGCGGCGTTCTCCAGGATGACCATCCCTCCCTCGGTGCTCTCCAGCACCACACGCACCGCGGCGACGACACGGGCGGCCGCCTCCGGCCAGGGCTGCCCCATCCGGCTGCCGATGTGCGTGATCAGGCCAAGTCCGCCGAGACGGTGGATGCCCTCGACGCCTGCAATCAGTGAGGCGACGGACCTGGTGTAGAATTCGTCGTCGTGGCTCGCCAGGTTGATCAGGTAGACGCCGTGGGCCACGAGAGGATCGAGTCTGGCGCGAGCGCGCTTCTGTCGGAAGAGCGCCACGTCCGCGTCCGCATACTCGATGCGTCGCCACTGTCGGGGGTTGCCGACGAAGATCTGCAAGCACTCGCAGCCGATCGCCGCGGCGCGATCGATCGCCAGATGGATGTGCCCGCTGATGCTGACGTGCGCCCCGAAGCGCATCCCGCGACGCTTTCGCTCCGGGGGCAGAGCGGCCAAGCTGCCTAGACGCCCACCCACCAGACACTGGGGTCGCCTTGCACGCGGCGCCGCAGCAACTCGCGGATCGGTTCCGGCAGCAGGTTGTGCCGGTCGAGGTCGGCGATGGCGACCCAGAGGAACTCGAGGTGGGTTTCCATCGAGGTGGGGGGTCGGTCGGGGTTAAGCCCGCTGACCGTCGCTTCGAAGACGTGATTGATCTCATGGTGGCGGATGGGCCCCTCCTGCCAGCTCGCTTCCACCGCGCCCAGGTAGTTTTCGGTGCGCGCGTCGGCGCCCAGTTCCTCCTGCAGCTCCCGCTTCAGCGATCCCTCCAGCGGTTCGCCGGGCTTGACGTGCCCTCCAGGGAGAAAGGTATAGTCGCGACCGACCCTACGGGCGAGGAGGACGTGCCCGCGCTCGATGATTACCGCCCGGGCGCGGAGATGAAACTCGGTGCGCATCCTCGGGCACCTTCGGCCTTCCGCCTCCCTTTCCTCTGATAAGGCCCTTGACGCGGGACGGGGTCCGGCCGCCAGAATGCGGTCGTGGGCGGAGAGCATGAGTACCGTGGTCTGCTCGCTGAGACCTGGGACCTGCTGCGCGGGGACACCTCGGCGTGGGAAGATCGCGCCTTCTACCGCGATCTGATCGATCAATTCGGACAACCGGTGCTCGATGTGGGATGCGGGACCGGCCGCCTGCTCCTGGACTATCTGGCCGCGGGTGTCGACATCGATGGGGTGGACAGTTCCCCCGAGATGCTCGCCCTCTGCCGGGCAAAGGCGGAGGCGGCCGGCCTGCAGCCCGCGCTCTTTCTCCAGCAGATGGAATCGCTCGACCTGCCCCGTCGCTACCGCACGATCATCGTCCCCTCCAGTTCCTTCCAGCTCCTCACCGACGCTGACGCGGCCGTGAGCGGGATGCGCCGTTTCTTCGAGCACCTCCTCCCAGGCGGAGCGCTGATCATGCCCTTCATGATCCTCTGGGAGCCAGGCAGCCCGACGCAGCACGATCAGTGGGAGCTCATGGCCGAGCGAGTGCGGCCCGAGGATGGCGCGGCGGTCCGCCGGTATGGGAAGGCCCGCTACGACGCGGCGGCGCAGCTGGAGCACACGGAGGATCGATTCGAGGTCAGCCTGAACGGCACCATCATCGCGACCGAACATCACATCCGCTCCCCCGCCACCCGCTGGTACAGCCAGGCCCAAGCGAAGGCGCTCTTCGCGGACGCTGGGTTTGTGAACGTCCGGGCCTGGAGCGGCTTCACGCGAAAGCCGGCGTTGCGCGGGGACACGCTCTTTACCGTCACTGGCACGAAACCCTGAGGAGGAACAGCAGGTGCGTGAGCCGGGGTTCAACACGAAGGCGATCCACGGGGCGGGCGGAGCGCACGCCCTGAAGGCGGTCAGCTCGCCGATCTTCGAGACCTCCACCTTTCAGTACGAGACGGTGGAGGAAGGGGCGGCGCTCGGCGTCGACCGGGGCGAGGGCTTCTACTACACGCGCTGGGGCAATCCGACGACCGCGGCGCTGGAGGATCGGGTGGCTCTCCTCGAAGGCGGCGAGATGGCCATCGCCACCGGCTCGGGGATGGGAGCGATCAGCACCGTCATCCTCGGTCTGCTCGCATCCGGCGATCACCTCGTGGCGCCGCGGGCGACCTATCAGGCGTCGTACGAACTGTTCGCGCAGATCCTGCCCCGCTATGGGATCGAGGCCACGCTCATCGACTCTGTCGACCTCGCCGCCTACGAGGCGGCGCTGGGGCCGCGGACGCGGGTCGTGTACGTCGAGTCACCCAACAACCCTCTGCTGGACATCACAGACATCGCCGGGGTGGCGCGGCTCGCCCACGGTCACGGCGCCCGCGTCGTCGCGGACAACACCTTCGCCACTCCCTACAACCAGAATCCCCTTGTCCTTGGCGTCGACCTGGTCGTCCACAGCGCGACCAAGTACCTGGGCGGCCACGCCGACGTCACCGCCGGCATCATTGTCGGATCCCGCGAACGCCTCCTGGCGCTGCGTCCGATCTTCCGCATCCACGGCCCCGTGCTCGATCCCTTCGCCGCCTGGCTGGTCCTCCGCGGGCTCAAGACGCTGGGCCTCAGGGTGGAACGGCACAATGCCAACGCCCTGGCCCTGGCGCGCGCGCTGGCCGACCACCCGAAGGTGGAGCGGGTGCACTACCCCGGCCTGCCCGAGCACCGGGGGCATGCGATCGCCCACCGGCAGATGCGCGGGTTCGGAGGGATGGTCAGCATTGAGGTGAAAGGCGGAACGGCCGCGGGTGCGCGCGTCGTCGAGGCGCTGCGCACCGCGCTGATGGCGGTGAGTCTGGGGTCGGTGGAGACGCTGGTGACGCATCCCGCCTCGACCACCAGCGTCGGCATCCCGGCGCCAGACCGCGCGCGGGCCGGCATTCGGGAGGGATTGATCCGCGTCTCCGTCGGCATCGAAGACGTCGACGACCTGATCGATGACTTCACCCGCGCGCTGGAGGCGGCCTGACGGAGCTATCAGGGAAGGAGGAGGGCGGCGTGACGCTTTATGAGCTGTCGGGCTGGCCATTCTGGTCCTTGTTGTTGCGTTCCTGATGGTGACGAAACCCGCGCACTTGGGGTAGCGTTCGTTTGAGCGCTCGTCTCAGCCGCATCCATGCGCTCGACGCCGCCGGCCGGCGGATCGTCGTTGCCGGGCTTTCCGAGGAGCGCGTGCACCGCAGCCTCCGCCGGATTCTGCGAGGAAACGTCCTCTGCTCAATTTCGACCATTGCTCCCGGCAATCGTGCCCACATCAACACGGCATTTTTCGCTCTCTCCAAGGACCTCGAACTCTTCTTCCTCTCCCATCCCCGCTCGCTTCACTGTCGCAACCTGGCCACAAATCCGTCGATGGCTGTCACCGTCTTCTCATCCGATCAAGACTGGACCGAACCCAGTCTGGGACTCCAATTCTTTGGTCGCTGCCACCTCGCTGAGCGGCGTCACGCCGAGGCGGCCGAGTGGGTCTACGGACAGCGATTCCTCCCCTATCGGGCCTGGAAGAAGACCCTCGCGGAGACATCTCCCGGCCGGCGCTACCGCTTCTACAGGTTCGTCGTGTCCACGCTGAAGATCCATGACGAAAGGGAGTTCGGGGGCGGCGTCTGGGTGGTCGCCACCATCAGCCGCAGGCGGAATCGTTGGTTGTAAACTGGAGCGAACTTTGGGTGGTGTCCTAATTCAATCTAACTTGAGGTCCTTTACCATAAGGACTTCGTCGTAGTAGCGGCCGTCTTGTCTTAAAGCGTTCTTTTCGATTCCATATTCCAAGAAGCCGAGACTGGCAAATAGCCGCCGCGCTTGTTCGTTGCCGCTAACCACGGCCAATTGAATCAGTTCGACCCGTTTGCGTGCAAAATCGATTATGGTCTCGACCAGTCGCCGCCCCACCCCGACCTTTCTTGAGCTAGGCTGAACGTACATTCCCCAGAGGAGACCTTTATGAGCCTCTTTTTCCCCTTCTTTGATGAACAATCCAGCGATACCGACGAGTTCCGAGTCGTGGAAAGCGCCAAAGACAATGGAACCGCTAAGCCGGTCCAAGAACCAAGTCAAAGGTCGGGCATTTTCAGCTTCGAACGTGCTGCCGTACGCTTCTGGGTTGGATCGAAGCGCTTCCAGTCGAATGTCTCGATATAAGACAGCATCGTCTGGCGCTAAGCGGCGTATCTGAATGTGAGAGGCGTCCACGCTCCATTGGTAGCCGAAACGTCAAAGGAGGACAACACCGAACTTTGAGGCGAGCCCGTCATCTGAAACTGGCCGCAGCAACTCGGTCCGGGACGAGTTGAGGGAACGCAGGGCATAGTGTCTTTCCCTATAGGGCCACGTAAGGTAACATAAAGTACCATGAAGGACTTCCTCACAACAGGGGAAGCCGCGCAGCTGCTCCATCTCCATCCCAAGCGCGTGCAGGCATTGGCCCGCGCCGGAAGACTGCCCGTGGTACGGGTGGGGCGCAGGTGGCTCTTTCCGCGGGAAAGACTCCTGACGGTGGGGGAGCGGTCGCCCCGGCCCGCAGCGCCTCGCAGGGCCGGGCTGAGCGCCCGCAATCAGCTCACCGGCCGAATCACGGCACTCTCGCTCGGTGACGTCATGGCCGAGGTGCGCGTCGACGTGGGCGGCGCAGAACTCGTCGCGGTGATCACGAGGTCCTCGGCGGAACGGCTCGGACTGGCGGTCGGTGCGGAGGTCCTCGCGGTGATCAAGGCGACGGAGGTCATGATTGGCAGACCCTAGCCGCTTCTCCGTCCTCCCCGCGACGGGTCGATGGGCCGCCGCGGCGATCGCCCTGCTGGTGCTGATAGGCCCGGTGATTCCCGCCCGAGGGGCGGCGGCGACCGACCTCTCCATCGCCGCCGCCTCCGATCTGCGCTTCGCCCTCGAGGAGATCGCCCGCCTGGCCGAAGGGCAGGGCGGTGTGCGAATGCGCCTCACCTTCGGCTCTTCCGGACAGCTGGCCTCACAGATCGAGCAGGGCGCCCCCTTTGATCTCTTCTTCTCGGCCGATGAGGGATTCATCCTGGAGCTGGCGCGCAAAGGGCTGGTCCGCCGTGAGACCGTGCAGCTCTATGCCATTGGACGCATCGTCCTCTGGGTCCGCACCGCGTCCCCCCTGACCGTCGCGGAGGGCCTGACGGTCCTGCTGGACGAACGGATCCGGTTCATCGCCATCGCCAATCCCGAGCACGCTCCCTACGGCCGGGCTGCCGTGCAGGCGCTGCGGACGGCGGGCCTCTACGAACGGGTCAGCGGTAGGCTCGTCCTCGGGGAGAACGTGAGTCAGACCCTCCAGTTCGTCCAGTCTGGCAACGCCGATGTGGGGATGGTGGCGCTGTCGCTGGCGGTCGCTCCGTCGGTCCGTCCCACCGGACGGTACTGGCTTATCCCCGCCTATCTGCACCGCCCGATCCGGCAGGCGGCCGGGGTCCTCGCCGCATCACGGCAGATTGCGCAGGCGCAGGCCTTCCTCTCCCTCCTCAACGGCTCCGCCGGTCGCCAGGTGATGCGCCGCTACGGTTTCACACTGCCCGGCGAGCCGCTGCCCTGAGCGGGCGTGGACTGGTCCCCGCTCTGGCTCTCGCTGCGCGTCGCGATGCTGGCGACCCTGGCCGCGGCTACCGGGGGGATCGTCCTCGGGTACCTCCTGGCTGAAGGGCGGTTCGCGGGGCGCAGCGCCCTCGAGTCCTTCCTTACCTTGCCGTTGATCCTTCCCCCGACCGTCCTCGGCTACTACCTCCTCGTCGCCTTGGGCCGCCAGAGCGCCCTCGGGCAACTGATCGAGCGGACGACGGGGACGCCGCTGGTCTTCACCTGGCAGGGCGCCGTGGTCGCGGCGACGATCCCCGCCCTCCCGTACGTCATCCGCACCGCCCGCGCCGCGTTTGAGGGGATCGAGAGCTCTGTGCGTGAGGCGGCCCGCATCGACGGGACGTCCCGCCTCCAGCAGTTCTGGTCCATCGCGCTCCCACTGGCCCGCCGGGGCATCACCGCGGGGGTGACGCTGGCCTTTGCTCGTGCGCTGGGGGAGTTCGGCGCCACGCTCATGGTGGCCGGGAACATCCCCGGCCGGACACAGACGATGCCGATCGCCATCTACGACGCCGTGGCGGCGGGACGGTGGGAGGCCGCCACGCTCATGGTGCTGGTCCTCAGCGCCGTCGCCGTCATCGTCCTGATAATCGCCGGCCGCCTGGGCGCCGCGGCGTAGCGAGGTCGGGCTGAGTGAGCCGCCGCGTCAGGATCGTCTCGGTCGCAGTAGCGGCACAGTGGCGGATGTGAGAGCATTGCAGATGGTCCGATTGGAACGATACTCCGGCGCACGAGGGTCCAGCGTGTGAGCGAAGCCCGTCCTCGAGGGGACATCCTGCCCGTCCGGTCTCCCGCGCCCGCCCCAGAGGACGATTTCGCCTTGCTCAGCGAACTGGCCGGCGCGATCGTGGCCGCGGCGGAGACGCTCCAGGAGGCCCTGGAGAAACGCACGGATACCGAAGAGGCGTGGCAGCGCATCCGCGAGCTCGAACACAAAGGAGACGCAGTCGCCCGGGACATCTTTGACCGGCTGGCCTCGCCACGCGCAGAGGCGCCGCAGGCGGAGGCGCTGCGCACCCTGACCGGGCATCTGGACGACGTCCTGGACGGCATCGAGGCGGCCGCGGCGCGGCTGGTGGTCTACCGGGTCCGGCGAATCCACCCGGGTGCGCGTCAGCTCGGCGCCGTGGTGGTGGAATCGGCGAACGAACTGGATCTGGCCATCCAGGCGCTGCGCCGCGGCGAGGTGGTGTTTCCGCACGCGCGCACGCTACACCGCCTGGAGAACCGCGCCGACGATTTGCTCCGCGACGCTATCGAGGCGCTCTTCGCCAGCCGCCAGGATGTCCGGGAGATCGTCAAGTGGAAGGACATCTGCGAGATGCTGGAAGCGAGCACCGACCGCTGCGAGGACATCGCCAACGTGCTGGAAGCGGTGCTGGTGCAGACCGGGCGGGAGGACCGCCTGGCCGCCGGGGCCGTGCTCATCGACGTCGGCCGCCATGAGGTCAGCGTGGACGGCCGGCCCGTAGCCCTCTCGGGCAAGGAGTTCGACCTGCTCCACTTGTTGGTCCGCCACCAGAGCCAGGTGGTGCGGCGGGAACGGCTCCTCCAAGAAGTGTGGGGAGAGGACTACTTCGGCGATACCCGGACCCTGGACACCCACATCGGTTGGCTGCGCAAGAAGGTCGAACCGGACGGCGGCGTCAGGATCGTCGCCGTCCGCGGCATCGGCTACCGCCTGGACCTTTGAGAGTAACCCGTTGAGCTTGACCTCCCCTTCACACAGCCTTGGCCCATGCTTCGGGTGGGCTTGACCTCAGACCGATACCCTCAAGGTGCCATAAGACAGAGCATCGTCCAAGGAGGGACGCGCATGACCAAGAGGTTCACGCTGCTCGTGACGGCGATCACCGTCATGGCTCTGGCGACCGGCGCCGGTGGAGCGGCAGCGCAGCAGCCCATCACCCTGAATGGGGCGGGCGCGACCTTCCCGTTCCCGCTCTACTCCAAGTGGTCACAGGTCTACGCGGACGAGCGAAACGTCCAGATCAACTACCAGTCCATCGGCTCGGGGGGCGGCATCCGCCAGTTCATCGCTAAAACGGTCGACTTCGGCGCCTCCGACGGGCCGATGACGGACGAGCAGATCACCCAGGCGGGCGGCCGCGTCCTGCACATCCCCATGGTCGCCGGGGCGGTCGTGCCCGTCTACAACATCCCGGGCATCGGCCAGGGGCTTAACTTCACGGCCGGCGTGCTCGCGGACATCTTTCTCGGACGGATCACGAAGTGGAACGACCTCCGGATCGTCCAATTCAATCCGACGGCCAAGCTCCCGGCCGCGGAGATCGTCGTCGTGCACCGCTCGGACGGGTCGGGCACGACGGCCATCTGGGTGAACTACCTCAGCAAGGTCAGCCCGCTGTGGAAGACGCGCGTGGGTGAGGGGACCTCCGTGAACTGGCCGACCGGCCTGGGCGGTCGGGGGAACGAAGGCGTCGCCGGGCTCGTCCGTCAAACCCCGAACTCCCTCGGCTACGTGGAGCTGGCGTACGCGCTAACGAACAAGATGACCTTCGGCAACGTCCGCAACAAGGCCGGGCAGTTCATCCGCCCGACCATTTCCAGCACGACGAAGGCGATGGAGGGCGCCCTGAAGTCCATTCCAGAGGACTACCGGATCTTCTTCACCAACCCCGACGGCCGCGACGTCTACCCGATCGCCGGCTTCACGTGGATTCTGATCTACGGCGACCAGGGCGACCCCGCCAAGGGGAAGGCGCTGGCCGAGTTCCTCTGGTGGGCCACCCACGACGGCCAGAAGTACGCCCCGCCGCTGCTGTACGCCCCGCTGCCCAAGAGTTTGGTCACCCGGATGGAGCGGACTCTCAAGAGCGTCACCGCCCGGGGACAGCCCATCCTCTAAGAGGGCAGCGTGGCGGTGATCGAGGCCGGGGTGCTTCGGCTGGTCGCCCGCAGCGGCGACCGGCTCTTCCGGCTGCTGCTGGCGGCGACCGCGGCCGCGGTGCCGCTGGTCATGGGCGCGATTCTGGCCGCGCTGCTGTCGGTGGGGCGCCCAGCCATCCAGCGGTTCGGCCTGGCCTTCTTCTCCACGTCGACGTGGGACCCGGTGGCGCAGCAGTTCGGCGTGCTCCCCTTCGTCTACGGCACGCTCGTCTCCTCGGCTCTGGCGCTGCTCATCGCCGTCCCCCTGGGGCTGGGCGTGGCGATCTTTCTGGCCGAACTGGCGCCGGGGTGGCTGCGCGCTCCCGTGGGCTTCCTGGTGGAACTACTCGCGGCGATCCCCAGCGTGGTCTTCGGGCTCTGGGGAATCTTCGTCCTCGTGCCCTGGGTGCGCACGGCCCTCACTCCCGCCCTCAAAGGCACCCTGGGCTTCCTCCCTCTCTTCCAGGGCCCGCCGCTGGGGATCGGCATGCTCGCAGCGGGCGTAATCCTGGCGATCATGGTGGTGCCCTTCATCGTCGCGGTGAGCACCGAGGTGATGCGCGCGGTTCCGACATCGCAGCGAGAAGCCGCCCTTGCCCTAGGGGCGACAGGCTGGGAGACGACCCGCCGCGCCGTGCTACCCTACGCGCGCTCGGGGATCATGGGGGCGATCTTCCTGGCCCTGGCCAGGGCGTTGGGGGAGACGATGGCGGTGACGATGGTCATCGGCAACGTCCCGCAGATCAAGGCGTCGCTGCTCGCCCCCGCCTACACGATCCCCGCCGTCATCGCCAACGAGTTCACCGAAGCGACCTCTGACCTCTATGTCGCCGCGCTGATCTACGCCGGCATCGTCCTCTTCTTCGTCACCGTCGTGGCGAACGTGGCGGCGCGGCTGCTGGTGGCGCGCGTCGGTCGCGGCGTAGGGGCCGTTCGGGAATAGCCATGGCCGCCGTGGGGCTGCGCGCACGGGATCTGTCGTACTGGAGGCGCCGGTGGACCAATCGCCTCATGGCCGGCCTGACGATGCTCAGCGCTCTGCTCGTGCTGGCGCCGCTCTTCTTCGTCCTCTTCTTCCTCATGCGGACCGGGCTGGGGGCGATCAACCTGGAGTTCTTCACCGCCTTGCCCGGACCGGCGGGCGAGGCCGGCGGGGGGATGGCCAACGCCATCGCCGGCACGCTCATCCTCATCGCCCTGGCCGGGGTGCTGGGCATTCCCCTCGGCGTCCTCGGTGGGGTGTTCCTGGCGGAGTTCCCGAACACGCGCCTGTCGCAGACGACGCGCTTCACGGCCGACGTCATGGCCGGCATCCCGAGTATCGTGATGGGTCTCTTCGCCTACATTCTTGT
Organism: bacterium; assembly: GCA_036004665.1. Taxonomy (GTDB): domain Bacteria; phylum Sysuimicrobiota; class Sysuimicrobiia; order Sysuimicrobiales; family Humicultoraceae; genus JACQGZ01. Next base: position 79,242 of record DASYRG010000020.1, on the reverse strand, counting down.
GGTGCTGCCGCTACGCCACTTCAGCGCGCTGGCGGGGGGCGTCGCCCTGGGAGTGATGCTCGTGCCCACCGTCGTCCGCACCACGGAGGAGATCGTACGCCTGGTGCCCCAGAGCGTGCGCGAAGCGTCCCTGGCGCTGGGGATCCCTCAGTGGAAGACCACCCTTCGCGTGATCATCCCCACCGCGGCGGCCGGGATCGTCACGGGGATCATGGTCGGACTGGCGCGCATCGCCGGGGAGACGGCCCCGCTGCTGTTCACGGCGTTCGGCAACCGCTTCTGGAACTGGAATCTCTTCAAGCCCATCGCCGCGCTGCCGCTGCAGATCTTCGCGTATGCCATCTCGCCCTTCGAGGACTGGCACCGGCAGGCCTGGGCGGGAGCGCTGGTGCTCGTCACCCTGGTGCTGGTGGTGAACGTGGCCGCCCGGTACACGGCGGGGCGGCAGGTCAGGCTGCGGTAGGGAGCCGAAGAAGTGGTGAGCGTCACGGGAACGGCTGAGCGTGTGAGAGAGATGGCAGCGGAACGAACCCCGGGCCGGGCGGCGGCCGCGCTGATCGAGCATACCGGCGGGATCGAGGCGCGCGGAGTGCACGCCTGGTTCGATCAGGTGCACGCGTTGCGGGGCATCGATCTCAGGATCACCGAACGCAAAGTGACGGCGATTATCGGACCCTCGGGGTGCGGCAAGTCCACCTTCCTGCGCTGCCTGAACCGTATGCACGAACTGGTCCCCGGGGCGCGGGTCGGCGGGGAGGTCCTGCTGGAGGGGCAGGACATCTACGCCCCCGGCGTCGATCCGGTGCTGATCCGCCGGCAGGTGGGGATGGTCTTTCAGAAACCCAATCCGTTTCCCACGATGAGCATCTACGACAACGTCGCGGCAGGCCTGAAACTGGCCGGGGATCGCGACCGCCGGCGGCTCGATCAGACCGTCGAGCAGTCCCTACGCGCGGCGGTGCTCTGGGACGAGGTGAAGGACCGCCTGAGCAAGCCGGGGACCAGCCTTTCCGGCGGGCAGCAGCAGCGCCTCTGCATCGCCCGCGCCCTGGCGGTCTCCCCCGAGATCCTGCTGATGGACGAACCGGCCTCCGCCCTCGACCCAGCCAGTACCCTGCGCATCGAAGAGCTCGCACGCGAGCTGGCGGAAGACATCACTATCGTCATCGTCACCCACAACATGCAGCAGGCGGCGCGCGTCTCTGAACAGACGGGGTTCTTCCTGAACGGCGAACTCGTGGAGTTCGGCCCCACCCAGCAGATCTTCACGAACCCAAGAGACAAGCGGACTGAGGACTACATCACCGGCCGGTTTGGGTGATCAAAGCGTGAAAATCCAGGTGGAAGGCGTGCGCCCGAGATCGGCCGAGGAGCAGCCCTCCGAGGGTGCCTCGGAGTCGCAGCGGGCGGTCGTCCGGCTCCGGGGAGGGCGTCAGCTTCCTCCCGAGACGCTCCTGGCAATGGCCGAGGGCGTGCGGCGGGCGCTGCGCCTGGTGGGCGTGGTCGACGTGCAGATCGAACTGGAGCCACACGATGCCGAAGAGGCGTGAGGTTCGTAGGAGGGTGAACTCCCATGGGCGCCAAAATCTACCAATATCCAGCGAATCGCCGGCGACGCGGGGGACGAGTGACACGGGAGCACTTCGACCGAGATCTACTGCGCCTGCAGGAGGATGTGGCGGCGATGGGGGCACGCGCGGGTGAGGCGATCCACCGCGCCGTAGAGGCCCTGCGCAACCGCGATCCCGTGGCCGCGGAGGCGGTCATTGCCGAGGATGAGCAGATCGACGCCCTCCATATGGAGCTCGAGGCGCGTTGCATGCGGCTGCTGGCCACGCAGCAGCCGATGGCCCGGGACCTGCGCACCATAGCGTCGGTCTTCGCCATCACCATCGACATCGAGCGGATGGCCGACCACGCCGAAGGCGTCTCCCGCGCTACCAAACGCCTCGGCCGGGAGCCGCTGGTCACACCGCTGGTGGACATCCCCAAAATGGAAGAGCTCGTGCAAGAGATGCTGCGCGAGGCGCTGGGCGCCTTCCGCACCCATGACGCCGATCGCGCCACGCGTATGGCGGAGAAGGACGACCTGGTGGACAGCCTGCGCTCCAAGGTCTTTCGCGACCTGCTCGAGGTTATGATCCGGGATCCAGGGACCGTCCCACGCGCGCTGGAACTGGTCTTGATCGCCCAGCACCTGGAGCGCGCCGCCGATCACATCACGAACATCGGCGAGCGCGTCGTTTTTATGGTGACCGGAGAACTGCGCGAACTGAACGTCTAACCTCTCCAGCCCGCGACGATGCGTGCCACCTCTTCGAGCGACGTTGCCGTCGCGTCCGGTCGCACGCGGTCGGCCAGGCGGGAATTGTTGGGGTTCGGATGCATCGTCGTCAGGATCGTCCGCAGCCCGATCGCCTGGGCGCCTTCGACGTCGGCGTCCAGAGTGTCCCCGACCATGACGGCTTCCTCGGGCGGCACCCCCCAGGCATCCAGCACGAAACGGAAGATCCCCGTGTCGGGCTTGATTCGGCCGAAGCCCGCGGAGGAGACGATGGGATCGAGGAAGGGCGCGAGCCCCAGGCCCGTCATGACCCCCTCGATCAGTCCGTGGTCTGAGGCGTTGGAGATCAGCCCGAGCCGGTAACCGGCGTCGAAGAGGCCCGCCAGCGTCGGCGCCGCGTCCGGATAGGCCTGGGCCGTCGCGACCTCGGGGGCGAAGAAGGCGTCGACAGCGGCCTGGAGGAAGGCGGGATCGGAGGGCCAGCCCAGTTCCTCCGCCGCCCGACCGATCGCCTCTGTGCAGAGGTACTGCCGGCCGGTGCGATAGCTCTCGCGCCACATCCAGGTACGCGCCTCCGCGACGACCGCCGCCGCCTCCTCGCCGATGGTCAACCCCCGTCCGGCCGCCCAGGCGAGCAGGACGGCCACGTTCTGCTCCTCGAAGCGATCGGGGATGATCAGTGTGCCGAAGAGGTCGAAAATGACCCCGCGGAGGAGTTTGCCGTCGCGGCGTGGAACCATCATTGTCATAGGGTTTCTATGTCAAAGTCCACACGCCCCTCCCGCCGCTCCGCCCCCCTCCGCGTCGGGCGCAGCTCTTCGCCGGGAGAGCAGCTGGGCGCCCAGCTCCGCTACCGCATCCTGGCGGGGGAGCTGCGGCGGGGGGACCGCCTCCCTCCGGTGCGCCGTCTGGCGCACTTCTTGCGCGTCAACCGCAACACGGTGGCCCAGGTCTACCGGCGGCTCGAGGTAGAGGGGTTTCTGGCGACGGCAGGACGCCGCGGCACCTTCGTCCGGCGGCGGTCTCCGCTGACCCCGACCTTCACACTCCTGCTCGACCGGGTGCTGGCGGAGGCGGAGCGGGAAGCGCTCAGCGGCGCCGACCTGCAGACGCTGTTGACGATGCGGGCGCGCCCCCGTCCCCGCCGCCTGCGGCTGGGTTTCGTCGAGTGTAACACGGCCGATTTGACCTACTTTCGTCGGCTGGTCGAAGCGGAAGTGGGCGGGGGCGTGCGTCCCATCCTGCTCGACCGGCTGCCCCGGGCGGCCCGCGGCTGCGAGGTGCTGATCACCACCTTCTTCCACCTTGAAGCGGTCCGACGGCTCGCCCCTGGGCGGGACGTGATTGGACTGGTGGCGCTGCCGGATTTTCGCACCCTGGAAGAGGTGGCCCGGCTACCGCGCCGCGCGCGGGTGGCGCTGGTGTGCGCCACTGAGGAAGGCGTTCGCAGCAAGGCGCGCTCCCTGCGCGCAGTAGGGTTGCGACGGCCCCGCCTGCGCACGGCCACCCTGGGCCAGGAGGGCGCGCTCCGCAGAGCGCTGGCCGAGGCCGAGGTGTTGCTCGCTGCCCCCAGAGTGATCGACCGGCTGCGCGGCCGCATCCCCTCCCGTCTCCGCGTCATCCCCTTCGCCAGCGTCCTCAGCGAGGGGGCGGTGGCGCTGTTGCGCGAACGGCTGGCCGCGGTGGAAGCGGCCGCAGGGCCCCGCCGTGCGCCGGACGGGCTGACCGCGTGAGCCGCGTGCGCGTCGCGGTGCTGATGGGCGGCCCGTCCCCGGAGCGGGAGGTCTCACTAGGGAGCGGACGGTTGATTATGGCGGCGCTCGATCCGCGGAGATATGAGGTGCTGCCGGTCGAGGTGATGATCGATGGGCAGTGGATGCTCACCCGAGGCGCCGCACAAGCGCTCGCCGCTGAACAGAGTGCGCCTCAGGCTCCGGGGGGCGCGCTCGCCCGCCTGCCCCGCGGTGAGGCGATCGGCATCGACCGGGTCATGGCCCAGGGGCGGATCGACGTTGCGCTGATCGCCATGCACGGGCCCTACGGCGAAGACGGCACGGTACAGGGACTCCTCGAACTGGCCGGCGTCCCCTACACTGGCTCGGGCGTGCTGGCCAGCGCCCTGGCGATGGACAAGCTGCGCAGCCGGCAGCTCTGCGCGTTCAACGACATCCCCGTGCCGGCGACCATCGCCGTCACACGGAGGCGTCTCGAGGAGGAGTGGGAGAGCCTGGCCTCGGAGGTGGCCGCGGCTCTGGGCTACCCCTGCGTGGCGAAGCCCAACAGGCTGGGTTCCAGCATCGGGGTAACCGTCGTCCGCGCGGCGGCGGCGTTGCGCGGCGGGCTCGAGGGCGCCCTGGAGTTCGGCGACCTGGCGCTCGCTGAAGAGTACATCAGCGGCACCGAGATCACCGGGCCCGTGCTCGACGATCCCGAGACCGACCGCGCCGCGGCGCTCCCACTCATTGAGATCGTCCCCAAGCGGGAGTTTTTCACCTATGAGGCCAAGTACACGCCGGGTGGCAGCGAGGAGATTTGTCCGGCGCGCCTGGCCCCGGAGGTGACCGCGCGGGCACAGGCACTGGCGGTGCGGGCGCATGAGGTCCTGGGCTGCCGGGACATGTCGCGCGTGGACATGTTCGTGCGCGGGGGGCAGGTGATCGTGCTCGAAGTGAACACCATCCCGGGGATGACGGAGACCAGCCTGCTCCCTCAGGCGGCGCGTGCTGCCGGTATTTCCTTCCCCGCCCTGCTTGAGCACCTGATCGCGGCGGCGCTGCGGCGCGCCGGCCCAGGTGCGCGTGTGAGCGGGGGATCCGCGTGAGGACTCACCCCGCCGTCGGCGTCACCATCGGGGATCCGGCGGGGATCGGACCGGAGATCGTAGTCCGCGCCCTCGCCGACGAGCACGTGCGCGCGTCCGCGGACCTGGTCGTCATCGGCGACGCCTGGGTGCTGGCGCGGGCGATGGAGGTCACCGGCGTGCGCATCGACTTCCAGGCCGAAGGGTCCCCGCGCCTGATCGATCTGGCCAACGTCGATCACCGGCTGCAGTGGGGCAAGGTCCAGGCCACCGCGGGAGCGGCGGCGGGGCAGTTCATCGAACGCGGTACTCAGGAGGTGCTGGCCGGCCGGCTCGACGCGCTCGCCACCGCCCCCATCAGCAAGGAGGCGCTCTGGCGCGCGGGGTACCGCTACCCCGGCCACACCGAGATGCTCGGCGCGCTCAGCGGCCGGCCCGATCCCTTGACGATGTTCCTGGTGCAGTCGCTGCGGGTCTTCTTCCTCACCCGCCACCTGTCTCTGCGCGACGCCATCGAACGGGTGACCCGCCAGCGGATCACCGGGATGCTGCCGCGGATCGACGAGGCGCTGCGGGCCATCGGCGTCAGCACGCCGCGGATCGCGGTGGCCGCTCTGAACCCGCACGCGGGGGAAGGCGGCGCCCTCGGCGCCGAAGACCAGGAGCAGATCGCCCCCGCGGTCGCCGAGGCCCGCGCCCGGGGACTGACCGTGGAAGGGCCGGTCCCGGCGGACGCAGTCTTCGCCCAGGCGCTGGAGGGGCGCTACGACGCGGTCCTGGCGCTCTACCACGACCAGGGACACATCGCCGCCAAGACGTTGGACTTTCACGGCGCCGTGAGCGTCACCCTCGGGCTCCCCTTCATCCGCACCTCGGTCGATCACGGGACCGCGTTCGACATCGCCGGCAAGGGCGTGGCGCGGGCGGAGTCGATGGCTGCGGCCATCGTGGCGGCGGCCGATCTCAGCAGGCGGGTCCGTGCTACGGTCGGCTAAAAGGCGGAGGCCCCGCTCCACGACGCGGAAGCCGCAGCGCCCAGCCGCCAGGCCGCGACGCCAGGCAGCCGCCGCGCGTGACTGGTTCGTGAAAGGACACGGACTGGGCAACGACTACCTGGTCCTCGATCCGCGGGCCCTGTCCTTTAGACTGACCCCCGGGGCGATCCAGGCCATCTGCGACCGGCACACCGGCGTCGGCTCCGACGGCATCCTGGTACTGGCGCCCTCGAAGGTCGCCGATTTCGGCGTGCGCATCTTCAATCCCGATGGCAGCGAGGCGGAGAAGAGCGGAAATGGGCTGCGCATCCTGGCCCGGTTTCTCCGCGATGGGAGCTATACACGGAAGCGCGAGTTCCGCGTCGAGACGCTGGGAGGCGTGGCGCAGATCCGGTTCGACCTGCGCGGGCGGGAGGTGGCCGGGATCACGGTGGGGGTCGGCCGGGCCTCCTTTGCCAGCGCCGACATCCCCGTCGCCGGAGAGCGGCGTGAGGTGGTGGACGAACCGCTCATCCTGGATGGGGAGATCCTGCGTGTGACCGCGCTCTCGGTGGGCAACCCGCACTGCGTCGTCTTCATGAACTCGCTCGATCCGGCGACGCTGCGGCGGCTGGGACCGCGGCTGGAAACGCACCCGGCCTTTCCCCGGCGCACCAACGTCCAGCTGGCGCGCGTGATCAGCCGCCGCGCCCTGGAGATCCTCATCTGGGAACGCGGCGCCGGAGAGACGCAGGCGTCCGGCACGAGCGCGTGCGCGGTCGCGGCGGCGGCGGTGCGCCGCGGGCTGGCCGACCGGGCGGTGACAGTGAGCATGCCCGGCGGCAGGCTCGAGGTGACCCTCGATCGCAACTGGAACATCACCCTGACGGGCCCGGCCGAACTCGTCTGCCGCGGCTCGTTCAGCGGCGGCTTGCTGGCGCGGCTGCGTGCGGCCCGATCCCGTAGGCCTGTGTGACCCTCAGGAGTGGCCGCGATTACGTTTCGGAAGTGAACTCGAGGGTGAGCGGAACACGCCGGGTCAGCGTGTCTCCCACCGGGGAGGACCGCTCGCACCGCTCCCGCAGCTGGTCGAGCTGTTCTCCTGTGGCCCCCGGAGCTCGCAACCGGACCGTGTAAGAGATCTCGTCGTACCCCGCTCCAGCGGCATCCTCAAATCCCCAGACAGCGCGGACAACTGTCCTACGTCGTAGCCATTGATCATCCCCTGGGTCCTGGCCTGACTGCGTGCGGTCGGTTGTGAACACTTCCTGCCTGCCGTACGCTAGAGAAACGTGTGAAGAAAATCCTCTACGTCATCCTGGACGGCGTCGGCGATCGTCCCAGTGAGGCCCTCGGCGGCCGCACCCCGCTGGCCGCGGCTCGCACCCCAAACCTCGACGGCCTGGCGCGGGAAGGACGGCTGGGGCTGGTGCAGACCGTCGGGCCCGACATCGCGCCCGAGTCGGACGTGGCGGTGATGGCGATGCTCGGCTACGATCCGCACACCTACCACGCCGGGCGGGGGCCGCTGGAGGCGCTCGGCGCCGGCCTCGAGTTCAACGAGGGCGACCTGGCGCTGCGCGGGAACTTCACCACGCTGGGCGCCGGCCGGCGTATCGTCGACCGGCGCGTGGGGCGGAACCTCACTTCGGCGGAAGCGGCCGACCTCGCCCGAGCCGTGACCGCCCAGGTCAGGTTGACAACCGCCCCGGCGACCTTCGTCGTCCATGCCACTGTCGGCCACCGCTGCGCCGTCGTCTTCTATCCCACAGAGGGACGGCTCTCCGCCGCGATCAGCAACACCGATCCGGCGTATGGGCGGATGGGCGGGCTGGGGGTGGCAAAGGCGGTCGCCGGCACCGAAGTCGAGGAATGCCGCCCGCTGGACGACAGCGCCGAAGCGTGGGTGGCGGCGGAACTGGTCAACGAATTCACCTGGAAGAGCCGCGAGGTGATGGAAGAGCATGAGGTCAACGTCCGACGGCGCGCTGCGGGGCATCAACCCGCCAACGGGATCCTGGTGCGCGACGGCGGCGATCACCTGCCCGCGGTCCCGAAGATGGCGGAGCGGTTCGGGGTGCGCATGGCCTGCGTGGTGGAGATGCCGGTGGAGCGGGGCATCGCGCGCTTCCTGGGGATGGACGTGGTGGAGATCCCGCCCGGGGCCGGCTACGGCGCCTGGGCAGAGAAGGCGCTGGAGGCCCTCCCCCGCTACGATGGCCTCTATCTGCATTTGAAAGGGCCGGATGAGCCGGGCCATGACGGCGACCACGAGGGGAAGACGGCCAGCATCGAGCGGATCGATGAAGATTTCTTCGGGCCGCTGCGACAGCGCTGGGAGCAGTCCTGGCTCTTGGCCGTGACCGCCGACCACGCCACCCCCTGGGAACTGCACGCCCATTCCGCCGATGCGGTGCCTCTGCTCATCGCGGGATCCGGCAGCGACGGCCTGAGGCGCTTTACGGAAGAGGAAGCCGCACGGGGGAGCGTGGGAATGCTGCGCGGAACCCAGGTGTTGCCGATGCTCGTTGAACAAGCACGCGCCTGACTGGCCCGTACGGACGCTCATGATGAGGAGGGCGGCACGATGACATGCGCATGACGCCGGCGTTCTTCTGCGCCGCGTTGCTTGCGGTGGGAGCGCCCGCATGGGGACAGCCGGCTCAGCCCGTGCCGGCCCCCGGACAGCCGGTGGCTTCCTCGCTGGCGTCCGCCGTCGCGTACGCCGTGGAGCACAACCCACAGATCGCCGCCAGCCGGGCGGCGCTGCGGGCGGCGCAGGCCGCCGTCCAGGTAGCCCGCACCGGCCTGGCCCCTTCGATCGGCCTCAGCGCGAGCGGCAGCATCGGGAGCGGGACCCCTTCGGGCTCGATCAGCGCGGGCGTGACCTATCTGATCTATGACGGCGGGCTGCGGCAGGCGCAGATCCGCCAGGCCGAGGCTCAGGCGCAGGCGGCCGCGGACGCCCTCGCCGTGACCCTCGCCGACATCGCGCTGCAGACGGTGCAGGCCTACATGAACGTGATCACCGGCGGCCGGCTGGTGACGCTGCGGGAGCAGGCGGTGACGCAGGCGCGGACGCAGCTGGCCGCGGCGGAGGCAAACTTCCGCGCGGGACGGGTCGCCCGCGCCGACGTCGTGCGCGCCGAATCGTCGGTCGCCACCGCGGAGTTCGACCTGCTCGACGCGCGCGGCCAGGTGGAGAACCGCCGCGCCGCCCTGCGCACGGTGATGGGCGCGGAGCCGGGGGCGGTCGTGGAGGTGGTCGCGCCGCCCGATCCGCCGGGCCTTGAGGTCTCGGAGGCGGAGGCGCGGCAGCGGGCGCTGCAGCGGCCGGAGGTCCGGCGCGCGGAGGCGGATGTGCGGGCCGGCGAGGCGGGTCTGGCCGCCGCGATGATCCAGGGTGGCGTCACCGCCACGGTGGACGGGCGCTACGTCCTGGTCAGCAGCAGCACCACCACCAGCACGCCCGGATCCTGGTCGGTCGGCATCGGCGTCTCGATGCCCCTCTTCGACGGAGGACGCCGCGCCGCCGGGGTGGAGCAGGCCCGCGCGAACCTCGACGCCGCGCGGGCGCGACTGGAGAACACGAGATTTCAGATGCAGCAGGAGGCGGTCCTGGCCCGGATCCAGGCGCTCTCGGCCATAGCCAAGGTCGAGGCGGCCCGCCGCGCCGCGCTGGCCGCGCGCGAAGCGTTCAACGTCGCGCAGGGGCGGTATGCGGCGGGGGTGGGGACGATCGTCGAGGTGACGACGGCCCAGACCGAGCTGACCGCCGCAGAAGTGGCGCTGGCCCAGGCGGCCGCCGATCGGTGGACGACAACCGCGACGCTGCGCCGCGCCCTCGCCCTCGCGGTGCTGCCGTGAAGGTGCTGCTGCGCCGGGGCGCCGTCGTCCTCCTCATCCTCGTCGCTGTTCTCGTGGGCTGGCGCGTCGTCGGAGCGATGCGGACGCGTCAGGTGCCCGCCGCCTCCCCTGCCGGCCCGGTCCGGGCGCGCGCGACTCCTGTGCAGGTCGCACCGGCGACCCGCGGCACGATCACCGTGCGCGCCTCGTACAGCGGCGAGGTCGAACCCCAGGCGCGCGTCGACGTGCTTGCCCGGATCGGCGGCGTGATCGCAGAGGTGCCGGTCCGTGAGGGCGATCTGGTCCGCCGCGGCCAGCTGGTGGTGCGGCTGGATCCGAAGGAGCTGCGCTTCCAGATGGCCCAGGCCCGGGCGAGCGCACACACAGCGCGCGTGAACGTGGAATCTGCCCGCGCCAGCCTGGCCATTCAGGAGGCGCGGCTGCGGCAGCTGCTGGCGGGGTCGGCTCCCCAGCAGGTGCGCCAGGCCGAGGAGACGGTGCGCCAGGCCCGGGCCAGCTTGGAGTACAGCCGCCAGCAGCTCCGCCGCACCGAGGAACTCTTCGCTCAGGGCTTCGTCTCCGGCCAGACAGTCGAGGCCGCCCGGCTGGACGTGCAACTGCAAGAGGCCCGCCTCCGCAGCGCCGAGGAGCAGCTCAATCTACTCCGCCGCGGGCCGCGGCCCGAGGAGGTGGAGGTGGCGCGGCAGCAGGTGCGTCAGGCCGAGGTGGGCCTGCGGCAGGCGCAGAGCCAGCTGGCGCAGACCGAAGTGACGCTCCAGCAGGCACAGTCGCTGCTGGCGGAGAGCGTGGTCCGGGCGCCGATGGAAGGGGTCGTCGGCCGTCGCTTGGTCGATCCCGGCGCCACCGTGACTTCCTCCACCATCCTGTTGCAACTGATCGACGTCGACCCTGCGCTGATCACCATCCCCGTCCCCGAGCATGAGACGTCGTTCGTGCGGATTGCGGGGTCGGCGACGGTCTCCGCGGACGCCCTCCCCGGGCAGGCCTTTCATGGGCATGTCTCGTCGGTCAGCCCGCTCCTGGCGGAGGCGACCCGCACCGCGGAGGTGCGCATCGAGGTGGCGAATCCCGGACGGCTGTTGCGGCCGGGCATGACCGCCCGCGTGGGGTTGGTGCTGATCAACCGTGTGGACGTGGTGACCGTTTCCGTCGACGCCGTGATCGAGGAGGAGGGGCGCAAGCGGCTTTTCGTCGTGCAGCAGGAGGTCGTCCGTCAGCGTGAGGTGATCACGGGGGCCAGCGACGGCCAGCGCGTGGAGATACGCTCCGGGGTGGCGGCCGGGGAACTCGTCGTCATCGCCGGACAGCTGAACCTGCGGGACGGCGCCCCGGTCATCGTACGCGGGAGGACCCCATGAACCTCTCCCGGGTGGCCATCGCCCGGCCCATCGGCACCATGATCATCTTCACGGTGGTGATCCTGGTCGGGCTCACGGCGCTGCGTGGGCTGCCCATCGATCTGCTGCCGGAGATCAGCTTCTCCCGGTTGACGATCTCCACACTGTACCCCGGCGCGGGTCCGGAGGAGGTCGAGAACCTGGTCTCGCGGGTGGTGGAAGAGGCGGTGAGCACCGTCGCCGGCGTGCGGGACGTCTTCTCCACCTCCAGCGAAGGCAGCTCGCGGGTGACGGTGACCTTCCCCTTCGGCACCGATCTGGACGCCGCGGCAAACGACGTGCGGGCGGCCCTCGAGCGCGTCCGCCGTCGCCTGCCCGACGGCGTGGAGGCGCCGGTTATCTTCAAGTTCGATCCCAGTCAGAGCCCGATCATCCAGCTGGGGCTCGTCGGCCGGGAGGGGCAGGGCGCCGCCGAGCTGCGCCGGCTGGCCGAAGACGAGGTCGTCTTCCGGCTGGAGCGCGTCCCCGGCGTGGCCCTCGTCGACCTCCAGGGCGGAGTGAGGCCGCAGATCCAGGTGGAACTGGACCGGGCGCGGCTGCAGGGGCTGGGACTCTCGGAGCGTGACATCGTCGCGGCGCTGGCGGCGGCCAACCTGGCGGCGCCGGCGGGGCAGGTGGCCGAGGGCAGCCGCGAGCTGAGCCTGCGGGCCCGGAGCCAGTTCCGCAGCGTCGCGCAGATCCGGCGGACCGTGATCACGGTGCGCGGAGGCGCGCCCATCCTCGTGGGCGACGTGGCCGTCGTACGCGAAGGGACGGAGGAGGAGCGCTCCCTTGTGCGTCTGAACGGACGGCCCGGCGTGCTGCTGTCGATTCAGCGTCAGCCCGGAGTCAACACCGTGGCGGTCTCGGACGCGGTGCAGGGCCTGGTCCGCGAGCTGAACGCCTCCCTCTCCGGCGCCGAGATCGTCGTGGTGGCCGACAACGCCCGGTTCGTCCGCAGCAGCATCCGTACCATCCAGGAGGCGCTGCTGATCGGCGGGGTCCTGGTCGTCGCCATCCTCTTCCTGTTCCTGCGCGACCCCTACAGCGTGATGAACATCTCCACGGCCATCCCCATCTCAGTGCTGGCGACCTTCGCGGTCATGTACTTCTTCGGCTACTCGCTCAACCTGATGACCCTCGGCGCCCTCACGCTGGCGGTCGGACGGCTGGTGGACGACTCCATCGTCGTGCTGGAGAACATCTTCCGCTACCGGGAGATGGGGCACACCGGCAAAGAAGCCGCGATGCGCGGGGTGACCGAAGTGCTTCCCCCGGTGATCGCCTCCACGGTGACGACCGTCGTCGTGTTCCTGCCGATCCTCTTTCTGCGCGGAGAAGCGCTGACAACGCAGCTCTTCTTCCAGTTCTCCGCGGTCGTCATCATTGCCATGATGTGCTCGCTCGCCGTCTCCGCGACGCTGACGCCGACCCTGGCGTCCTTCCTCCCCCAGCTCAAAGGCACGGGCGAGGAGCGCCGCTGGACCACCGCGCTGACGCGCTTCTACCGCGGGGCGCTCGGCTGGGCGCTGCGCCACCGCCCCGCGGTCTACCTGGCAGCGGCCCTGGTGTTCGTCCTGGGGATTGGACTCTACCAGTTCATTGGCCGGGAGACGGTGCCGGCGGCCGACGAGGGGGAGATCTTCGTCTCCGTGGACCTGCCGGTGGGGACGCGGCTAGAGTTCACCCGCACACGTCTGGACGCCCTCGAACGTACCGCCCGTCAGGCGGCGCCGGAGATCCGCAGCGTCACGCAGACCGCGGGATCGGCGGCGTTCGGCGGTCGCGGGAGCCGCGGCAATTTGCGCATCCGTCTCGCCGAGCGGGGCGAGCGCGATCGCTCCACGGATGAGGTGGCCGCGGACCTGCGCCGGGTGCTCCAGGTTCCGGGCGGCCGGGTCGTCGTCCGCCCCAGCGCCGGCAGCCTGGCCGTGCTGCGCTTCAACCAGGCCGATCCGATCGCGGTGGAGATCCGCGGCTTCGATCTCTCCCAGGCGCTGCCGCTCGCGCAGCGGGTGCGGGAAACCCTGGAGGAGATCCCGGGCGTCACCGACGCCAGCGTCGCGCGCGAAGACCTCGTCCCCGAGCTGACGGTGAGCATCGACGTCGAGCGGGCCGCCGCCTTCGGCCTCACCCCCCAGGCGGTGGCCGCCGCCGTGCGCGCTGCCGTGGGAGGCGACGTCGCCACGATCTTCCGGCAGAGCGGCCGGGAGCTGGACGTCGTGGTCAGGCTGCGCGAAGCGGACCGCCGCACCCCGGCGGCGGTGCTCGCCGTGCCGATCACGATTCCCGGCGGGCGGCAGATCACGCTGGCGCAGCTTGCGCACGTCGAACGGGACGTGGCTCCGGCCTCCATCTTCCGCATGAACCGCGAGCGGGTGACGACCGTCACCGCCGGCATCAGCGGCCGCGACTCCGGCAGCGTCATCGCCGACGTCCGCGACCGGGTCGCACGCCTGCCGCTCCCGCCGGGGTTCACGCTTTCCTTTGGGGAGGAGTTCGCGGAGCAGCAGCGCGCCAACCGCCAGCTCGCGTTGGGCTTCCTCGTCGCGGTGACCCTCGTCTACGCGGTGATGGCGGTGCAGTTCGAGGCGCTGCTGGAGCCGTTGCTCATCATGGGAGCGGTGCCCTTCGGATTGAGCGGCGCGTTCCTGCTGCTGTTTCTGACGAGGACGACCCTCAACATCCAATCTCTGACGGGACTGATCGTGCTCGTGGGAATCGTCGTCAGCAACGCGATCCTGCTGATCTCCTTCATCCAGACGCGCCACCGGGAGGAAGGGATGCCGCTGTTTGAGGCCGTCGTCGACGCCGCGTCCACCCGGCTGCGCCCCGTGCTGATGACCACGGTGACGACCGTCCTGGGGCTGCTGCCCGCGGCGATCGGGTTGGGAGAGGGAGCGGAACTGCAGGCGCCCCTGGCGCGCAGCGTGGTGGGAGGCCTGACCCTCTCCACCCTGGTCACCCTCATCTTCATCCCCACCCTCTACGTGAGCGTCGAACTGCTCAAGGCCCGCCGGCTCGAGCGCGCCGCTCCAGGGGCTCTGCCCGCGCGATCGCTCCCCGCCTCCGGAGGCGCGGGCTTCGACGACGCGCCCGGCGCGGACGGAGGCGTGCGGCGCGGATCCTGATCGGGCGGCGATTAGGCGCAGCGGCGATCGTCGCGAGGGAACCCCGGGCGGGCGGTCTGCCGTTCAAACCTAAGATGAGGTCAATCCGATGAGGCGCTGGTGGGTCCTCGCTCTGATCGTCCTATTGGCCGGCGGCGGAGTCTACGCCGCCGCGCGCATCCGCAGCCGTGGGCAGGGAGAGGCACCCCGCTGGCGCACGGCCACGGTCACGCGGGGCAACCTCGAGGTTACCGTCTCCGCCTCCGGGTCGATTCAGCCGGCGGCACAGGTGGAAGTCCGGTCACGCGCCACCGGGGTCGTTCGGGCTGTGCTGGTGGCGGAGGGCGAACGGGTCACAGAGGGGCAGGTGCTGGTACAGATCGACGATCCCGACGCCGCCGCGGCCGTGCGGAACGCCCAGGCAGCCCTGGCAGGGGCGGCCGCGCGGCTGCGCCGGGTGGAAGCCCAGCGCCGGGCGCTGACGGCGCAGGACACTGCCCAGGTGCGGCAGGCCCAGGCCTCCCTAGAAGCCGCTCGGGCGAGGCTGGCGCAGCTCCTGGCCGGACCGCGCCCCGAAGAAGTGGCGCAGGCGGAAGCGGCTGTGCGCGCCGCAGAGGCCAACCTGGCGCTGGCTCAGCGGAACCACCAACGCAACGAGCAGCTCTTCCGCGACGGGTTCATCTCCCAGCAGCAAGTCGACCAATCCAAAGCCGAGCTGGATCAGGCGGCGGCGAATCACCGCAGCGCGCTGGAGCACCTGCAGCTAGTGAAGGCGGGCGCGACGTCCGAGGAGATCGCTGAAGTGCGCGCCGCCGTCCGCCAGCAGGAGGCAGCCCTGGCGCAGGCCCAGGCGGGACGGCTCGAAGATCCGGTGCGCCGTCAAGAGATCGCCGCCGCGCGGGCCGAGGTCGCGCAGGCCGCCAGTAACTTGGCGAACGCGGAGGCGCGCCTCGCCGAAACGAGGATCCGCGCGCCGATCGCTGGCATCGTCGTCGTCCGCTCCGTCGAGGTAGGGCAATCGGTCATCGGCAGCGCCTCCGGAGGCACCGCCGTCCTCACCCTGGCCGTTGACCGGCCGCTGCTGGCGAACGTGATGGTGGACGAAGCCGACATCGCCCAGATCCGCGCGGGGCTGGCGGCGGAGGTCAGCACCGAAGGACTGGCGGGAGAGACCTTCACCGGTCGGGTGCGCGCGATCTCTCCCACCGCGCAGACAGTGAACAATGTTGTGCAGTATGAGGTCACGGTGGAGGTGACTGACCCGGGGCGGCGGCTGCGCTTCGGGATGACTGTGGAGGCGGAGTTCATCCTGCTGCGGCGGGAAGGGGTGCTGCTCATTCCCCGCGAGGCGCTGCGCGGCGGCCAGGCCACCGCGGTGCTGATCGCCAACGGGGAGCGGCTGACTCCACGGTTGGTGCGCGTCGGCGGGACGGACGGGCGCATGATGGAGGTCCTCGACGGGCTGCGCGAGGGTGAGGTGGTCTATCTGGGCGAAGCACGGCGCGGCCAGGAGGCCCCTTCGCAGCAGCCGCGCAACCCCTTTGCGCCCCAGTTCCAGCGCCGGCCCACGCCGACCCGGCCGCAGGGACCGCCGGGCCCACCGCCCTAGGCGGGGTGCGGGCGCCATCGATGCGGCTGGAACTGGACACCGTGACCAAGGTCTACCGGATGGGTGCCGTAGACGTACCGGCGCTGCGCGGCGTCACGCTGCGGATCGCTATGGGCGAGTTCGTCGCCGTGATGGGACCCTCCGGCTCGGGCAAGTCCACCTGCATGAACATCCTGGGGTTGCTGGATCGCCCCACCACGGGCCGCTGCCTCTTCGACGGCGCTGATGTGGCCGCGCTCTCCGACCGGGAGCGGGCGCACCTGCGCAACCAGCGGCTGGGCTTCGTCTTCCAATCCTTCAACCTGCTGCCGCGCACGCCTGCCATCGAAAACGTGGAACTGCCGATGGTCTACGCCGGGCGGTTCGAGCGCGCCCGCGCCCAGGCGATGCTGGAGCGCGTCGGCCTGGGAGGGCGGGCCCACCACCTGCCCACGCAGCTGTCGGGTGGCGAACAGCAGCGCGTGGCCATCGCCCGGGCGCTGGTGATGGAACCGTCGGTGATCCTGGCTGACGAGCCGACAGGGAACCTCGACACAGCCACCAGCGCCGAGATCATGGGACTGCTGGCCGGGCTCAACAACGAGGGCATCACGATCGTGCTGGTGACGCACGAGCCGGACGTGGCCGCGCACGCCAAACGGATCGTACGGTTTCGGGACGGCCGGATCGAGCGGGACGAACGGAATCTAACGCGGCCCGCGCCGGCGGAGGTGCGTTAGTGCCGCTGTGGGCCGGCGCGCGGATCGCCCTGCGGGCGCTGACGGCAAACCCGCTCCGCTCGATTCTCACCGGGCTCGGAGTGATCATCGGCGTCGCCGCCGTGGTGACGACGATCAGCATCGGCGCCGGCGCACGGGAGAGCACGCGACAACAGATCGCGGCGCTGGGCACGAACCTCCTCACCGTCATCCCCGGACGCGGGAGGAGCGCCGGCGGCATCTTCACCATCGGCATCGGCGGTACCCAGTCGCTGACGGCCGAGGACGGCGAGGCCATCGCCGACTCCATTCCAGGGGTGGAGGCCGTAGCGGGCGAGTTCAACCGCCAGGCCCAAGTCGTGGCCGGGTCGCAGAATACGATGACGAACATCTCCGGCGTCACATCCAATTTCCCCGAGGTGCGCGACTGGGAGCCGGCGGAGGGCGCCTTCTTCACCGAGGAGGACCTACGCTCGCGGGCCCGCGTGGCCGTGATCGGGAGGACGGTCAAAGAGACACTCTTTGGCGACGAGGACGCGATCGGGCAAGAGATCCGGATCAACCGGACGACCTTCCAGGTGATGGGGGTAATGGCACGGAAGGGTTCCACCGGCTTCAACGACCGCGATGACGTGATCTTTGTCCCCCTGACGTCCGCGCAGAAGCGGCTCTTCGGCGTCAAATTCGTCCGAGCGCTCTACGTCAAGGTGCGCTCGCCCGACCAAATGGACACGGTGCTGCACCTGGTCGAAGACCTCCTGCTCGGCCGCCATCGCATCGCCAACGGCCGTGACCCTGACTTCCTGATCCGCAACCAGGCTGACATTGTGGAAGCCTTCCAAGGTGTGAACCGGACGATCACCGTGCTGCTGGCCGTCATCGCCGGTGTCTCGCTGATCGTGGGGGGCATCGGCATCATGAACATCATGCTGGTCTCGGTCACCGAGCGGACGCGGGAGATCGGCATCCGCAAAGCGGTGGGGGCCACCCGCCGCGACATCCTGGTGCAGTTCCTGGTCGAGGCGGTCAGCCTCAGCGTCACCGGCGGGTTGCTGGGCGTGGCCGTGGGGATCGGCGTCACGCGCGCGGTGACCGCCCTGGCCGGATGGGCGACGCTGATTACCCCCTCGGCGGTGGCCCTGGCCTTCGGGTTTGCCGCGGCCGTGGGGATCCTCTTCGGCCTCTACCCCGCGCAGCGGGCGGGCCGCCTTGACCCGATCGAGGCGTTGCGGTCTGAGTGAACCGCCTCCTGATCCTCCCGCTGACGGCCGCCCTCGCCGGCTGCGGCCACGGCGACGGCCCGTCCGGATCAACTCAGAGACAGGGTCCGGCGGCCGATCCGGGTATGCGCGCCTCGCTGGCCGTCATCGCTCTCGAACGCGAGGAGGAGCATGCCGTCTCCGCTGAACAGGCGGCCAAGATCCTCCCCTGGCTGCGTGTCCTCGCGGAGATGCGGCCCGAGGACGTTGAGGCAGCGCAGGCCATCGCCGACGAGGTCTTTGCCGTTCTCACGGCCGAACAGCGGGCAGCGCTGGAAGAGATACGGGAGCGCGCAGCCGACCGCCGTCCGCCCGGGGGTCCAGGCGGCCCTCCCGGCGGAGGATCAGGCGTCCGTCGTGGGCCGGGCGTCGGGCAGGGTGCGCCCGCAGGTCAGGGTGGTCAGCCGGAACCGGAGCGTCGGGCCGAGTTCCGGCGGCGCGCGATCGAACGTGCCATCAGGCTTCTCGAGGCCAAGATCCCCGCGACCTCTCCGTAGTACCCGAAGCAGATCACGGTAAGCGGCTGCGGCCTTCGTGGGTAGAATTAGGCCAGTTCCCAGGACGACCGTGCAAGAAGGAGGAGTAAGATAAGAGGCGTCGAACATGTCGGTCATCAGACCACCAGACCATTCTTGAGCAGAGAGGTCAAGAATCTGAGCGCGGCAGCCCTGGCCCCATCCCAATTTGAGCGCGTGCGGCGCACCAAAGTGTATGAAGAGGTCGCCGCGCAGATCCAGCGTCAGATCGCCGATGGCGCCCTGCGTCCGGGGGATCGTCTCCCCGCAGAGCGTGAACTCGCCGAGGCGTTCGGGGTCAGCCGCAGCTCGGTGCGGGACGCCATCCGCGTCCTCGAACTGGCCGGGCTGGTCGTTCCCCGCCAGGGGGAAGGCACCGTGGTGCGCGAGCTCACCATGGAGTCCCTCGTCTCCCCGCTCGCCTCGGTGCTCGGGACGCGGAAGGATCTCCTGGCCGACCTGCTGGAGGCGCGCCGCCTCATCGAGCCAGGTGTGGCGTCCCGGGCGGCGGTGCAAGCGAGCGAAGAAGACCTGGAGGCGCTCGGGGCGATCCTGGGGCGTCAGGCGGAAGAGATTGCCCACGGTCGGCTCGGCGTCGAAGAGGACTCCGCCTTCCACTATCGCCTGGCGACGGCCGCGCGCAACCAGGTGATCCTCAAGGTCATCGACGTGTTGATGGACCTGCTGCAGGAGGCGCGCGCCCGGTCGCTCCAGGTGCGCGGCCGTCCCAGACGGTCCCTGCACGGGCACCGCCGCATCCTGGCCGCTGTTCGGCGGCGCGACGCCGAGGGGGCCGGTGAGGCGATGGAACAACACCTGAAGGAAATCGGCGAGATCTTGCAGGTCAGTCAGGACTGAGGAGGACCGCTTCATGGCCACGCATTCGATCGAGGTCGTCTACCGGGGGATCTTTCAGAAGAACCTGGCCAAGAACATCTGCCGGGGCATCGTGCTGGCGGCCACGAAGCAGGGCAAGACCGGCATCGCCTTCGGCCGCTACGGGGACAGCCCCGAGCGCAACGGCGTCCCCGCCAAGAACTTCGCCATCGTTGCCGACACCGAAGAAGAGCTGCAGGCGTCCATGGCGCAGTATGAGCCCAAGGCCGTGGACGTCTCCATCGCCGTCGACGATACCCTGTGTAAGGGGGTCGAATCCTGGGCCTGGTACGGGCTGCAGCCGATCAACCGGCTGACCAGACCGGGCGGCTTCGTCCTGGTGACGACGATGCTGCCCTTCGACGACCTGCTGAAGATGGCCCACGCCAAGGATCAGCCCTACCACATGGCGATCGTCCCGGGGCTGCCCTCCTTCTCCGGGTTGTGGGTCTACAAGGACGATCACACCGACGTGCGCGTCCTGGGCGCCATCGCCCGTTTGCTGCCCGAACTGCTGAACCTCGAGAGCGTCGAAGCGGCGATCCGCCAGGAGTGGAAGAACGAGGCTAAGATCCTCTCCGCGCGCAAGGCCTACGAGCGCGTTGAGGCCGTGGTGGTGCCGCCGGGGACGGGGGACCCGACCACGCCCTTCGAGTTCGAGCTGCCGAAGTGGTGGGAACTGAAGGAAGGGGTGGCGATCAACAGCATCGCCAGTGGGGCCGGTTTTGCCGACCCGACCACCTCCGCCGTGGGCGGCTGGCGCCCCGAGCGCAACCCCTACTTCAAGAAGTTCAGCACGCGGACGATGCGGCCGGTGGTGGACTTCGACACCTGTATCAAGTGCACGCTCTGTTGGCTGCAGTGTCCGGACTCCGTCTTCGACGTCACGCCTGACGGACTGTACGACGCCAACATGGAGGCCTGCTGCGGCTGCGGCGTCTGCGAGGCGGTCTGTCCGGTGGAGGACTGCATCACGATGGTCAACGAATCCGCCTTCACCGACAACGCCAGTCAGTGGGCGATGTGGAAAGAGAGCAAGGACACCTACAAGACCTGGGTCAAGGAGAAGATCCAACACGTCCCCGATCGCTCGCACGGGTTTCGCTTCCGCGGACAGTACGAGGAGCAGATCAAAGAGATGGTGCGGGCGGGCGTGGGCGGTCCGGGCGGCGAGGAGATCACCGAGGAAGTCATCACCGACGTCGGCGAGGCTAGTGCAGGAGGATAATCGACAGGTGAGGAGCGGGGTCCCCAAAATTCGTGAGCGAATTTTGGGGTGCTCCTGCGCGGGAGGCTAATCATGGCCAAGGTTGTGGAGCCGGTCCAGGCGCCGGCGCAGGAAAAGGAAGAGCTCATCTCCGGCAGCGAGGCGATCGCGGTCGCCTGCCAGCTGGCGGACGTCGACGTCATCACCGCCTATCCCATCCGCCCCTACGACACGGTGATGCAGTACGTGGCCAAGCTCGTGTCCAACGGCGAGATGGACTGCGAGTACATTGTCGCCGAGTCGGAGCACAGTCAGTTCGAGATCGTCAAGCACGCCTCTGCGGCCGGGGCGCGCGTCTTCTGCGGCAGCAGCGGGGTGGGCTGGATGTACGCGTTCGAGGCGCTGACGGTGACGCCGGCGTTGCGCATTCCCATGGTGGCGATGGTGGGCAACCGCGCCCTCGACGACCCGGGGGCTTTCGGCGTCGAGCACAACGATGCCTTGGCCGTGCGCGATCTGGGCTGGATGCTGGTCTGGGTGGACAACGCCCAAGAGGCGCTGGATGTGGCGCTGATCGCCTACCGCGTGGCGGAGGACCGGCGGGTCTTCCTTCCCTGCGCCATTGGGTGCGACGGCGCCTTCCTCACCCACTCCCAGTCCATGGTGAAGATCCCGCCGCAGATCTGGGTGGACCGGTTCCTCCCGCGGTACGACCGCGGCGACCTGCTGCTGCACCCCGACAACCCGATTACGGTGGCGCCGCAGGTGAACGAGGACTGGCTGATGGAGCTGCGCAAGCACAACGACGAGGCGATGAAGCGCTCCCAGCACGTCATCAAGGAGGCCTATACCGAGCACGAGGCCATCTTCGGCCGGCGGTACGGCAACCCGTTCTTTGAGGAGTACCAGACGGAGGACGCGGAGGTGGTCCTGCTCGGGATGGGCACGCTCTCGATGCCGGTGAAGGTGGCCGTCCGGCAGATGCGCGCCCAGGGGATCAAGGTCGGGTTCATCCGATTGCGCTGGTTTCGCCCCTTCCCCACCGATGAACTCGCGCAGACGCTCTCCCGTTTCCAGGGCGTGGGCGTGATCGACCGGGATTACTCCTTCGGGTCCCCCTACTTCAGCGGGGTGCTGGCCAACGAGGTCCGCGCCGCCCTCTACAACGCACCGGCCCGCCCACCGCTGCTCTCCTTCATCTGCGGCCTGGGCGGACGCGAAGTGACCGTGCCCAACGTGCGCGAGATGACCGATCTGGTCGGCCGCGCCGCGGCGGGCGAGCAGGTCGACACCACGACCTGGATCGGGATCAGGCAATAGGAGGAGTGTGAGTCAGATGGCCGACGCAATCGCGACCCTGCCCACCCAGCAGCTCGACCCCTTCAAGGGGGTGAAGAAGGTGCCCCTGGAAGAATACTTCACCTCCGGGCACCGCACGTGCCAGGGGTGCGAGTCCGCCCTGGTGATGAAGCTGATGGTGAAGGCCTCCGGGCCGCGCACCATCGTCCTCGGCTCCACGGGCTGCATGTATGTGGCCAACACGACGTACTACAGCACGTCCTGGGTGGTGCCCTGGATGCACACGCAGCTTGGCAGCAGCGGCTCGGCGGGGCTGGGGACGGCCGCCGCGCTGCGGGCGCTGATGCGCAAGGGCAAGATGAAGGAGGAGCCGATCAACGTCATCGCCTTCTGCGGCGACGGGGGCGGGGCGGACATGGGACTCTCGGCGATCTCCGCCGCCCTCACCCACACCGAGTACAACTTCCTGATCCTCCTCTACGACAACGAGTCCTACGCCAACACCGACATCCAGCTCTCCGGTATGACGCCCTGGGGCGCCCATACCACCTTCAGCCCGCCCGGGAAGGCCAAGCGCATCCTGCACAACCGCTGGAAGAAGAACACCGCCGGGATGCTGGCGGCCGGCCATCCCTCCTGCCGCTATGTAGCCACGGTCTGCGCCTCCTACGCGGTCGAGATGATGAACCGCGTGCGCAAGGCGCTTACCATCGGCGGGCCGACTTTCATCCACTCCCTCGACCCCTGTCCCAAAGGCTGGGACTACGACCCGATGCAATCCCACGAACTCGGCGAACTGGCCGTCAACTGCGGGATCTGGCCGCTCTATGAGGTGGAGGATCACAAACTCAAGCTCTACGGCCGGACCAAAGGCATCGCCGAGAAGCGGACGAAGCGGCTGCCGGTGCGCGACTACCTGCTGCGGCAGGGGCGCTTCGCACACTTCACCGACGACGATATCGACTACTTCCAGGCAAAGGTGGACGAGATGTGGACCCGGTGGATCATTCCCGGCGTCATTCCCTTCGCCAGCGACATCGTGAACCAGAAGGCACCAGACTAGGGAGGAGTCGTTGACGGAGTTGTGACGAAAGGGGCGATAACCTGGAGAAGCATACCGAGCGCGAAGCGTACAGTTCAGGACGAAACCGATCTCGGAGGTGAGTGAGGTGCGTCTAGGACGACTGCTTCGGTTCACAGCCCTGGCGGGGCTGGTCGTGGCTGTTCTCAGCCTCGCTGCGCCGGCGACCGGGGGTCCGGTTTTCAGCCCGCGCCGGCCGATCGAGTGGACGATCCCTGCCGGTACCGGGGGCGGGGCGGATCAGCAGGCCCGTTTTATGGCACCGCTGATCGAGAAGTACAAGCTATCTCCCCAGCCAGTCATCCCAGTCAACCGCCCCGCCGGCGCCGGCGCGCAGGCCTTCCTCTGGATGGTGGACAAGGCCGGCGACCCGCACACACTCCTGATCACGCTGGACAACCTTTTCGCCACACCGATCGCCCAGACCATCCGCAACCGGGACGGTTCACGCTTCAGCTGGCGGGCGCTGACACCGATTGCGCGGCTGCTACTGGACAACTTCGCGCTCACCGTGCACAATGATTCGCCCTGGAAGACCGTCGCGGAATTCCAGGCGGCCGCCAAGGCGGCGCCGCGCGGCAGCATCAAGATGGCCGGCACGGGCAGTAGGCAGGAAGATGAGATCATCATGGTCCTGCTGGAGCAGGCCTGGGGTGTCGATTTCACCTACGTACCCTTCGCCGGCGGCGGGGCAGTCGCTGCGGCGTTGGTCGGCAAGCAGGTGGACTTCACGGTGAACAACCCGCTGGAGATGGTGGGGCACTGGGAAGGCGGCCGTGTGCGGCCCCTGGCGGTCTTCGCTCCCGAGCGCGTGCCCTTCAGCAAGCCTGTGACCGGCAACACCGCCTGGAAAGACATCCCCACGATGAAGGAGCTGGGCTTTCCGATTGAATACCAGATGCTGCGCGGCGTCTTCGGCCCGGCCGACATGCCCGCGGACGCGGTCGCCTTCTACCAGGATGTGTTCCGGAAGCTGATGGACACGGAGGAGATGGCGGACTTCATCGAGCGGGGCGCCTTCACGAAGGCCTTCCTCACCGGCCCGGCGTTTGTACGCTACCTGGAGCAAAAAGACCGCTCGGTGCGGGAGCTGATGGTCAAGGGCGGGCTGGCCGAATAAGTGATTCGAGGGGCGTTCGTCTCGACCGCCTGAACAGATGCGCCGGGCCGAGACGCTGATTGCTCTGGGCCTGACCTTAGGCGCCGTGCTGTTGGTGCGCGAGGCGCTGCGGGTCTCTATTTCCTGGACCAGCGTCGGCCCCGGTGCCGGATTCTTCCCCTTCTGGCTGGCACTCGGCGTGACCATCTGTGCCGGGATCATCCTCTTCCAAAGCCTGCGTGCTCCGGCGGGGGCGAACGGGGGCGATCGACCGTTCATCCCCGCCCGGGCGTGGAAACCGCTGTTGATCGTCTTCCTGCCGATGGCGGCTGTCGTCGCCGTGATCGACTACCTGGGCATCTACATCGGAGGCGCGGTCTATCTCGGCGGCTACACCTGGCTGGTCGGCCGCCACCGCTGGTACACGGTGATCCTGGTGAGCGTCCTCGTGCCGCTGCTGCTCTTCTTCACGTTTGAGCGGTGGTTCTTGCTCCCCTTGCCCAAGGGACGCATCCTCGAGTACCTGCTCTACGAGCGATAACCGTGCCCCTGCTCTCCGTGTTCAACGATCTGCTCTTCGGCCTGGGGGTGGCCCTGACCCCGGCAAACCTCACCATTGCCGTGATCGGTCTGATCCTGGGCACGGCGATCGGCGTCCTCCCGGGGCTCGGCGGCACCAACGGTGTGGCGCTGCTGCTGCCGCTGACCTTTTCGCTGACTCCAACCGCGGCGATCATCCTTCTCGCGTCGGTGTACTGGGGCGCGCTCTTCGGCGGCGCCATCACCTCTATTCTGTTCAACATTCCAGGCGAGCCGTGGTCGGTGGCCACGACCTTCGACGGGTATCCGCTGGCCCAGCAAGGCAAGGCGGGGATCGCCCTGACCGCAGCCTTCACCTCATCGTTCATCGGGGCAGCAGTCGCGATCGTCCTGTTCACGTTCTTCGCGCCGCCGCTGGCGGAGGCTGCGCTGCGGTTCGGGCCACCGGAGAACTTCGCCGTCCTGCTGATGGCCTTCGCCACCTTCACCGGACTGGGCGGGGCCAACCCGCTGAAGACCATCCTGATGACCCTCCTGGGCCTGCTCCTGGGGACGGTCGGCTTCGACATCGTGACCGGCCAGCCGCGGATGAACTTCGGCCTGGTCTCCCTGCAGAGCGGAGTCAACTTCATCGTCATCGCGATCGGCCTCTTTGGGTTGGGCGAGATCTTCCTGACGGTGGAGGAGGGCCTCCGCCTCGAGGGCGTTCGGGCGCGGTTGAATTTCAAAGTGGTTTGGGAGACCTGGAAGCTCTTCCCGCGTTACCTGTGGACGATCGTCCGCGGGACGATCCTGGGCTTCTGGATCGGCGTCCTTCCCGGGACTGGGGCCACGCCAGCCTCCTTCATGAGCTACGGCCTGGCCAAGCAATTCAGCAAGAATGCGCGCCGCTTCGGCAAGGGAGAGGTCGAGGGGGTGGTGGCCCCCGAGACTGCCGCGCATGCCGCGGGCATCGGCGCGCTGCTCCCGATGGTCACGCTGGGGATCCCGGGCTCGCCGACCGCCGCCGTCATGCTGGCCGGGTTCTTCATCTGGGGGCTGAACCCCGGCCCGCTCCTGTTTCAGACCCAGCGGGAATTCGTCTGGGGCTTGATCGGCTCGATGTACATCACCAACGTCATCGGCGTCCTGATGGTGCTGACGCTGGTGCCCGTCTTCGCGGCGATCAACCGGATCCCGTTCGGCATCCTGGCGCCGCTGATCGTCATCCTGTCCTCCATCGGCGCGTACGCGGCCAACAACCAGATCCTGGACCTGTGGGTCATGCTGGCGTCGGGAGTGGCAGGCTACCTCTTCAAGAAACGGGGGTATCCGCTCGCGCCCCTCGTCGTCGCGCTCGTGTTGGGGGACATGACCGAACAGTCGCTGCGGCAGGCGCTCATCATGGGACAGGGATCGCCGGCGATCTTCCTGACCCGGCCGATCGCCGTGGGTTTCTTCCTGGCCACCGCGTTCCTGTTTGCGCTTCCCGCGATCCGGGCCCTGCGCCAGCGGGGCCGCCCTCAGCCGGTCGAGGTCGAACCCGAACTCGAAGGGTGATCATCGCGGCCGGGCGGGTCCTCGCCGCGGAGGCCGACCTCGCCCCGGGGCACCTGCTCATTGAAGGCGATCGCATCATCGCCCTCGGGGAAGGCATCCCCCCGGGGGCTGACCGGATTTTTCCCGACGGAGTGATCGTCCCGGGATTCGTCGACCTGCAAGTGAACGGAGGAGCGGGCGTCGACCTGCTCGACTGCCGGGTGGCGGACCTCGCGCGCCTCTCCGCATACCTCGCCTCGACAGGCACGACCGGATACCTGGCCACCCTCATCACCGCCGCACCGCATCGGACCCATGCGGCTCTCACCGTACTCTCCGGCGCCGGGGCGGAGGGGGCGGAACGCCTCGGCGTCCACCTCGAGGGCCCTGTGCTCAATCCCGCTCGACGGGGAGCCCACGAGGCGAGGTGGCTGCGTCGCGCTGACGATCCTGAGGTACTGGGACTCTTCGGCGAGGCGCTCCCCCACCTCCGCCTGGTGACGCTGGCCCCCGAGCTGCCGGGAAGCGATGCGCTGATCGAGTGGTTGGGGGACAAGGGAGTGGTTGTGGCGCTCGGTCATACCGAAGCGACGTATGAAGAGGCGCTCCGGGCCTTCGCACGGGGTGCGCGGATGGCCACCCACCTCTTCAACGGAATGCGCGCCTTTCATCATCGCGATCCCGGCTTGGTGGGCGCGGCCCTCGATGACGGATCCTGTGTGTGCGGCTTGATCGCCGATGGCGTGCACGTCCACCCCGCGGCGGTGCGCATGGCCTTCCGCCTCCTCGGCCCGGACCGCATCGCCCTCGTCACCGACGCGGCGGGGGCGGCGGGGATGCCGCCGGGGAGGTACACGGCGGGGGATCAGCCGGTTGAGGTGGGGGCGGATGGGATGCCGCGCCTCGCCGATGGGACGTTGGCCGGGAGCGTCCTGCGGATGGACGAGGCGGTGAGCAATCTCGCTCGCTGGGGGATTCCTCTCCGCGACGCGGCGCGCTCGGCCTCGGCGACCCCGACCCGCCTGCTCGGCCTCGCCGATCGGGGAGTGCTGGCGCCTGGGTACCGCGCGGACGTGGCCGTGCTCGGTGAGGACGGCCGCACCCGGCTTACCCTCGTCGCCGGCCGGCCCGCCTACGATCGCCCGTGATCCTCGTCGGCGTCGACGCGGGCGGGACGTCGACCAGGGCGATCGCGGTCTCAGAAAGCGGTCGGCAAATCGGTTCGGCGCGCGGAGGACCGGCCGCCCTGCATGAGCGTACAACCGCGGAAGCGGCTCACGCGATCGCCGGGGTGATCACGGAGGCGGCGCGTCGAGAGCCGGCGGAGGTTGTTGTCGCCGGCGTGTCCGGCGCAGCCGACCCCAAGGCCGCCGCGGAGCTGCAGCGGACGCTCCAGGCGCACGGCGTGGGAAAGCGGGTTCAGGTCGTTGCCGATGCCTCGGTCGCGCTGGAGGGCGCCCTGCCCGGGCAGGCGGGAATCGTCGTCATCGCCGGGACCGGGTCGGTCGCCTGGGGACGGAACGAGTCGGGGGACGAGGCGCGCGCTGGCGGGTGGGGATACCGGCTCGACCGCGGGAGTGGGGTGGACATCGGGCGCCAGTTCCTCCAGACGCTGCTGCGCTCGAGCGAGGAGGGGACGGCGGAGGGCCCTGTGGCATCACTTGTGGCGCAGCTCCTCGGCGTGGCGCACCCCGGTCACCTCGCCCAGGCCGCGCGGTCGCTGCGGACGGTCGATCTCGCCGCCCTGGCCGCCCCTGCACTCACCGCCGCGGCGGAAGGAGATGTACGCGCGGCGCGCATCGTCTCTGAGTCGGCCGAGCACCTCGCGAAGGCGGCCCGGCTCGTCTGGGAGCGGCTCGCATACGAGACCTCCCATCCCGTGGCGGGGGTGGGCGGGCTCTTCACCCATGAGGTGATGCGCGACGCCTTTCGTGCGGCGCTGGTGCGCCATTGCCCCCTGGCCGAGGTGCGCGCGGCGGTGATGCTGCCGGTCGGTGGGGCCCTCTGGAAGGCGTTCGCGGTGAGCGGCCATCCCTTCCCCGCTGCGCTCATCGGGGAAGTGAGCGGAGCCAGCAGTTAGGCAACTTTCCCTCAAGGCATTTCCTTGCTATATATGGGAAGGCTCATCGAGGGGCTGAAGGCCCTTTCCCCTGGGAAAACGTTCGCCTTGCCCTGGACGAAATGACCAGCATGAAGGAGCGATAGATGCCGCAGGAACCGGTCAGCGAGACCTCTATCACGCTGCCCCATTTCGGAGCGCTGGAGACGACGCTGCTCTGGGTGGTCCTGGGCAGCGCCGTGGTCGCGCTGCTCTACGGCTGGTGGCTGCGCGGGCGCGTGCTGCGGCGAGATGCCGGGACACAGTCAATGCAGGCCGTGGCGGGGGCGATCGAGGAGGGGGCGCTGGCCTACCTTCGCCGGCAGCTGCGTTCGATGTCGCCCTTCATCCTGCTGGTGACGATCGGACTCTGGCTACTCTACAACCGCATCTACGCCGGGCGGCCGGTCCTCTCGGTCGGTGTAGCTGTGGCTTTCTTCCTCGGGTGTCTGGCCTCTTACGGCGCGGGCTTCGTCGGCATGACCTCGGCGGTCAAGGGCAACGTGCGCGTGGCCAGCGCGGCGCGGCGGAGTTACCGGGAGGCCCTCGAGATCGCCTTCCAGGCTGGCACGATCTCGGGGATGTTCACGGTGGGGCTGGGATTGCTGGGGGCGACCGTCATCTTCATGATCTTCCGCGAGGAGGCCACCCGGGTGCTGGTCGGGTTTGGCTTCGGCGGCTCCCTCGTGGCGGCGTTCATGCGCGTCGGGGGAGGAATCTACACCAAGGCGGCTGACGTGGGCGCCGACCTGGTCGGCAAGGTGGAGGTTGGCATCCCCGAGGACGACCCGCGTAACGCCGCCGTCATTGCCGACAATGTGGGGGACAACGTCGGCGACTGCGCGGGCATGGCCGCCGACGTGTTCGAGTCCTACGAGGTGACGCTCGTCGCCGCGATTATCCTGGGCGCCGCCACGCTGCTCGATCCCGCCTTTGTCCAGCGCTACGGCGGACCGGCGGCGGCGTCGGCCTTCGCCCTCAAACTCATCATCTTCCCGCTGGTCGTGCGGGCGATCGGTGTCTTCGCTTCGATGATCGGCACATGGGCCGTGCGCGGCCAGGACGAGGCCATCGGGGATCCGATGCGCCCGATCAACGTCGGCTTCCGGGTCGCCGCAGGCCTCTCGGTGATCGGGTTCGGACTGGTCAACTTCTTCTACCTGCGCGACCCCGGCACGGGCGCGCCCGACTGGCGCTTTTTCTTCGCCACACTGATGGGCATCGGCCTGGCTCTTGTGATCGGCTGGCTGACCGAGTACTTCACCCACCAGGATCGAGCGCCCGTGTCCGAGATCGCCTATAGTACGCGGACGGGCCCGGCGACCATGCTGCTGACGGGCCTCGGCTTCGGCCTGGAATCGAGCGTCTGGGCGATCGTGGCAATCGCCGCTACGATCTTCGGCTCGATGACCATCTTCACCGGAAGCATCGCCCTCGCCGCCTACGGCATCGCCCTCGCCGGTCTGGGGCTGCTGACGACGACCGGCTTCATCCTCGCCGAGGATACCTATGGCCCGATCGTGGATAATGCCAACGGCATCTTCGAGATGTCGGGTGTCGAGCGGGGCGGCGAGACGCTGGCCGGCCGGATTGTCGCCCGCCTGGATGCGGTGGGCAACACCACGAAGGCGCTGACCAAGGGTTTCGCCATCGCCACCGCGGTGGTGGCGGCGATCGCGTTGTTTCGGTCCTTCGTCGGGGAGGCGCGCCTCATCGTCGCGGTAGAGGAGTTCCGGAACGCGGGCGCCCAGGCGGTCGACCTGCTCACCCGCGTCGGCATCCAGGTGAACCTGCCTCAGGTCTTTATCGGCCTGCTGATCGGCGGGGCGGTGCCTTTCCTGGTCTCCGCGTTCCTCATCCGCGCGGTGGGGCGCTCCGCCTTCCTGGTGGTGGAAGAGGTGCGTCGCCAGTTCCGGGAGATCCCCGGCTTGATGGAAGGCATGGCGCGGCCGGACTACTCCCGCTGTGTGGACATCGTCACCCGGGCGGCGCAGCGCGAACTGCTCAGCCCGGCCATGCTCTCCATTGCCACGCCGATCCTGATCGGCTTCGGGCTCGGCGCCTCCGCCCTCGGCGGCTACCTGGCCGGCGCCATCCTGACGGCCCAGCTCCTGGCGGTCTTCATGGCCAACACCGGGGGCGCGTGGGACAACGCGAAGAAGAAGATCGAAGACGGCTATCTCGGCGGCAAGGGCACGGAGGCGCACAAGGCCGGCGTCATCGGCGACACAGTCGGCGATCCCCTCAAAGACACCGCAGGGCCGGCGCTGAACCCGCTGATCAAGGTGATGAACCTGGTGGCGGTACTGGTCGCCCCGGTCATCATTCTGCCCCTGTCTTCGGCGGTGCGCGGAACCGTGGTGGTCCTCTCGCTCCTGGTGATCACGACCGCCGTGTGGCTGAGCCGCCGCGGCTCCATCCGCGCGGAGGATGCGACGCCGCCGTCCCCACCCGCTGCCGAGCGGCCGCTGGAGGTGGTGGGGAGGTAGCGCGGCAGCGCGCCTCCCCGGGACGATGGCGCTGAACCTGGCCAGACGGGTGCTCATCGGGCGCCCGCTGCCCACGCACCGACTCAAGTACGAACGGCTGAACAAGCTCCAGGGGCTGGCGGTCTTCTCCTCCGACGCGCTCTCCTCGTCGGCCTACGCAACGGAAGAGATCTTGCTAGGCCTCGTCGTGGCCGGGCCGGCCGCCCTGGTCTACGCGTGGCCGATCTCGTTAGTGATCACGACGGTCCTGGCCATCGTTGTCTTCTCCTATTACCAGACGATTCATGCCTACCCCAGCGGGGGCGGCGCCTACATCGTGGCACGTTCCAACCTGGGCACCTGGCCCGGGCTGGTGGCCGCCGCGGCGCTGCTGATCGACTACATCCTGACGGTCTCGGTGAGCGTCTCGGCGGGAGTGGCCGCCATCACCTCGGCCGTGCCCGAGCTCTTCGACAACCGGGTCCTCCTGGCGCTCGGCGCCGTCGCCCTCATCGCCATCATCAACCTGCGCGGGGTGCGCGAGTCGGGGACGATCTTTTCCATCCCGACCTATTTCTTCATCTTCATGGGACTGCTGATGCTCGCGCTGGGGCTGGCCCGGGCCTGGGGAACGCCGGCGACGCCGCCGCGCCTGAGCGCCAGCGCCGAGGCCGCGTCGCCCCTCGCCCCGCTGACCCTGCTGCTGGTCCTGCGCGCTTTCGCCTCGGGTTCGGCGGCCATGACCGGCGTGGAGGCCATCAGCAACGGTATCCAGGCCTTCCGCCCACCCGAATCGCGCAACGCCGGCTACACGCTGATCTGGATGGCGGCGATCCTCTCCACACTCTTTCTGGGGATCACCTACCTGGTCCGCCACTTCGGGATCGTACCGGCGGAGACGCAGACCGTCGTCTCCCAACTGGCGCGCATCGTCTTCGGCGGCGGCATCGGCTATTACCTCACCCAGGCCGGCACCGCCATGATCCTGATCTTGGCCGCCAATACCAGTTTTGCCGGACTCCCCATGCTCTTGTCCATCCTCGCCCGCGACCGCTTCGTGCCCCACCAGTTCGCCAACATGGGGGACCGGCTGGTCTTCGCCAACGGGATCATCCTGCTGGCCGTCCTGTCGGGCCTGCTGATCTACATCTTCGGCGCCAACACCCACAGCCTGATCCCCCTGTATGCGGTGGGGGTGTTCCTCTCGTTCACCCTCAGCCAGAGCGGCATGGTGCGCAAGTGGTGGACGGAGCGCGGGCGGGGGTGGGTGCGCAGCCTGGCCTTCAACCTGATTGGGGCGATCGCCACAGGGGTCGTGCTGGTCGTGGTGGTGATTGCCAAGTTCAGTCAGGGCGCCTGGATCGTGGCCATCCTCATCCCCGCCTTCGTGTGGCTGATGCGCAGCATCTGGGTGCACTACATGGACGTGCGGCGCCAGCTCGCCTTCTCGGACGCGGAGGCGCCTGCGCCGGTGAAGCAGCACAAGGTGGTCGTGCCGGTGGGGGGCATTCACCGTGGTATCCTGCCGGCGCTGCGCTACGCTCAGTCCCTCTCGAGTGATGCCACGGCGGTGATCGTCGATGTCGACCCCGCGGAGACAGCCGAGGTCGTGAAGCGCTGGGAGCGCTGGGGCATGGGCATGCCGTTGAAGGTCCTGGAATCGCCCTACAGGTCGGTGCTCGGGCCGATCCTCCGCTACCTGGACGACCTGGAGTGGGAGGTGAGCTTCGACCAGCAGCTCACCGTCGTGCTGCCCGAGTTCGTACCCTCGCGATGGTGGCACTTCCTCCTGCACAATCAGAACGCGTTCCTCTTGAAGGCGGCGCTCTTCTTCCGCCGCCGTGCGGGGCATCGCATTACCGTTGTCACTGACGTGCCCTACTACCTGACGGAGGAGCGGGCGCCGGAGCCGCTGCGTCCCGGCATCGCGCGGGTCCGCCTCGACCGTCAGGCGGTGGCGGTGGTCGCGATCTTTGCCGTGTCGCTCGCCGGCCTGCTCCTGGCGACGCTGCAGGATTGGCCCCGCATCTTCCAGGAGGTCTTTGGGATCGCCACCCTGCTGGCCCTCGGTCTGCTGATGCTCCTGCTGTTCTTCCGCGGCCTCCAGGTCTAGTCGTCCCGTGACGGGGACCGCCGCGGACGGGTAGACTCAAAGCGTGCCCGACCTCACTCCCGCCGTCCTGCTGATCGTCCTCCAGCTGATCTACCTGGAGGGCATCCTCTCCATCGACAACGCCGCCGTCCTCGGCGCCATGGTTTCCCACCTGCCGGCGCACGCCCCAATCCCCTGGCCGGGCCCGCTGCGGGGACTGCAGCGGCCGATTCACCGCCTCCTCGGCGGGCAGCGGCCGGCCGCCCTCAAGGTCGGTCTCCTGGGAGCGTACCTGGGCCGCGGGTTGATGCTCTTCATCGCCAGCTGGGTGATCCAGAACCGCTGGCTCCTGCTGCTCGGCGGTCTCTATCTGATCAAGCTGGCGGTCGATCACCTCGGGGAAACTCCCGCGGAGGCGCGAGCCGCAGCCGCCGAAGCCGCTGGTCAGCCGGTGCTGCGGACGCAGCGCTCCTTCTGGAATGTCGTGCTCGCCGTCGAACTCGCCGATCTGGCGTTCAGCTTGGACAACGTCGTCGCCGCCGTGGCGCTCTCGCGGGAATTCTGGGTCGTGATGACTGGTGTGGCGCTGGGCATCGTGACGATGCGGTTTGCCGCGGGGATCTTCGTTCGCCTCATCGACCGCTACCCGGTCGTGGAGGCCGCCGCCTACCTGCTGGTGCTCAGCATCGGGGTGGGCCTCCTGGTCGATGACTTCCTTCACGTCCACCTCAGCGACGTGCAGCGATTTGCCTTCTCGCTCGGGATTCTGCTCCTCACCCTGCTCTACGGGCGCAGCGCGGCATTCCAGCGGATCGGTGCGTCCTTCCTCTGGCTGAAGCGTGTGTTGGGATTCGTCAATCTGCTCTTCATCTATGCGCTGAAACCCGCGACCTGGCTTCTTGCCCTGCTCAGCCCGATCGTCCGCGCGCTCGTCCTCCTGGTCGCCTCTCGCACACGAAAAGACCTCGAAGCGGGGGAGCGGACTGTCCGGTCTGGGGCCAACCCCGAACCCTGACCCCTCTGGGCCGGGTGCGACCTCGCGAGACCCCGCTCTTCCGGCTGACCTACCGCCTGGTCCGCCTGGTGCTCCGACTGTACTTCCGGTTTGGAGTGGAGGGGGCGGAGCACGTTCCGGATGGAGGCGCCCTCCTGGTGGGCAACCATCCCAGCGCGGTCGACCCGCTGATCCTCGCCGCCGCGCTGCCGCGCCGCGGCCTGTTCGTCGCCGCCGCGGAGTTTCTGCGCCTCCCCGCCGTGGGGTGGGCGATGCGCACCTACGGGGTCATCCCCGTGCGCCGCGGGCAGACCGATCTCTCGGTGATCAGGGAGGCCATTGCCGCGTTGGAGGCCGGAACGCTCGTTGTCATCTTTCCCGAGGGCCGCGTCTCACCGCGTGGAGATGAAGCTAAGGCAGGCGCCGGCCTCCTGGCTGCACGGACAGGGATGCCGATCGTGCCGGCGGCGCTCCTGGGGACTGGCCGCGCCCTTCCGTTGGGCAAGCTGATCCCACGGCCCGCGCGCGTGCGCGTGCGTTTCGGCGCGCCAATGGAGGCGCCGTCTGACCGCGCTGCGGCCGAGGAGGTCGTCGCCGAGGCGCTGGCGTGGGCGCAGCAGGCCGCCGCGGGCGCTTGACAGGCGCTCCCCGGATGGTAGGCTCATGGCCTAAGAGCAGCGATGAGCGCGTCCCGTCAACACAGCCCGTATACTCCCCGGCAGTGCATCTGTCCCGGGCGAAGGCCGTGGCGGCCCTTCGCCCTACCCGCACAGGCCTGACGGCCTGACGTCGTTCGGCAAGGCAAAGCCCACGGTCTTCGCCATCCAGTGCATTCATCTCTGGATTCGGCGGAGGTGTCGGCATGGCAGGAGCACAGCGGGTTGATCACAACGCGATCAAGTTCGGACAGGTTACGATCATGGCCGTCCTGGCCGCGGCCTGGCTGTTGGGTCTCCCCTGGCTCGTCCCGGTCCTCGCCGCGGCGCTTCTGGCGAACGTCGCCTGGCCGGCGGGAGGGCCGCTGCGGCTGCTCTATCGGCACGTGGCCCTTCCCCTCCGTGTGATCCGGCC
The DNA here is from genome assembly GCA_036004665.1 of bacterium. Classification (GTDB taxonomy): domain Bacteria; phylum Sysuimicrobiota; class Sysuimicrobiia; order Sysuimicrobiales; family Humicultoraceae; genus JACQGZ01. The sequence goes on along the minus strand of DASYRG010000020.1, from coordinate 44,407 downwards.
GCACCTGGTGGTCGATGAGGCCGCCCCCCACAGGTTCTCACAGGGCGTGGGGGTGATCGTCCTGGCAGCGTCGTCGGCGGCGCTGTACGCGGGAGCCTTCTGGTGGGGCTGGGGGCTGGCGGCGCTGGTGGCGGTCCTGGCGGCGATCAACGTCTTCTGGAACTTCTGCGCCGGGTGCTTCCTCTATTACCAACTGCGCCGCATGGGCGTGATCCGGCGGGAGCAGGCCGCATGACGGATCGTTTGGCCGTTCTAGGCCTCATCGCGCTGGGCTTCCTGCTGGCGGCACTGTGGCTGCGCTTCCGCCTTCGCGCGCTGACGGTGCGCCTCGACACCGGCGTCCTGGCAGGTCTCGGCCTCAACGGTGGCCCGGCCGTCCTCTCCTTCACTTCGCCCGACTGCGCGGCGTGCGAGGCGGCGCAGCGTCCGGCCCTGCAGGAATTGCGAGGGAAGGCCGGTCCGCGCCTGCAGATTCACGAGGTGGACGCGTTCTCTGCGCCGGCCCTCGTGCGGGCCCTGGGGATCTTCAGCGTGCCTAGCACGGTCGTCCTCGACCGCGGCAAGGTCCTGGCGGTGAACATCGGGTACGCGACCGCCGCACGCCTCCTGGCGCAGCTACCAGACGGCGCCCCCTGATGTCGCCCTCCCTCCCACCATCGGGTCCGCGTTGACGGGGGTGCCGGAGACTGGTACAACTAAGGCCAATCGGCAATGAGGAGGGCGCATAGGCGCCGCGCCGGGTGAGCGAGCCGGGGAGAGTGAAAGCCCGGCTACGGCCACGCGCCGAACCCAGCCTCCGAGTCCGCGCAGACCCTTCACGAGAGGCAATGCGCCGGAACCCGCCGTGATCGGGGAGAGCGCCGGCATCGTGCAGATGCCGGAAGCAGGGTGGTACCGCGGGTGCGCCCCGTCCCTTCGGACGGGGTGTTTTCTTTGAGGGGGAGCGTCGAAGCCGATGGGCACCGAGTATGTGAGAGCCATCCCATCGAAGGCGGAGGATTTCTCCGAATGGTACACGGCCGTCTGCCTGCGGGCGGAACTGGCGGACTACTCCCCGATCCGCGGCATGATGGTGGTGCGCCCCTACGGCTGGGCGATCTGGGAGGGGATCCAGCGCTGGCTGGATCCACGCCTCAAGGCGACCGGGCACGTCACCGCCGCGTTCCCCGTGCTGGTGCCGGAGAACTTGCTGCAGCTCGAAGCGCAGCACGTCAAAGGTTTCGCCCCGCAGGTGGCCTGGGTCACGCAGGGCGGCGACGAGCCGCTGGCGGAGCGGCTGGCGGTGCGGCCTACATCCGAAGCAATCATGATGCCGATGTACGCCAAGTGGGTGCAGTCTTACCGCGACCTGCCGGTGTTGATCGTGCAGTGGAACAGCGTGGTGCGCTGGGAGAAGGCGACCCGCCTCTTCCTGCGGACGACCGAGTTCTTCTGGCACGAGGGCCACACCGCGCATCGCACCGAGGAAGAGGCGGTGGAAGAGTGCCGCTCCATTCTGGAGCTCTACCGGGAACTGCTGGAGGGGGTCCTGGCTATTCCGGTGCTCGCAGGGCGCAAACCGCCGAGTGAGCGTTTTGCCGGCGCGGACGACACCTACACGCTGGAAGCGCTGATGCCGGACAGCCAGGCGATCCAGGCCGGGACCTCCCACTATCTGGGTCAGAACTTCGGGAGAGCCTTCCAGGTGAAGTTCCTCGACCAGGACAACCAGGAGAAATACGTCTGGACCACCTCCTGGGCGGTGAGTACGCGTCTGATTGGCGCGCTGATCATGGCCCACGGCGACGACCGCGGTCTGATCCTTCCCCCGGCGATCGCTCCCCACCAGGTCGTGATCGTACCGATCCCCGGCAAAGCGGGGGGCGCCGACGCTGCGCGCGTTCGAGAGCACGCGGAGGCCCTGGCCGCCCGCCTGAGGGAGCGCATCCGCGTGAAACTGGACGACCGAGAGCACTACACGCCTGGATGGAAGTTCAACGAGTGGGAGATGCGCGGCGTCCCGGTGCGTCTCGAACTCGGCCCGCGGGATCTGGCGCAGCGGCAGGTGACCCTGGTACGGCGCACCGGGAGAGGCAAGGAGGCGGTCGCCGAGGACGCTCTCGCCGAGCGCGTCGGCCTGGTGCTCGATGAGATCCAGGCCGAGCTGCACGCGCGCGGCCTCCGCTTTCTCGACGAGCACATCACCGTGGCATCCACGGTTGAGGAGATCGCCGCCCTCATCGCCGCGCGGCGGGGGTTCGTGCGGGTGGGGTGGTGCGAATCGCAGGACTGTGAAGATCAGATTCGCGACCGCACCGGCGCCTCCCCACGCTTGATCCCCCTGGACGACCGGCCGGAGGGTGCCTGCGTGGTCTGCGGGCGGTCGTCGCGGGCCACCGTGTACTACGCGCGGGCCTACTAGGGGCGGTCGTGCCGCGGGACATCCCGGTCGGCAACGGCTCGCTGTTGGTCAACTTCGACCTGATCTATCAGCTGCAAGACTTCTACTGGCCGCACGTGGGCCAGGAGAACCACTCTCCCGGCCACCCCTTCCGCTTCGGTGTGTGGGCGGACGGCCAGTTCCGCTGGATCGATCATCCTGGATGGGAGCGATCTTTGGACTACGAAGCGGACACCCTCGTCACGCGCGTCACCCTGCGCCACCCGGACCTCGCCTTGCGGCTGGAGTGCGCCGACGTGGTGGACTTCCACGAGAACCTCTACCTGCGGCGCCTCATCGTCACCGACGAGGCGGGCCGAGACCGGGAGGTGCGCCTGCTCTTCGCCCAGGACTTCCACATCAGCGGCACCGAGGTGGCCGACTCCGTCTACTATGAACCGGAGCGGCGCGCGGTCTTCCACTACAAAGGCAAGCGCTGGTTTATGGTCAACGTCGCGCGCGAGGAGTCGGGCGCATGGGCCCTCGGCGTCGACCAGTGGGCTGTGGGGATCAAGGAGTGGCAGGGACGCGAGGGCACCTGGCGCGACGCGGAAGACGGTGTCCTCTCGGGTAACGCGGTGGCGCAGGGCAGCGTGGATTCGACGGTCGCCCTCCACCTGCGCGTGCCGGCCGGCGGTCGGGCCACCGGATGGCACTGGATCGCCGTGGGTGAGGATTTCCCCGAGGTCACGCGGATCAACCGGATCGTCCGGGCGAAGGGTCCGCAGACGTTTCTGGAACGCACACGCCACTACTGGACGTTGTGGCTGACCAAAGCCAAGGCGGAGATGGCGATGTTGCCGCCGCTGGTGGGAGGCGTCTACCGCCGCAGCCTGCTGATCCTCCGGTCGCAGATCGACAACGGTGGCGCGATCATCGCGGCCAACGATTTCGACACCACGCGCTTTGCCAGTGACACCTACGCGTACATGTGGCCCCGGGACGGCGCCCTCGTCGCCGACGCTCTGAATGAGGCAGGACACTCAGAGGTGACCCGGCGCTTCTTCACGTTCTGCCACCAGGTCATTACGGAGGAAGGCTACCTGCTGCACAAGTACACGCCGGACGGCTCCATCGCCTCTTCCTGGCATGGATGGTACTACGAGGGGAAGAAGCAACTACCGGTCCAGGAGGATGAGACGGCGCTCGTGCTCTGGGCACTCTGGCGGCACTTCGACCGGTATCGGGAGGTGGAGTTCATCAAGCCGCTCTACCGGGGCCTGGTCGTCAGGGCGGCCAACTGGATGGTCGACTATCGCGACATGGAGACCCGCCTTCCGCTGCCCTCCTGGGATCTGTGGGAGGAGCGGCGCGGCGTTCTGGCCTGGACGGTGGGCGCGACCTGGGGCGGGCTGATGGCAGGAGCGAACTTCGCCGATGCGTTTGGCGAGGGGGACCTGGCTGCGGGCTACCGCCGCGCCGCCGATGAGATCCGGGCGGGAGCGGACCGCCACCTGTGGCGGGACGAGAGCCGCTTCGTCCGCATGGTGCATACGAGGCCTGACGGTTCCTGGGGAGTGGACCCCGTCCTGGACGCCTCCATCGCGGGGCTCTGGCTCTTCGGCATGTACCCCGCCGGCGATCCGCGGGTCGTTCGCACCATGGAGGCCATCCGCGAACGGCTCTGGGTACAGACCGAGATCGGCGGGATGGCCCGGTACGAACAGGATGCCTACCACCGCGTCACCGACGACGCCGCCCACGTGCCGGGCAATCCCTGGTTCATCTGCACCCTCTGGCTGGCGCAGTGGTATGCCGAGACGGCGCGCAGCACCTCCGAGCTCGACCGGGTGACCGAACTCCTGACCTGGGTCTGCCAGCACGCGCTGCCCAGCGGGATCCTGGCCGAGCAGATTCACCCCTACACCGGCGCGGCGCTCTCGGTCAGCCCGCTCACCTGGAGCCACGCTGCATTGGTCACCACCGTCCACGCCTACCTCCGCGCCCGCGGGCGCGTGGGCGGTTAGCGCTCGTTCGTGCGCATCGCGGTCCTGCTCACGGTCCTCATCGCCGCCGGCGCGCTCAGCCCCCTGCCGGAAGGAGCAGCAGTGCGGGCGGCGCACACCGGTGAGCCTGTTCCCTTCCACGACGCCTCGGAGTGGAAGACGAACTTCAAGAAGCACTCTGTCCCCCTGACCGAGATCATCTCCGGCGGGCCGCCCAAGGACGGCATCCCCGCCATCGATCATCCCCGCTTCGAGACGGCGGCGGCGGCAGGCAGGTGGCTCAAGCCGAAAGAGCCCGTGGTCCTCTTCGCGCGGGGCGGGGACGCCCGCGCGTATCCGCTGCAGATCCTCACCTGGCATGAGATCGTCAACGATACGGTCGGCGGCGTTCCCGCGCTGATCACCTTCTGTCCCCTCTGCAACACGGCGCTGGTCTTCGACGCCAGGCTGGATGGGAAGGCCCACGATTTCGGCACGACAGGCAAGCTCCGGTTCAGCGACTTGGTGATGTACGATCGACGGACGGAGTCCTGGTGGCAGCAGGCCACCGGCGAAGCAATTGTGGGCGACCTCACCGGCAGGCGCCTCACTTTCCTCCCGGCACAGATCATCTCCTGGGAGACGTTCCGCGCGACCTATCCACAGGGGAAGGTGCTCTCGCGCAACACGGGTCACAGCCGTCCGTATGGGCGGAACCCCTACGTCGGCTACGACAACATCAACTCTTCACCGTTCCTGTACAGCGGGTCGAAGGACGGGCGCCTCCGTCCCATGGAGCGGGTCGTCGCCGTCTCTCTGCGTGGCGAGCACGTCGCCTACCCCTTCAGCGTCCTGGAGAAAGTGCGCGTCGTGCACGATGTGGTGGGCGGGCAGGCCATCGTGGTGCTCTTCGAAAAAGGGACGGTCTCGGCGCTCGATGCGAGCGACGTGGCCGGTGGGCGCGACATTGGGGCGAGCGGCGTCTTCGTCCCGAAGGCAGGCGCCCGCCGCCTCACGTTTCTGCCTGCGGCCAAAGGGTTTACCGACCGGGAGACTCGCTCGAGCTGGACCATTCTGGGCCAGGCGACCGCGGGGCCGCTGCGGGGGCAGCGGCTGGAGCCGGTCGTCAGCGGCGACTACTTCTGGTTCGCCTGGGTCGTCTTCAAGCCGAAGACCAGAATCTACACACCTTGACCGCCCCTGCTCAGCGAGCAGTCGTCCTCCGCGTCCGCCCCTCCCGGTAAGATAGGGGCGTGGCGATCGACCGCGTGCGTGCGGCGCTGCAGGCGGCCGGATTGACAGCCGACATCGCTGAATTCCCGGCGGGCACCAGGACGGCCGAGGACGCCGCGCGCGCCCTTGGGACCAGCGTGGCGCAGATCGTGAAATCTCTGGTGTTCCTGGCCGACGCGCGGCCCATTCTCGTCCTCGCCTCAGGCGCGAATCGCGTGGATGTGGGGAAACTGGCCGCGGCGGCCGGAGCGCGCGTCATCCGCAAGGCCGACGCAGTGATCGTCCGGGAGGTCACCGGGTACGCGATCGGGGGCGTCCCTCCGATGGGGCACCGGAGGGTCCTCCCCACCTTCCTCGACCAGGACCTTCTCGCCTATGACGTCGTCTACGCTGCTGCGGGGACCCCGACGGCGGTGTTTCCGGTCGCGCCGCGGGCGCTGTTGGGGGCCGCCGGCGCAACGGAGATCGACCTCCGCGAGGAGTGACCCTACCCCTCCATTCCCTTGTGCTATCATCAGGTCAATCGAATACTGACGGCCTTCGGGGCAGGGTGCGTCTCCGGGCAGCGGCCCGGAACAACTCCCGACCGGCGGTAGAGCCCGCGAGCGGCGCACACGAGAGCGCCGCAGATCCGGTGCGATTCCGGAGCCGACGGTACAGTCCGGATGGGAGAAGGTCTTCTGGGAGGGCTCAGGCTGTCTGATCATCCCTGATCCCTTGGTCCGGGATCTCTGCCCCTTCGGTCATGGCCAGGGGGCAGGGATGAGACGGTTCACGCAGGTCGCGGTACTCGGCGCCATCGCCTTCAGCTTCATGTACTTCGATTTCCCCCTGCCGTTCTTTCCCGCTTGGCTCAAATACGATCCCAGCGAGATACCTGCCCTGATCGCCACCTTCGCCCTCGGGCCCCTGGCCGGTCTCTCCGTTGAGATGATCAAGGCTCTGCTGATTCAGCTGCTCCGACCGGGCACGGTCGGCGGCCCATTCGGCGTCTTCATGAATCTGCTCGCCGGGGCCACGCTCGTGGGCGTGGCAGGCTGGTACTACGTGATCGAGCACACCAGGCCGGGTGCGGTCAGGGCGTTGATCTTCGGAGTGCTGGCGATGACAGGCGCGATGATCGCGGCGAACATCCTGCTCACACCGATCTTCTTTGGGATTCCGCGTCCGCAGGTGATTGCGCTGGTGCTTCCTGCCCTCCTGCCGTTCAACCTCGTGAAGGGGTCCATGAGCGCGCTGGTCACCTTCTACCTGTACAAGCGCGTGCGCGGCTATCTCTACGAGTGGGTGGGCGACCGCGCGGTCTGGTAGCCTCCACGGCGCGCTCCTCCTGAACGGGCGCGTCTATACGCTCGACCCCGCACGACTCATCGCCGGCGCCCTCGCCACGTCCGGCGGGCGCGTTGTCGCGGTGGGCGAGACCGATGAACTCGCGGCGGCGTTTCCGGGCCACCCGCGCGTCGATCTCGGCGGGCGGACTGTGCTGCCGGGGATTGTGGACAGCCACATCCACCTGGCGGCGTACGGGATCGCGCTGCGGCGGGTCGATCTCTCGGAAGCTGGGTCGCTGCGGGAGGCGGTCTCGGCCGTCGGTGCGGCCGCGGCGCGCGAGCGGCCGGAGCGCTGGATTCTGGGACGCGGCTGGGACAAGAACGTCTGGCCCGAGGACCGCTTTCCCTCCGCCGCCGATCTCGACCCCGTCAGCCCCGCCAACCCCGTGGCCCTGAGCAGCAAGGACGGCCACCTCCTCTGGGTCAACGGCCGGGCACTGCGGCTGGCTGGTGTGACGCCCCAGACCCCGGACCCGCCTGGAGGAGAGATCGCCAGGGACGATCGTGGAGTCCCCACCGGCATCCTCAAGGAAGAATCGGCAAAGGCTCTGGTCGGGAATGTCATCCCGCCCGCGGATATCCAGACGGTCGAGCGCGGCATCCGAGAGGGCACCGCGAGGCTGCATCGCATGGGGATCACGGGCGTACACAGTTTCGTGGGCACCGAGAGCTATGAGGGCGACAGGGTCTTCGGCGTACTCCAGCAACTGGCGGCGCGCGGCAATCTGTCCCTGCGGGTGTGCGCGACGCTGCCCCTCGGCGTGCTGGACGCGGCGGCGTCCGGGCTGCGCACGGGGTCCGGCACCGAGTGGCTGCGCGTCGGACCGGTGAAGGTCTTCGCCGACGGGACGCTGGGCTCGCAGACCGCCAGCATGCTCGAACCGTTCGACGGGCTGCCGGCCAACACCGGCATCGCCATCCACGGCCGGGAGGAGCTGGCGGCCATCGTGCGCCAGGCGGTGGCGGCGGGGTGGTGGTGTGCCATCCACGCCATCGGCGACCGGGCCAACCGCTGGGTGCTGGACGCCTACGAGGCGAACGCCGACGCTACCCGACGGCTGGGGGCCCGGCACCGCATCGAGCACGTGCAGCTGCTCCACCCCGATGATCTTCCTCGACTGGCCCGGCTGGGCGTCACGGCGTCGATGCAACCCATCCACGCCACCAGCGACCGCGACATCGCTGACCGCTATTGGGGACGGCGCAGCCGCACGGCCTACGCGTGGCGATCCCTCCTCCGGGTAGGAACGATCCTGGCCTTCGGTTCGGACGCGCCCGTGGAGACGCCGGATCCCTGGCAGGGCATCTACGCGGCGGTGACCCGACGTGGAGCCGCGGAACATCGGACGGCCTGGTACCCCGAGGAAGCGCTGACCATCGAAGAGGCGGTCAGGTCCTATACCGTCGGAGCGGCGTGGGCTTCGGGCGAGGAACAGCTCAAGGGGACCCTGTCCTACGGCCGCCTGGCGGATTTCATCGTCCTGGACCGGGACGTCATGTCTGAGCCTCCGGAAGCCCTGCTCGAGGTGAAGGTGCTGGCGACCTTCGTCGGCGGCCGTCCGGTGTTCGTCGCCGACCCGCTGCGCGGGATCGCCTCAGCGCTCGAGGGTGTTCCGGACGGCCGACCAGGAATCCGGGCACAAGGAAGGAAGAGCCACTAAACGCAGGCGTCCCCGGCGCCGTTCCAGGGGTAGGAGGGACCTTTGGACCACGAAGATGCCGCACTCGTTGCGGCCTTCAAGCGGGGTGAAGAGAGCGCCTTCACGGCCGTGGTGATCAAGCACCGGGAGACCGTCTACCGGATCGCCCGGCGGATGCTCGCCAATCACGAGGACGGCGCCGACGTCACCCAGGAGGTCTTCATCCGGGTGCACCGGGCACTGCCCCGCTTCGACGGCCGCGCGCAGTTGCGCACCTGGCTCTACCGGATCACGGTGAACCTCTGCCTGGACTTTCAGGAGCGCCGCCGGCGTCACGCCTGGGTGGATTTGGACGAGGTGGTGCAGGAGGTCCCGGCCGAGGCCGGTCCGGTGGCGCAGGTGGAGGCGGGGGCGCTGCGCCAGGCTGTGGCGCGGGCGGTGGAGAGCCTGCCTCCGCGCCAGCGCGCGATGGTCGGACTGCGACTCTACCAGGATCTGCCATATGACGAAATCGCCGGGATCTGTGGCTGTTCGGAAGGAACGGTCAAGGCGACCATGTTCGCCGCGCTGAGGAAACTGCGCGTCCTGCTGGCCGAGGAATGGAGCGAGGAGCGACGGTGACCTGTCGGGAAACGCGCGATGCGCTGATTGAGACGGTGACGGGACGGACTCCGCCCGATCTGCGGCGGGCCGTGGCCGCTCACCTGGAGGTCTGCGCCAACTGCCGGAGGGAGGCAGCGCGGTTCGAGGAAACGGTGGCGCTCCTCCGCGCCGGCCCCGATCCCGACCCGCCGCTGGGGTTTTGGCCAGGCTTCATGGTTCAGCTGGAGGAGCGCATCGCCCGCGAGCCGGTGGGGCTCTGGGCGAGACTGCGCCGGCGTCTCACTGTGCCTGCGCTCGGCCCCGCCGCGGCGACGGCGGTCGTGGTGGTCGTCTTCGTGGTCTCTACTCTCCTGCGCCCGGCGCTGGGTCCTGGTCCCGAAGCTCAGACCCCGAACCCGCTGGCGCCCTACCTCACCGACTCCATGCGCACCCTGCTGCCGTCGCTCGAGCAGACGGTGCAGATCTGGCAGTCTGGCCTGGGCGGGACTGACGCCGACCCGCTCTACCTGATTCAGCCGGAAGGACCTTGATGCGCCGGCACGTCGCCCTCGCTGCCGTGGTCGTCGGCCTCCTGGCGCTCCCGGCGCTGGGCCAGGCGCCCACGCCCCTGCCCGATGAGCGCGTCGGCCGGATCATCGAAGCGCTGCTGATCTGGCGGCTCGTCGACGATCTGGATCTCACCGACCAGCAGATCGCCCGCGTCTTCCCCCGAATCAAAGCGCTCAAGGAGATCCGCCTGGAGCTGGGACGGCGCAAGCGGGCGCTGGAGGGGGAGTTGCGGCAGTTGCTGCGGCGGCGGCCGCCCGATCAGGAGGCGATCCGGCTGAAGCTGGCCGAGCTCACCGATCTGCGGACGGACATCGAGCGGCGCCGCCAGCAGGTCCTGCGCCAGATCGCCGCGGCGCTGACCCTGGAGCAGCAGGCCAGGTTTGCTCTCATCTCCGAGCGCTTCGAGGCAGAGACCCTGCGCCTGCTCGAAGAGGTGCGCAGGCTGGCCGAACAGGCGCCCCGCCAGTAACTGCGCCTCAGCGCGGGGTGCGCTCTTCCGACTCCTCCTTGATCTGGTAGTCCGCCTTGCGGTAGGTCTCGCGGGTCCCGCAGTGCGGGCAGAGGTGGTAATTGGCCGCGAGGGTACCGCGGGTGAAGGATCGGCGGTCCATGCGGCGGCCCGTGTCGAAGGGCCGGCCGCAGCGCTTACACGTCACCCAGAGACGGATCTTGCCCACGATGCCCACGGGAAGCCTGCCCTCCGGGCGGCCCGGTGGCTCCGGCGCGCGCCTCGATGTCCTCGCTCCGCCAGATGCGTTTCTCTGCGTTGGCGAAGAGCGGCGCCGGGAAGTCCGGCTGGCTGGCGATCGTTTCCAGGAACGCGCGGGGAGTGACGCCGAAGCGCTCGGCCGCTTCGACGGCGCTGAGGACGGACTCTCCGGCGGCGACCGCGCGGCAGACCGCGGCAATGAGCGAATCGGAGGCGGCGGGGCGGCGCAGCACGAAGTCCAGCGCCGACATGCCTCGCGGATGGGCCTGCTTGATCAGGTTGCTGTAGTGGCGCAGCTCCTCGGGATACCCGCGCAGGTGCGCGAGGACCAGGGTGTCGCGCCGGTACAGGTCATCGCTCATCGCGCAAGACGGGAGAGCAGGACGAACACCGATGCCGTTCCTCAACCCTCAGGACGCTGAAACGATTCGCCGCCGCTTCGCCTCTGACCTGGAGGCGCCGGTGCGGCTGTTGCTGTTCCTCCCCGCCACCGGGGGTCTGGCCCTGCCCGGGGAGGATTGGGAGATCGCCGAGTACACCCGACGGATTCTCACGGAGGTGGCTGCGCTCTCGGAGCGGGTCACGCTGGAGGAGTACGGGCTGCTCTCCCATTCCGAGGAGGCCCGGCGATATGGGATCGAGCACGTGCCGGCCATCGTCTTCCTGGGGCAGCAGGACTACGGCGTCCGCTACCTGGGCTTGCCGGCAGGGTACGAGTTCGTAACGCTGCTCGAGGTGATCATCGCCACCTCCCGCGGCCGCGGCGACCTGGCCGACCCGACGCGCGCCGCCCTCGCCGTGCTGCCGGGGGAGATCCACCTGCAGGTCTTCGTTACCCCCACCTGACCCCACTGCCCGCGCGCGGCCAGGCTGGCCGCGCACCTGGCGATCGAAAGTCCGCGCGTGCGCGCCGACATCGTGGAGGCTACCGAGTTCCCCGACCTGGCGCGCCGTTTCAACGTCTACGCCGTGCCGAAGGTGGTCATCAACGAGACACACGAATTCGTCGGCGCCCTCCCCGAGCCGCATTTCGTGGCCGCGGTGGCGCGGGCGGTCGGCGGCGCGGAGGATGAAGGGGGTGAGGTCTCCGGCGGTGGGGTCACGCCCGCTGAGGTGACTGTCGAGGGAGAGTCGACCCCTCTCGAGCCGCAGCCCGATCCCGATCGCGGCTCTGCCTCGTAACTTTTCCGTAAACTTTTCAGATCTTTGAATACGGTTTAGCGCGTGATTCCTCTGGCTAAAACGCATTCGACCAATTTTGGCTTTGGGAGGTTGAGATGTCTGATCCTGGACGGTCGAGCCTTATTGTCGTTGCAGTCGGGGCTGTCACCCTTCTGGTGATGGCGCCGCTGCTGTTTTTGGGCGGACCAGGCGCAGGGCTTGCCGCCCCTGCCCCGACACCGACACCGCCACCTACCCCCGCACCGCCGGTGCCCTCGCCTCCGCCCGCGCCCGCCTCTCCGGCGCCCACGGCAACGCCTCCCCCAGCGTCACCTCCTGCTTCGCCCGCGGCAGCACCATCGCCGGGAGCGCCGACGACAGTCGTGGTGGATGTTACCCGGGGACAGGAAATACCTGCTCCGGCGGCGCAGACGCCCGCGACGGCGGCAGGGACCGGAGCCGTCGTCATCAACGCGGCGCGAAACGAAGTGGGATTTGCCTTCACCTTCACGGGCCTGAGCGGGAACCTGCTGCAGTCGCACTTCCACCGCGCCGAGCGGGGTGTCGCCGGTCCCGTTGTGCAGACGATCTGCGGCGCAGCAGACCCGATCATCAGTGGGGGCTGTCCTGCCGCCACGGCTGGGACGGTCGCGGGCGTGTGGCGGAACGTCCCGGCGGCCCTGATGGCCGACCTGTTGGCCGGCCGCCTCTATGTCAACTTCCACACGGCCTTGAACGCGGGAGGGGAGATCCGGGGCCAGATCACTCTTGCGCCCCGGTAGCGATGACTGAGCGGAACGCCTAGAGGTCGGTTTCGGCGCTGGCCCGCTGCGATCGGATGCGGCGGGCCAGCGCTGCTCCTAGAGGCGTGAGCGCATACCGCCCCTGACCCGTACCGGGTTCGAACTGCAGGAGGCCATGCAGGCGCGCGTGCCAGCATCCGCGGGCGACCTCTTGCTCGGAGAGTCCGGTCAGGGTGCGGATCTCTTGGTGGGTGAGCGCCTGCCGATACCAGGCCTGCTGGTCAAGCAGAGCGGTGGCGATGGTGCCGGCCCACTCTTCGATGTGGGCGTTGGGGGTTCGCTGCAGGGCCATAGTCGGTGTCTGCTGCGTCGAATGGGGCAGATGAAGCCTATCGCTGTGACCATGCCCGTTCGCTGCAGCCGCTAGACGCCGACCGCCTTCCACCGCGTGATGCCGCACGAGCAGCTCGCGTGCCGCCACGGGCCTGCTACCCTCTCGCCGCCAGGAAGAGTCCCGCCAGGACCCCGGCCATGACGATGCCCAGGAAGAGATACTCCAGCCATAGGGCGCGGGCCCGCGAGGCCCTCCGCCGCATCAGCCGGGTCATGACCTGCTCCGGGGGGACGAATGACTCGTTCTCCCGGGAGAAGGCCGGATGCGTGTCCATCCCGGTCCCCTCCTGTGCCTCTTGAGTTAAAAAATCGGTAGGCCGAACTATTGGCCGCGGCAGGGCACTTTCCTGCCGGTTTTGGGGAGATTGTCCGGTTTTTCGAAGCACGTCCTTGCTACCTAGCCGGTGGAGAAACGGGACAAAGAGGGAGGTCTAAGGAGGAGAGCGATGGGCACAAGATAGATGCTAGGGAACCGGGACTCGAGAAAGGCAAACCGCCCGCGAGGGCGCGACGCAAAGTCACGGGACTCAGAGAGAGTGAGTTAGCCGGGCCGCCGAAGTCATGAGACACACACACCTCTCAACTCATCTGCTCGCTGTCCCCCCTTCACTTCTACACGCGGCATCGATCCTTCCTCGCGCATCCTAGTTGCGCCGGCGGCCCGGATTTTTTCGTCTGAGAAGCATCTCCCAATAGTCATCCCTCGATAATCACGTCGTGTTCGGATACTGATGCCGGAGCTGCCTGTCCGTCTCTGCCTGCGGGATGAAGTTAAGCGGGAGAGGTCTCGGCTTGAGTTCTTGGTTGACGCCGGAGATTCGGTCCGAACACGAGAACCGGGACGAGTGCTGCCAGACTAGACGCGACCGCCCAGAGCCATGCCTTGGTTAGAAGATAGTTCCCCCACGACAGGCCGAAAGCCACCACAAAGAAACGCAACAAGCGAGTAGCGTTTGATGGCAGAAATCATGAGGGTCAGGGGTTCTCCATTTATTTGAGCGGTTCTACTCTCACCCCTGGGCGAGCGGTTGCTCGATAGTCCGCTGGGGTGCATGAACATCCTCCTCGAGTTGAGGGAGTGGGATGCAATGCGGCACGGGGGGGTCCGATTGAGCGGCTGCCACGTGCAAGGATCTAGAGGGTTTTGGTGCGGAAGGGGGGATTCGAACCCCCACGGGGTTTCCCCCACAGGCTCCTGAGGCCTGCGCGTCTGCCAAGTTCCGCCACTTCCGCGCGGCGTAGGGAGTGAAAGACGGCGCGGGAGCGACCCGCCGCCGTCACTGATCACGATACCCGCCCGCCTTCCGCATTGTCAATCGCGGGTCCTATACTGATGGCACCGTGAGCCGGCGCGCGTCGTTCGACATCCCCGCCTTCCTCGACGGCCTCCAACGCGACCGTGGGTATCAGGGCCAGATCGTCCACCGCCGCTCGGTAGTCGGGCGGTCTGCCCGCTACGCAGTCCTGGACCCGCCGCTACCCAAGCCGCTGCGGGTGCGGCTGGCGACCCGGGGGGTTACCCGCCTCTACGCCCACCAGGCCGCCGCCGTGGATGCGGTGCGCCGCGGCGAGCACGTCACCGTCGTCACCCCCACCGCCAGCGGCAAGACCCTATGCTACAACTTGCCGGTGCTGGAGCATCTCGCGGACGATCCTGACGCTCGCGCCATCTACCTCTTCCCGACCAAGGCGCTGGCGCAGGATCAGCGGGATGCGCTGGCTGAGCTTGCGCCCGACGGCGTGCGCGTGGCCACCTACGACGGTGACACCCCTCCGGAATCCCGCCGCCGCATCCGCGACGAGTCCCACATCGTGCTCACCAATCCGGACATGCTGCACGTGGGCATCCTCCCCCAGCATCTCCGCTGGGCGGAGGCGCTGCGGCGGCTGCGCTTCGTCGTCGTCGACGACATGCACGTCTACCGCGGCGTCTTCGGCAGCAACGTCGCCAACATCCTCAGGCGGTTGCGGCGCGTCTGCGCCTTCTACGGCAGCCGCCCGCAGTTCATCTGCACCTCGGCGACGATCGCCAACCCACAGGAGTTCACCGAGCGTCTGCTGGGGCTGTCCGTGACGGTGATCGCCGACGGCGGCGCTCCCTCGGGTCCGCGCGAGGTCGTCCTCTGGAACCCGCCCTTCCTCGATCGCAGCCGGGTGACGCGCCGCAGCCCTTACTCGGAGGCCACCTGGCTCTTCACCGCGCTCGTGCGGGAGGGCGTGCGCACGATCGCCTTCACCAAGGCGCGCAAAGTGACCGAACTGATCTACCGGTACGCGCGGGCCCGTCTGGCCAAGGACGCGCCGGAGGCAGCGGCACGGATCAGCCCCTACCGGGCCGGGTACCTCCCCGAGGACCGGCGGCGGATCGAGCAGCGCCTCTTCCGCGGCGATCTGGTGGGCGTGGTCTCCACGAGCGCCCTGGAGTTGGGGATCGACGTCGGCGGCCTGGACGCGGCGCTGCTGGTCGGCTTTCCGGGGACCATCGCCAGCACCTGGCAGCGGGCGGGCCGGGCGGGACGAGGCCGGGATCCGTCCCTAGCTGTGCTGATCGCCCTCGACGACGCGCTCGATCAGTATCTGATGCGGCACCCTGACTACCTCTTCTCCCGGCCGTTCGAGCACGCGGTCATTGACCCGGACAACCCCTACATCCTCGCCGGCCACGTGCGCTGCGCCGCTGCTGAGGGGCCGCTCGAGGAGAGCGATGCGACCTTCTTCGGCGCGCGGGCCGGTGAGGTGGCATCTATCCTGGGAGAGGTCGGCGATCTGCTGCGGCGGCGCGGGCGCTGGTATTGGTCGGCGCCGGAGCGCTATCCCGCCGCGGAGGTGGGGGTGCGCTCGGCTTCCGGCGACACGTACCGCATCATCGAGCAGGGCGAAGGACGTCTCCTGGGTATGGTGGATGCCGCGCGGGCCTTCGAGTCGGTGCATCCGGGCGCCATCTACCTGCATCAGGGCGACGCCTATCTCGTCGGGGAGCTCGACCTTCAGACGAAGGTGGCGCTGGTCGCCGCCACCGCCGCCGACCATTACACGCAGCCGCGCAGCGACACCGACGCCGCGATCTTGCGTCATCATCGCGAGCGCCCCTGGGGACCGACCACCGCCTGGTTTGGCGACATCGAGGTGACGACCCAGGTGACGGGGTACGTGCGCAAGCAACTCTTCACCGAGGCCGTCCTTGGGAGCGAACCGCTCGACCTGCCCCCCCAGACCCTCACCACCACCGCGGTGTGGTTCACGATCCCAGACGGCCTCGTGCGCGAGATCGCCGCCCGCGGGCTGGATCTGGCCGGGGGCATCCACGCCGCGGAGCACGCCGCCATCGGGCTGCTCCCGCTGTTTGCGATGTGCGACCGCTGGGACATCGGCGGTGTCTCTTATCCACATCATCCGCAGACGGGCGTATCCACCATCTTCATCTACGACGGCCATCCCGGCGGCGTCGGCATCACCGAGAAGGGCTTTGCGCTGCTCGAGGAGTGGATGACGGCTACCCTCGACGCCATCGCCGCGTGTCCCTGCGAATCCGGGTGTCCCTCCTGCGTGCAGTCTCCCAAGTGCGGCAACCTGAATAACCCCCTGGACAAGGCGGCCGCACTGTTGCTGCTGCGGGGGCTGCTGGCAGGACGCGCGGCCTCACCCGCATCACCCGCGTCTGCCCGAGCCTGACGGCGCGGCATGGCCCAGGCCATCGAACTGATCTTGATGCGCCAGCTCGCCGGGTCACTCGCCATGCCGATTTTCGTCGTCGACCCCGCGGGCGATCTGCTCTTCTACAACGAACCCGCAGAGGAGCTGCTCGGCCGCCGGTTCGACGAAGCGGGCCCCATGCCGGCGGCGGAGTGGTCCACTGTCTTCTCCCAGCGGGATGACGATGGATCGCCCATCCCGCCGGACGGCCTCCCACTGATGATCGCCCTGCGCGACGGCCGGCCCGCCCACCGCACTTTTTGGATCACGGGCCACGACGCGGTGGCCCGGCGGGTGGGGGTGACGGCCTTTCCCCTGGAAGCCACGGAACGGGGCCACTTAGGCGCGGTGGCCCTCTTCTGGCAGGCGGACGCCTAGCGGTCCGCGGAGGCGGCGCGTGCAGAAACCCCTCGAGCTGATTCTGATGCGCCAGCTGACCGGATACCTGGCCATGCCCATCCTGATCGCGGATGCGGAGGGGACGCTCCTCTTCTACAACCGGCCCGCCGAGGCCATCATCGGCCGCTCCTTCGCCGAGACCGGTGAACTGCCGCTGCTGGACTATATGCGCGAGGTACACCTCTACGACGAAGACGGATTTCTGATCCCTCCTGAGGAGCGGCCGCTGCCCGTCGCGATGCGCGAGCACCGGGCCACCCACCGGCGGCTGCGGATCCAGGGTCTGGACGGCCGGATGCGCCTCGTCGAATCCACCGTCCTGCCGCTGCAAGGGCAGGGCGGGCGCACCCTTGGTGGCGCGGTGATCTTCTGGGAGCTGGACCAGCGGTGAAGGTGACCCTCTGGGGTACCCGCGGCTCGCTGGCCACCGCCGGTCCGGAGACGGTGCGGTACGGGGGCAACACCTCCTGCGTCGAGGTCCGTGGAGCAGACGGCACCCTGCTTGTCCTTGACGCCGGGACGGGCATCCAGCGGTTGAACGCCGGCGTGGGCGGAATCACGTCGGTGGACGTGCTGCTCACCCATCTGCACATGGATCACCTGCAGGGACTTGGGTTCTTCGCGCCGCTCTACCGCCCGGAGGTGCACGTGCACATCTGGGGGCCCGCCTCCACGACCATGGATCTGCAGCGCCGGCTGGTCCGGTACCTCTCCCCACCGCTGTTTCCGGTCCGTTTGCGCGAGCTGCCCTGCTCGCTCACCCTGCACGACGTGCCTCTGGGCACCTTCACCATCGGCGGGCTGGCAGTCACGGCGGCGCTGGTCTCCCACCCGGGGCCGACGGTCGGATATCGTGTCGTCGAGGGGGGTATCGCCCTCGCCTACCTCCCGGACCATGAACCGGCCCTCGGCGTCCGCGACTTCCCGGCGGAGCCCTCGTGGACCTCGGGCTTTGATCTGGCAGCGGGGGCGGATCTGCTCATCCACGACGTCCAGTTCACCGACGAGGAGTACCCGCAGTACGTGGGGTGGGGACACAGCTCCATCGGGCAGGCCCTCGCCTTCGCCCGGCTGGCCGGGGTGAAGCGCCTTGTTCCGTTCCACCACAGTCCCGCGCACACGGACGCGGACCTCGACCGGCTCCTCGAGCAGACGCGGGCCCGGGAGCATCCGTTCGCAATCCTCCCGGGCAAGGAAGGCCTGACGATCGAACTCTGAGAGGCCGCACACTCCGCCGGCAGCACGCTCTGGAGGAGCGTCCCGGCGTGACGCCGTACTCCTTCGGGCGAAGCGAGCCTCGATCGCAGCAGACGGGCGGGAGGGTTGTACCGTGGATGGCTTTCAACGCAACGCTGGTACGGCGGGTCTGGTAGGCGGTCTTGCCCTCATCGTGCTCTTCGGGTTCTTTTTCACGCTCGGGGTCCCACCAGCCGACCTTGGGAAACCGGACGCGCTGCTCGCCGCGACAAAAGCGAAGAGCGGGCAGATTGCCGGGATCGGCATCCTGGGCGCGGTGACCTCGGCGCTCGGCATCATCTTCGCAGCGGGTTTGGCCAGCCGCCTGCGGGATAGAGCCCCCACGCGGGCGACCGCTCAGCTGTACTTTGCCGTGGTCGGATTGGCCGCCTTCGCGCTGGACGGGGTAATCCGCTGGATGGGTGGTACCAAGCTGGCGCAAGCTGCCGACGCGGTGGCAGCCAGCCACGCCTACGCGGCCATCGACGCAGTGGGGGTCGGGCTGACTGGTTTCGGGAACGGCTTCACCGGCGTTTCTCTGCTCCTTGTGGGGTGGGCGATCATCGGGACCCGAGCGCTGTCCGCGGCGGTCGGCTGGGTGGCGGTGATCACCGGCGTCGTGACGCTGATCGCCACACCTCTGCCTGCGGCCTCACCGATCTTCCTGCTCTCCGGCCTCCTGACGATCGTCTGGCTCTTGTGGGGTGGATACGCCTTACGGAAGGCGGCGACCTAGCCCAGCTACGGCAGCGAGGGCTCCGCGGCGCGCCGCCCCGCCCCTGACCAGGCCGTAACCGAGAGCAAGAAGAGCGCCACGGCGGCGCCCACCAGCCCCATCGCCCCAAAACCCACGGCCGCGAAGACGATGCCGCTGCCCAGGCTGCCGGCGGCCGAGGCCAGCCCGATTAGCAGATCGTTGAACCCCTGCGTGCGCGCCCGCTCGGCCGGGGAGAGCTGGTCGGCCAACAGCGATGAGCCCCCCACGTAGCAGAAGTTCCATCCGAGGCCAATGAGAAAGAGGGAGAGGGCCAGGGGAAAGAACTCCGGCGAGAACCGGCTGCCCACGGCCGCCGCGGCGAGAACCGCGGACCCGGTGGCGATGACGGGTCCTCGACCCCACCGGTCGGCCAGGCGCCCCGAGAAGATCGAGAAGGCATACATGCCCACGACGTGGACGGAGATCACATAGGAGATCGTCGTCAGCGCATGCTCGTGCCGTCGCATGTGCAGCGGCGTGATGACCATCAGCATGGCCATGACTAGCTGACTGAGGACCATCGCCAGGACGGCCACGAGCGCGGGGCGGCCACTGAGAATCTCACGGATGGAGCGGGCAGGGGGAGCCGTCGTCACCCCAGCCGTCTGGCGGCCGATGGCAGCGGCCAGTTCCTTCGGTTCGGGACGCAGCCAGAGCAAGATCGCGAGCGCCCCCAGGCCAAAGAGGGCCACAGTCGCCCCAAAGGGGCCTGCCAGTTCGTCCAGTCCTGCGCGGCGGGCCAGCGCGCCCATCGGTCCGGCGAGCAAAGGCCCGGCGATAGCGCCGACGGTCCCAGCCAGCACGACGGTAGAGATGGCCCGCCCGCGCTGGCCCGGGTGATGGACCTCCGCGGCCACAAAGCGCGAGAGCGCGGCCGCCGCGACGGCCACTCCGATGAGGATCCCTCCGAGGAGAAACGCGGGGAACGAACCTGCAAGCGCCGCGGCGCCGGCCACGGCTCCCCCGCCCGCGCCGATGAGCATTCCCAGCGCCAGCGTCATCCGCCGCCCCCAGCGGTCCATCAGGATTCCCCAGCCAAATGCCGCGAAGGCGGACCCCAGCAAGTAGGCCATGGACGGAACGCCCGCGAGCGCGTCGCGGCCGCTGAGGCGGGCGCCGAGAATCGAGAAGATCGGGAACATGGCGACGGTGGCGGCTCCGCTGAGACTCTGGCCGACGAAGAGCGTCTGGGTGATTCTGCGGGCCTGCTGCGTGGTCGTCGTCATGAGGGCTCGGAAGGACAGGTGTGTCCCGTCCTGACTTCGGGCGATGGCCCGCACGGCCCTCCCGCGAAAGGACCTGCGCTCGTGAGCCGCGCCAGGTAGAGTGGAGAGCGAGGACTCGAGGAGGAGAGACGATGCCGGACCAGACGGTCAGAGCGCTCTCAGGCATCCACCACGTCACCGCCATTGCGGGAGATCCACAGCGCAACGCGGAGTTCTATGTCGGGACGCTCGGGCTGCGGCTGGTGAAACGGAGCGTCAACCAGGACGACCCGGGGACCTACCATCTTTTCTATGCGGACGCCCGCGGATCTCCGGGCACCGACCTCACCTTCTTTCCGTATCCGCACGGGCTCGGCGGGGTCCGAGGAAACGGACAGGCGATCACGGTCGCCTTCGCCATCCCCGAAGAGGCGGTCGATTTCTGGACCAGCCGTCTTGCACGCGCGGGGGTGGACGCCGACAGAGCCGCCGGACCGTTTGGGGAAGAGGCGATCGCCTTCTCCGATCCCGACGGGCTGCGTCTCGCACTGGTCGCGGGTGCGGGCACGGCCGAGCGGGAGATGTGGTCTCCGTGGCTCGACGGTCCCGTCCCCGTCGACGTTGCCATCCGCGGCCTCCACGGGATCACGCTGCAGGAGGCCGGAGTCGATCCCACCGCGGCGTTTCTCACCAGCGTGCTCCAGTTTCGCCTTGTGGACGAGGCCAGCGGGCTGATGCGGTTTGGCACCGGTCCCGGTACCTCGGGAGCGATTCTCGACCTCCTGCCCCAGCCCGGCGAGCGGCGTGGCCGCGTGGCCGCCGGTACCGTCCATCACGTCGCCTGGCGCACGCCCGACGACCACGAACAACGCGCGTGGCGTGACCAGATCGCGACCGGCGGCGTCGAGATCACCCCGGTCATCGACCGCTTCTGGTTCCATTCGATCTATTTCCGCGAGCCCGGCGGCGTGCTCTTCGAGATCGCCACGGACGGTCCCGGCTTCACGGCGGATGAGGCTCCGGAGCGACTGGGCGAGCGCCTGGTGCTGCCTCCCTGGCTCGAACCGGAACGGCCGGGGATCGAAGCCGCCCTGCCTCCGCTGCGGCTCGCGCGCGTCGTCGGTGAGGGCCGACCGGTGCGCTGACGTGGCGCGCCACGCGTTTGCGGCGACGATCGTCAAGATCGGCATCAATCCCTGCGTCGCCGTCCCCCCGCGCGTCAGCCGCGCCTTCGCGCGGCGCGGGTACGTGCCGGTGAAAGGGGCCCTGAACCATTCCCCCATCCGCGCGACGCTGGTACCGGTCGGAGGGGGCCGGCACCGCCTCTACCTGAATACGGAGATGCGGACGGAGGCTGGCGTCGGCGTAGGCGATCGGGTACGCGTGACCCTGGAAGTGGACACGGCGCGCCGTAAGGCTTCCATCCCGCCGGAGCTCACCGCGGCGCTGCGTCGGAACAGAACAGCGGCCCGTGCCTTCGCCGCCGCGACGCCTTCGTACCGCCGGGACATCCTTCTCTATCTCAACTGGTTGAAGACCCCAGAGTCGATGCAACGAAACGTCCGCAAGGTCATCGCCTATCTCGTCCGTCACCGGGGAAGGCGCAGGCCAGGGCGGGGCGTGCCCTTGCCCAGGCCGGCCGGGTCGTACCCGCAGACGGGTGCGAGGAGCGGTCGCCGCCCGGACGCCTAGACTCAGCCAGGTGCCCACCCATTGGGCGTTTGACCCTCTGAAATCAGCGACCGTACAATTCGGCTGATGGGTACGCTCTACGTCGTCGGGACGCCCATTGGCAACCTGGAAGACATGACCCTCCGCGCCGTGCGTATTCTCGGCGAGGTGGATGTCATTGCCTGCGAGGATACGCGGCGGACCCGCGTCCTCTTGGAGCGGCACGGGATTTCCACCCCGCTCATCTCCTATCATGAGCACAATGAGCGGCGGCGCGCCGGCGAGCTGGTGCGGCGCCTCACCGATGGCGAGGATGTGGCGCTGGTCACCGACGCCGGGATGCCGACGGTCTCCGATCCCGGGTTTCACCTCGTCGCGCAGGCGCTCGAGGCGGGCGTGCCGGTCGTGCCGGTCCCCGGGCCGAGCGCGGTGACGGCGGCCCTCAGCGTGTCCGGATTGCCCTCGGACCGCTTCCTCTTTCTAGGGTTCCTGCCGCGGACGCGCGCCGCGCGACGGCGGGCGCTGGAAGAGGTGGCCGCGCTCACGGCGACGCTCGTGCTGTTCGAAGGGCCGCACCGGATTGCCGAGACGCTCGAAGACGTGCTGGCCATCCTGGGGCCGCGGCGTGTGGCTCTCGTGCGCGAGGCGACGAAGCTGCACGAGGAGGTGCGGCGCGGGCGTGCCGATCAGCTGGCGGCTATGGTGGCGGGGGGGCCGCTGAGGGGAGAGATCACGCTGGTCGTCGAGGGAAGCGCCGAAGCCAGGACCGGCACGCGGAACTCTCGCGAGGGCACAGCCGACCTCGATGCGCACCTCCGACGGCTCCTCGGCGCCGGGATGTCCCGCCGTGACGCCGCGCGTTCGCTCTCCGAGGCGTACGGCATCCCCAGGCGCGAGGCCTACCGCATGGCGACCGAAGGGAAACGCCGGTGATGCGCTGGCTGGCTGAGCCGGCGGACGTGGTCCGGGTGCACCAGGCGGCCACAGAAGTGGAAGCGCTCGCGGTGGAGCAGGCGCTGCGGTCGACGGGGGTGCGCGCCTGGCTGCGCTCCCGTCAGCTCCCCGGGTACGGAGAAGTTGTCGCGCGGGCCTGGGGGATCTGGGGCGACGTGCTGGTCGCGCCGGAGGATGAGGTCGAGGCGCGCGGGATCGTGGACGCCTATCTGGCGTCGGTACGGGAGGATGGCATGACGTCGACGATGCAGTCGGAAGCGCCACGACAGGGAGTGCGGCGGTTCGCCGGGATCCTGCCGCCGCTCGTCACGCTCTTCAATCGGGACGGTTCCCTGGACGAGGCGGCGATGCGCCGCCACGTGGACCGGCTGCTGGAAGGAGGTGTGCACGGTCTCTTCGCGCTGGGCACCACCGGAGAGGTAATGCACCTCCTGCCCCAGGAACGCCGGCGCGTGGCCGAACTGGTCGTGGAAGCGGCGCAGGGGCGCGTCCCTGTCCTTATCGGCTGCGGCTCCACGAGCACGGACGAGGCGACCGCCCATGCCCGGCACGCGCAGGAGATCGGGGCGTCGGGCGTGGTGGTGATCGTCCCCTACTACTGGACGCTCTCCGACGCCGCGGTGGAGGCGCACTACGCGGCCATCGCCAGCGCGGTCGATCTCCCCCTCATCATTTACAATTTCCCGGCGGTCTCGGGGAGGAACTTCCCCGCGCCGCTGATCGCCCGGCTGGCCGAAGCCCACCCCACCATCGCCGGAATCAAAGAGACGATCGACAGCATCGGCCACATCCAGCAGGTGCTGGCGGCGGTGCGGCCAAAGCGGCCGGATTTCACGGTGCACTGCGGCTACGAATACCACCTGATCAACACGCTGCTGATCGGCGGTGACGGCTCCGTGCCGGGGATGGCGAACCTGGCCCCCGCGGCGACGGTGGCGGTGTACGATGCGGTCCGCCGCGGGGACGTCGAGGGGGCCGCGGAGATGATGCAGGCTCGCCTGGAGTTCCCGTCTCTCTATGAGTTCGGCGCGCCGCTCTTCGTGGTCGTGAAAGAGGCCATGGCCATGGCGGGATGGATCGAGGCCCCCACGGTGCGCCTCCCCGCGCAACCACTCGGTGAGGAGGCCCGCACGCGTTTGCGCGGGTTGCTCGAGCGGATGGGGATGCTCTAGCGGCCCACCCTGCGAGGGAGGCGGGCCGCGTAGCGGAGCAGTCCGAGCACGTTGTTGCGCAGTGGCGTCATCACCTCGTAGCGGCGCTCTTCCCCGGGCGCGGCCTCGGCGATCTCCTGCTCCGTCAGCGCTTTGAGGCGCTCGGTGAGGGTCGCTTCATCCCACCCCGCCGTCGCCGCCTCCAGGGCGAGTCGTTCCCGGATATCCAGGCGGGCCTGCAGGTCGGTGAGCAACTGCTCGACCCACGTCTGTGGCCCGAAGTGCGTCAGCAACAGCCGCCGGGGCCTGAGGTCGCGGAGCCTGCCGAGCGTCTGCCGCCAGGCGGCGAAGTCCAGTTCGGGCGGAGGCGTGGGCGGGCTGACGTAGCGCGACCCGGCGAGCGCCACCCCGGCGGCATCCCCTGTGAACAGATCCGCGCTGCGTGGATCGAGAAACACATGGTGGTGGGTGGCATGCCCCGGAGTCGAGAAGGCGGTGAGGGTGCGGGACCCGAGCTCCACCTGCTCGCCGTCTCGGAGCACGTGCACGCGGAGACTCGCGATCGGCTGGGGTTCACCGAGAAGGGTGTCCAACGCGGGGCCGTAGAGGCGCCGCGCACTGGCGATGAGGCGCGCGGGGTCGATCAGATGGGGCGCGCCGATGGGGTGGACGTAGATTTCGAGGTTGGGGTTGAGGGCGGCGAGCGTCCCGGCGGCGCCGGAGTGATCGAGGTGGATGTGGGTGACGGCCGCGGCGCGCAGATCCATGGGGTCGAGCCCTGCCTCCCGAATACCGTCTAGGACGGTCTCCACGGTAGAGGCCGGACCGGTCTCGACCAGGGCGGGCCGCGCTCCCAGCAGCAGGTAGACGCTGATCGCACCTTCGGTCTGGTTGTAGTGGGCGTCGATTGCGACCAGGTCATCCGCCAGCCGCTCGATGCGGGCCATCCGATCCACGATACCACGGGCCGCGCCAGCGGCGAGGAATTCCAAAGGAAAGCCATTCCGGGCGGGCGAACCCTCCTCCATCCATTCAGGGTCATGGCGGGCGCGTGGTTGAGGTGAGGGGCTGTGGAACGGCAGTATCATCGATGGTCCAGCCTGTCGCTGGGGCGGGACATGGAGCTGCTCATCTTCGGCCACGGGGGCGCGCGGGTGCTGGTCTTCCCCACCTCCCAGGGCCGGTTCTTCGACTGGGAAGACCGCGGGATGATGTCCGCCATGGGGGAGCACCTGGAGAAGGGCTGGATCCAGATGATCTGCGTGGACAGCGTGGACGCCGAATCCTGGTACAACAGACAGATCCCGCCCGCCCAGCGCGCCCTGCGCCACCTGCAGTATGATCGCTACCTGCTCACCGAAGTCCTGCCCTTTACCGCCGAGCGGAACTCCAACCCCTTCATCATCACCACGGGGGCCAGTTTCGGCGCCTACCACGCGGTGAACTTCGCCTTTCGCTACCCTCATTTGGTCGGACGCACGATCGGCATGAGCGGCTACTACGACGTCAAGCGCTGGACCGGCGGCTACTCCGATGACACCGTCTACTTCAACAACCCGCCCGACTTCCTCGCCAACGAATCTGAGCCGGCGCGCCTGGAAGCCCTGCGGCACATCGACGTGATCATCGCCATCGGCCAGGACGATTCAGCGCTGGAGAACAACAAGCACCTTTCCAGTGTGCTCTGGAGCAAGGACATCTGGCACGCGCTGCGCGTCTGGGACGGGTTCGCACACGACTGGCCGATCTGGCAGCAGATGCTGCCGCTCTACATCGGCGGCCATGACTGAGAAAGTGCTCGGGAGAGGAGAACCATGATGCTGCGCGTGGGCCTGCTCGTGGGGCGGGAATGGTCCTTTCCCCCGGCCTTCATCGAAGAGGTCAATCGCCGAGGGGCCGGGGTGGTCGCCGAGTACGTCAAGATCGGCGGCACGCGAATGGACGAGCCCTTTCCCTACGCCGTCGTGATCGACCGCATTTCCCACGAAGTCCCCTACTACCGCTCCTACCTGAAATACGCTGCGCTGCACGGCGCTACCGTCGTCAACAACCCCTTCATGTGGTCGGCGGACGACAAGTTCTTCGGGGCCTCGCTGGCGACCGCCCTCGGCGTCGCCAGCCCCAAGACCATCGCCTTGCCGAACAAGGACTACGTCCCCGGCATCGTCCACGAGGAGTCCCTGCGCAACCTCAATTACCCGCTGGACTGGGCGTCGATTCTCGACTACGTCGGCATGCCCTGTGTGCTCAAGGACGCCTACGGCGGCGGCTGGAAGGACGTCTTCATCTGCCACACTATCGATGAACTCTTCTATCACTACAACCACTCGGGGTTGCACACGATGATCCTGCAGGAGTTCATCAACTGGGACCACTACGTGCGCTGCCTCTGCCTGGGTCAGGAGGAAGTCCTGCCGATCAAGTACGACCCGCGGGAGCGCAAATACCACGTTGAGCACGAGCACCTCACTCCGGAGTTGGGCCGACGCGTCGTCGATGATTCGCTGAAGCTGGTGCGCGCACTCGGCTACGACATGAACACCTGCGAATGGGCGGTGCGCGACGGTGTGCCCTACGCGATCGACTTCATGAATCCCGCCCCCGACATGGACGTCTACTCGCTGACGCCCTTCTACTTCGACTGGGCGGTGCGCCACATGGCCAACATGGCCATTCACCTGGCCACCCAGCCGCGCCCCCAGCGGCGCGCCCTGCGCTGGGACGTGGCGCTGCGGGGCCGGCGAGAGGAACCGGTGGGCGCGGACGAGACCGCGGCCTATGCGCCTCCACGACGCGATCCAGACCTATCATGACCTCCTGACCGACGAGGTCGCGCAGGAGTGCCAGGCGGCGCTCGATCTGCAGCTGCGGGCGCGCGGGCTCTACTTCGGGGACCGGCCGCTCTGCACCGTGCTCCGGCCACGCTTCCTCACGCCGGAGCAGTATCGCTTCCTCTCCGACCGCTCGCGCCTGCTCCTGCGCGCCTTCGACCGCGCCTACCGCGCCGCCCTCAGCGATCGGGATTTCCGCGCGCAGTTCGGCCTGATGGAGTGGGAGGAAGAGCTCGTGCAGCATGACCCCGGCTTCCGCGCCCCCAGCCCGACCTCGCGCCTGGACGCGTTTTTCGATCCCGAGGCCGGGCTGCTGCGCTATTCGGAGTACAATGCCGAGACGCCGGCGGCGGCGGCCTACTCGGACCTTCTGGCCGAGCTCTTCCTGACGCTGCCGGTGATGCGCGAATTCCTCCGCCACTACGAACTGCGTCCGCTGCCCGCCCGGCACGGCGTGCTGCACGCGCTGCTGGACGCCTACCAGCAGTGGGCGGGCCGGCGCGACCTGCCGCGCATCGCCATCCTGGACTGGAGAGAAGTGCCGACCTACAGCGAGTTCGTGCTGTTCCGCCAGTACTTCACCGAGCGCGGAATCGACTGCGTCATCGCCGATCCGCGGGAAGTCGAGTACGCGGGCGGCCGCCTCTGGGCGGACGGGGGGCCGGTGGACCTCGTCTACAAGCGCGTTCTCATCAGCGAGTTGGTCGACCGCGGCGGGCTGGACCACGCCGTAGTGCGGGCGGTGCGCGACGGGGCGGTCTGCATGGTCAACCCGTTCCGCTGCAAGATCCTGCACAAGAAGGCCTCCCTGGCCGTCCTCAGCGACGAGCGCAACGCGCCGCTGTTCACGGCGGAGGAGCGGAAGGTCATCGACGCGCACATCCCCTGGACCCGCCGGGTGGAAGAGCGCAACGTCACCTACCAGGGACAGACCGTGGACCTGATTCCGTTCATCCTCGAGTCGCGCGAACAGTTCGTGCTCAAGTCGAACGACGAATACGGGGGCAAGGGTATCACCTTGGGGTGGGAGACGGACGGCGCCGGGTGGGAACGGGCCGTGCAGACGGGGTTAGCCGAGCCCACCGTGGTGCAGGAACGGGTGATCATTCCCAGCGAGCCGTTCCCCAGCATGGTGGACGGGAGGCTGGCCATCTTCGACCGCATGCTGGACGTCGACCCCTTCGTTTCCCAGGGGAGCTACGTGGAGGGCGCCGTCACCCGCCTCTCCACGGCGGCGCTGCTGAACGTCACGGCCGGAGGCGGGTCGACCAATACGACGTTCTTGATCGAGAGGCGGTGAGGACGGCGTGCAGCCCCCGTCCCTGACGATCGGCATCGAGGAGGAATATCAGATCATCGATCCGGAGACGCGCGAGCTGCGCTCCTACATCACCGAGATCCTGGAAGAGGGGCAGCTGGTGCTGCGCGAA
Source organism: bacterium (assembly GCA_036004665.1). Classification (GTDB taxonomy): domain Bacteria; phylum Sysuimicrobiota; class Sysuimicrobiia; order Sysuimicrobiales; family Humicultoraceae; genus JACQGZ01. The sequence continues at coordinate 16,374 of DASYRG010000020.1, read as the reverse complement.
CAACTCAAGCCCGAGATGCACCAGTCGATCGTGGAGGTCGGCAGCACCGTCTGCAAGGACCCCGCCGAGGCCCGGGCCGAGCTCATCCGGCTGCGGCGGGCGATCATTGAGCTGGCCGGCAAAAACGGGCTGAAGATCGCCGCGGCCGGCACCCATCCCTTTTCCTCCTGGCTGAAGCAGGACATTACGCCGCTGGAGCGTTACCTGGGCGTGCGCAAAGACATGGGCGATCTGGCCCAGCAGCTCCTGATCTTCGGCACACACGTGCACATCGGCATCGAAGATCGTGAGTTCCTCATCGATGCCATGAACGTCTCCCGCTACCTGCTGCCGCACGTGCTCTGTCTCTCGACCAGTTCGCCGTTCTGGATGGGGCGTAACACGGGCCTGAAATCTTATCGCAGCGTCATCTTCCGCAACTTTCCGCGCACCGGAATCCCCCGGGTCTTTGAGTCGTGGGCCGACCTGATGTATTACGTGGAGACGATGATGGTCACGAACTCGATCCCCGATGGGACGAAGATCTGGTGGGACGTCCGGCCGAACTGGAAGTACCCCACACTGGAGTTCCGCATCTGCGACGTCTGCACGCGCGTCGACGAGGCGATCTGCGTGGCGGCCATCCTCCAGGCCATCGTGGCCAAATGCTGGAAACTCCGCCGCGACAACCTGACATTCCGCGTCTATCCCTTCGACCTGATCGAAGAGAACAAGTGGCGCGCCGTGCGGTATGGGCTCGACGGCAAGCTGATCGACTTCGGCAAGCAGGAGGAGCTCCCAGCCCGCGACCTCATCCGCGAGATGATCGAGTGGTTCCTCGACGACGTCCTCGACGAGCTGGGCACGCGCACAGAGGTCGAGTACGCCTTCCAGATCCTGGAGGAGGGGAGCAGCGCCGACCGGCAGCTGGCGACGTACCAGAAGACCGGCCAGCTGGAAGCCGTTGTGGATCACTTGATCCAGGAGACGGGCGAAGGCCTCGGGACGTAGCACCGGATGAGGGAGAGCGAGTGACGTATCCCTGGAAGTGGCCGACGTCAAGGGCGTCTATGCGGAGGCGGTCGCGCGCTTCTGATCGAGGGTCAATCGCCACGCAGCCTTGAAGACGGGGAGTTTCGGGGCATCTTGCGCGTTGTGCAGGTCTGTCTAACACTGCAGCGAGCGATGCGGGTCGCGCGACCTCACAGGCGGGGTACGCAGAAGAAACAATTAGTTATCAAGTACCGGACCTTCACCCTGAAAGGTAAGTATTTGGTCTATTTTGCTGCTTACAAAAAACATATCGGGCTGTATCCTGTCTTAAGAGGAATTGAGAGAGTCAAGAAAGAGCTAGCTGTCTATCAAGGAGGAAAGGGAAGGGTAAGATTTCCATTAGATAAGCCAATTCCTTTCGATTTGATTAGCAGGATTGTGAAGTTCAGAGTAAAGAAAAATTTGGAAAGAGCAGAAGCAAAAGGGAAGAAGCGATAGATAAGTGCTTGGTCGAAGAAGAGAGTCCGCCGCGTGAACTGAACCATGCGCGTAGGCTGGCGGCCACTTTGCCGAATAGTCGCGTCGCCGTCCCCCGCTGGTCAACACTACGCTGCAATGTCCACGGCATCTGAGCTGTCTACGTTAATCGAGTCCTCGACGCCGCATCGGTTGCCGCGGCTCGCAGCTCATTTCCCGGTCGTTGGGCATCGAACGATGCGTAGAAGGGTTTGACCGTGGACCACAAACACGTGTCCGACACCTGGGAGCGCGGGGACCCCTATGAGCAGTATGTCGGTCGCTGGAGCCGTCGGGTCGCGCCCCTGTTTCTCGCTTGGCTGGGCATTCCCGCCGGCCGAAAGTGGCTGGACGTGGGATGCGGTACGGGAGCGCTGTGTGCGGCGATTGTGGACCAGTGCTCGCCGTCTTCGGTCGCCGGCGTCGAGCCTTCGGAAGGATTTCTCGAGACGGCGAGAGAGCATCTCGCGGGGCGGGCGGTACTTCACCAAGGCAGTGCGACAGCGATCCCGCTGGATGACGCGTCGGTCGATGTGGTGGTCTCGGGGCTGGTCTTGAACTTTGTTCCGGATCAGCGCGCCGCACTCGCCGAGATGACGAGGGTGACGGGCAAGGGGGGCACCATCGGGGCGTACGTCTGGGACTACGCTGGAAAGATGGAGCTCATGCGATTCTTCTGGGACGCAGCGGTCGAGCTCAACCCAGACGCTGCGAAGATGGACGAAGGGATCCGTTTTCCGCTGTGCCGCCCAGAGGCTCTCGTGGAGCTCTTCGAGCGTGCCGGACTGAATGGGGTTGAGGTGATGGCAATCGACGTACTGACGCCGTTTGCGAGTTTCGAAGACTACTGGCAGCCATTCTTGGGCGGCCAGGGACCCGCCCCCGCCTACGCTATGTCGCTCCATGAGACCGCCAGAGCGCGGCTGCGGGACCGCTTACGAGGGTGACTCCCGGCGCAGTCAGACGGGTCGATCTCATTGATTGCTCGGGCTTGGGCAACCCGCGCAACCGTTGCAAAGTAGCCGATGCTCAGTTCAGCGCTGCAGTGATTCTCGCAGACGCGCTCCCGCATGTTGACATGGCTTGACCGCCGTTCATACAATCAGGCCAAGCAGTGAGGAAGCGGAGTAGCCTCGCACCAGCCCCATGGAGCGAGCCGGGAGAGGTGAGAGCCGGCGGCGAAGGCGGGGTGAACATGGCTTCCGAGCAGACGGGGTGAAGGCGGGAGAGGGCCGCCGGTAGCCTCGTCCGGACGCCCTCGATAGCGGGCCGGGGTATCTCCACGAAGCGGACGTACCCGACGAGGCGCAGGCTGCGAGGCCGCGCGAACCCAGGTGGTACCGCGGGAGTCCCTCTCGCCCGGTGGGGCGAGGGGGCTTTGTGTTTGCAGGGAGGATGGATGGCGTTCGCACACCTGAGCGGGATCTTTCCACGGTCGGAAGAGCTCATCGCGGCCAGCCGCGCCTTCGAGCGGGGACGGCTCGATGCCGACTCCCTGCGCCTGCAGGCGGAAGAAGAGGCCCGCCGCCTCGTCGGCCTCCAGGAGGAGTGGGGGTTCGACTACGTCACCGACGGCCTCCTGCGCTGGCAGGACCTGCTACGTCCGCTGGCCGACGAGGTGCCCGGCGTGCACGCCGGCCCGGTGACGCGCTGGTTCGACAACAACAGCTTCTACCGCCGGCCCGTGATCGAGCACCGGCTCAGGCCCGTGGGAGGCGCGGTGCTCCGCTGGACCGTGCGCGAACCACTGGAGGGGCGGCCGTGGAAGGCGATCCTGCCGACGCCGTGGGCCTTTGCGGCGCTCTCAGAGGATCAGGCGTACGGTGACCGCGATGCGCTGCTGCGCGATGTCGCGGAGGTGCTGCGGGCCGAGGCGGTGGGGCTGGCGGAGGCGGGGTGCCGCTATATCCAGTTCTCCGATCCCGTGCTGGTGAGCGCCCGCGCTAACGGGAGCGAGTCTCGGGCACATGAGGCGCTGGCACGCGTGGTCGACGGGCTCACCGTCCGCACCGGACTGTACACGTACTTCGGGGATGCTGCGCCGGTGCTGGGCGCCCTGCTAGACGCCCCGGTGGATGAGGTGGGCTTCGACCTCTTTGCCACCGACCTGGAACACCTCGAGGGCCGCGCCGGCTCGAAGGGGCTGCTCCTGGGCGCCCTCGAGGGGCGGAACTCGCTGCTGGAGGGCGCGGAGGAGACCGCGGCCACCGTGGCCCGTGTAGCCGACCGGCTCGGCGCGAGCGTGGTGTCGGTGCTGCCGAGTTGTGATCTCGAATTCCTGCCGTACGAGGTCGCCGTCGCCAAGGGGCGGCGGTTGGCCGAGGTGAAGCGGCTGCTGAGGTGATCGCCGTGGACAAGCTCTTTCCGACGCAGGAAGTCGGCAGTCTGGCCAAACCCGCCTGGCTGCTCAAGGGGGTGCGGGGAACCAGACTCTCTCGGGAGGACTGGGCCGACCTGGATCACTGGGGCGCGCGCCTCGAGATCGAGGGGATCGATGATCTGCGGCGGCTGCTCAACGGGGGCGGGGAGCCCTCGGAGAAGACGAAGGCCGCCATACGCGACTGGGCGGCGCTCTTCGCCATCCGGCTGGAAGAAGCGGCGGGATTGGACGTGGTCTACGACGGGGAGGCCCGCCGGGTGGAGATGTACGAATATCCGGTGCGCCGCATCGACGGCTTCCAGTTTTACGGGCACGTGCGCTCCTTCGACAACCGCTACTACCGGAAGGCCGCGGTGGTGGACCGGGTAGCGCTGCGCGAGCCCTTTCATCTCGATGAACTGGGCTACGTCAAGCGGCAGGCGCGCCGTCCGGTGAAGATTCCGGTGACCGGTCCCTACACGCTGGCGGACTGGTCTTTCAACGAGTACTACCTGCGGGAGGCCGGAGAGATCGCCGACCTGCGCAAGCGGAAGTATGAGGCGAAGCGCCGCTTCACCCTCGACCTGGCAACGGAGGTGCTGCGGCCGACCCTGCAGTCGCTGGTGGAGGTAGGGGCGGACTGGATCCAAGTGGACGAGCCGGCGGCGACGACCCATGCTGAGGAGGTGCCCATCCTCGTCGAGGCCTTCAACGCGGCCGTCGAGGGGCTGCGGGCGCGCGTCAGCATCCACATCTGCTACAGCGACTACCGGGCGCTCTACCCCCACATTCTCGATATGAAGGTGGACATGCTGACGCTGGAATTCAAGAATACCGGTGACTACAATATCGTGAACATCTTCAAAGAGTTCGCCGACCCGCGGGCGATCGGCCTCGGGGTCCTCGATGTGCACGCCGACGTGATTGAGTCGCCGGAGGAGGTCAAAGAGAAGATCCTGCAGGCTGTGGACATTCTGGGGCGCCCGGAGCGCATCTGGGTGAACCCCGACTGCGGACTGCGGACACGCACCTGGGACGTGGCCTTTGCCAAACTCCAGAACATGGTCGAGGGTGCGCGGCTGGCTCGCGAGGCGGTGGTCGCGTAGGCAGCGCCGGGAACTAAGCGTCGCGGCGGCGGACCTCCGGATTCCCGAGACGCTGCCGACGCTGCAGACGGCGAGGCTGATCCTGCGTCCCCTCCGCGGGGGCGATGCCGCCGATCTCTTCGCCTACGCCGCTGACCCGGAGGTGACGCGCTACCTCCCCTGGGAACCGCACCGCAGCGTGGACGACTCGCGGCGGTTTCTGGAGGATGTCCTGGAGCGCGACCGGCGGCGCAGGCCCGACACCTGGGGGATCGTCGATCGGGCGACCGGTCAGGTGATCGGGACGATCCGGCTGGGGGAGTACAGCCCGGCGCACGCGCGAGCCTCAGTGGGCTACGCACTGGGCCGGCCGCACTGGAATCGGGGTCTCACGACGGAGGCGCTGGGCGCGGTGCTGCGCTTCGGCTTCACGGAGGTCGGGCTGCACCGCATCTACGCCTACTGCCACGTGGACAACGCGGCCTCGGAGCGCGTCATGCAGAAAGCCGGTATGACCTACGAGGGAACGCTCCGTGAGGCGATGCGGGTGAAGGGCGGCTACGAGAGTCGCAAACTCTATGCCATCCTGCGCAGCGACTGGGCGACGCGGCAGGGGGGAGCAGAGGGACAGGGCCCGCAGGGAAGGTGAAGACCGTGGAACGATTCTATATCACGACCGCCATCGATTACGTGAACGCCAGCCCGCACATCGGGCACGCCTACGAGAAGATCGTAGCCGACGTCCTGGCCCGCTTTCACCGCCTGCGGGGCGATGAGGTGTACTACCTCACCGGCACCGACGAGCACGGGCAGAAGAACGCCACCTCCGCGGCGGCCGCGGGGAAAGAGGTGCGCGCCTTCGTCGATGAGAACGCGGCCAAGTTCCGGGACCTGGCGTCGGTGTTGAACCTTAGCATCAACGACTTTATCCGCACCACCGAGGAACGGCACAAAGCCGGCGTGCGGCAGATCTGGGAGCGTGTCGCCGCGAAGGGCGACTTCTACAAGAAGAACTACAAGGCGTTGTACTGCGTCGGCCATGAGGCATTCGTCACGCTGAGCGACCTCGTGGACGGCAAATGTCCAGAGCACGACACCGAGCCCATCGTGATCGAAGAAGAGAATTACTTCTTCCGGCTCTCAGCGTACCGGGCGCAGCTTCGCGCCCTCTTCGCGGCGCGTCCCGATTTCGTCGTGCCGGCCTCCCGCGCCCACGAGATGCTGAGCCTCATCGATACTCTCGAAGACATCTCCGTGTCGCGGCCGGTGGAGAAGCTGTCATGGGGCATTCCCGTTCCGGGGGATCCGACCCACGTCATCTACGTGTGGTTTGACGCGCTCACCAACTACATCACCGCCGTGGGCTACGGGTCCGACGAGGAGCGCTTTCGCCGCTGGTGGCCAGCCTATCATCTGATCGGCAAGGGGATCAACCGGTTCCACTCGCTGCTGTGGCCGGCCATGCTGATCTCCGCCGGCATCGAGCCGCCCCGCCAGGTAGTCGTGCATGGCTATCTCACGGTGGAAGGCCAGAAGATCAGCAAGAGCCTGGGAAACGTCATCCACCCGGTGGCCGCGGCGGAGGAGTTCGCCGGGCGCGCAGGCGTTGATCGGCCAATCGCGGTGGATGCGATCCGCTACTATCTCCTCCGCGACATCCCGTTCGGGGAGGATGCCGACTTCAGCCGCGGCGTACTGGCGCAGCGCTTCAACGCGGATCTCGCCAACGATTACGGCAACCTGCTCAACCGCAGCCTGGCGCTGGTGAACCGGCACTTCGAGAGCCGGGTGCCCCAGCGGGGCGCAGACGAGGGTGGGGATGCGCGTCTGCGGGAGACCGCGGTGGCCGCGGCCGGGGCCGTCGATGATGCGGTGGCGCGCCTTGATTTCCGCGGGGCGCTGGAGGCGATCTGGAAGGTCCTGGCCACCGCCAACAAATACCTGGACGAGGAGGCGCCCTGGCGGTCGCTGCGTGAGGGCAAGGCGGAACGCGCCGGGACGATTCTCTACAACGTCCTCGAGGCGGTGCGGGCGGCCTCCATCCTGCTTTCGCCCTGGCTGGTCACGGCGACCGCCCGGGCGTGGGAGCAGTTGGGGATCCCCGAGCCGCTGCCCGATCAGCGCGTGAGCGACGCCGCCCGGTGGGGCCAACTGCGGGCGGGGACGGGGGTCCGTCCCGGCGTGCCGATCTTCCCGCGGATTGAGCAGCCCGCCGCCGCGACCGGCGGACGCCGGGGCTAGCGCCTCGGCGATCCTGCGACGAAAGGAGATCGGCCTGTGGATCCCATCACCATCGAGGAGTTTCGGAAGCTGGACATCCGCGTCGGTGAGATCCTCTCCGCCGAGCGGGTGGCGGGGACGGACAAACTCATCGAGATTCAGGTGGACATCGGCGGCGAGGTGCGGCGGATGATCACCGGCATCTTCCCGCTCTATCGGCCGGAGACGCTCGCGGGCCGCCGCATTATCGTGCTGGCCAACCTGCAGCCGCGCAAGGTGCGCGGCGTGGAATCCAACGGGATGCTCCTCGCGGCGGAATGGGAAGGGGAGATCGGTCTGCTCACAGTCGACAAGGCCGCGCCGACGGGCGCGCGCATCACCTGAGGCGGAGGCCGACGGAGGCGAGCTCGGCGCGGGCCAGCCGGTCAAACCGTCCTGCCAGCCAGTCACCAAACGGATCGGGCGAGTAGACGCGCAGCTCCGCGTAGGTGAGCCTGTGCAGGGCGCGGGAGGCCAGCAGCCGCTGCACCTCTGAGACGGGGCGTGCGGGGTCCGCGCGGATCACGCGGTGCGCGGCCTGGAGCGTCAGGACGCGCCGCAGCCGCCAGGGAAGATAGCGGTTGAGCCAGAATCCGGCGGGCAGGGCCAGCACCAGGAGCGCGAGCAGCCAGGCGATGAAGGTAATCAACCCTTCCAGGCTGCTCCCCGCCACGATGAACGGGGCCGCCGTCCCCGCGAACGCCAGCCGCACGACCTCGCCGGCGCTCTTGCCGATCACCGGCACCACGGCCAGGGCTTCCCCCAGGTGGGCGCCCGCGGACTCGAGCGCGAGCCCGCCGTCGCGAATCTGCCCCACCCCGGCCGCCAGCGAGGCCAGACGGTCGTAGACTCTCCAGGCGGCGATCAGCCATACCCCCAGCCACGCTGCGGTGGTGAGGTCGGCGGTGACCTCGACCGTCCGGGGCCGTGGGAGTTCACTCCACAGTGTGAGCATCGGTTCCTCCGGTCAAGCGTCCTGCGGCGCCGCCTGCGCGCGCCGCGCCAGGGCGATTTCAGCACCGCGCCGGTCATAGCCCTCGGCGGGCGGCAGAGCGGCGGCCAGATGCCAGCGGACCGTCTCGGCGAGCCACTGCGGAAGGGGGATCGGGGCGAACCCGAGGTCCGCTTTGACCTTCGTGGTGTCCATGACGAACCAGTGCGCAAAGGTCGGTCGATACCAGGGCGCGTCCCGCTTCAAGACCGCTGCGGGCACCGAAACGACGGGGTCGCCCTTCTCGAGGATGTCGGCGACGAGGCGGGCGAAGTCCTCCAGGGTAAGGATCTCATCGCCTGCGATGTTATAGGTCTTCCCGAATGCGGCGGGGTTTCCGGCGGCGAGCAGGACCGCCGCCGCGATGTCCCGACTGCAGGCCTGCCGCCACACGCTGGAGGGCGACCGCAGGGGGACCAGCACCGGGCCGCCGTCGGCGATGCGTTGATACCAGAACCAGCCCCGCCGGCTCGGATCCTCGGGGCCCTGCACGATCGGCGGGCGGATGATTGTGACCGGGAAGAGGTTCTGCTCCAGCGCGGCCTGCTCGCAGGTCCGTTTGCCTTCCGAGTAATCGTCATCGCCGCGTAGGCTGAGATCCGCGGCCTCCTCGACGATGGGCTGGAAGGGCGGGCGGGCGGAGAACCGCGGATAGACCGAGCCGGAACTCGTCAGGATGTAGTGGCCGATCCGGCCTCCGAACGCCCGCACGGTCGCTTCGACGTCAGGGCGGAGGAAGGCGATGTTGTCGACCACGACGTCGAAGGAGCGGTCCGAGAGGGCGCGGACGAATCCAGCGTGATCGGTGCGATCGCCGCGGAGATGTTCCACGACGTCGAGGAAGTCGGGGCGCCGCCGCCCGCGCGTGTACACGGAGACCTGGTTGCCGCGGTCGAGGAATGCGCGCACGATCAGTTTTCCAAAGAAGCTCGTCCCGCCCACGATGAGGACGCGCATGGCCGACCCTCGAGGCCTCAGATCCACGAGTGGATGGTGAACCGTACAATAGATAGGATAGAAGACGCTCATGGAACTGGTCGATACCCACGCTCATCTCGACGATGCCGCCTTCGAAAGCGACCGGGAGGCAGTGCTGCAGCGGGCCGCCGCGGCGGGCGTCCGCACCGTGGTGGCCATCGGCACGAACCTCGAGTCCTCGCGGAGGACGGCGGCCCTGGCCGGGCACCACTCGCAGGTGCTGGCGGCGGTGGGGATCCACCCGCATGAGGCGGGCGGCGCAGCCCCCGAGGCGGTGCGCCGGCTGGAACCGCTGCTGGCGCAGGATCGTGTCGTCGCCATCGGCGAGACGGGATTGGACTACTATCGCGACTACGCGCCGCGGGCTGCGCAGGAGGCGCTCTTCCGCGCCCATCTGGAGCTGGCGCGCGACGCGGCGCTGCCCGTGATCATCCATTGCCGCGAAGCCTACCCGGAGGTGCTGGCGATTCTGTCCGAGTTCCCGGAGATCCCGGTCATTTTTCACGCGTTCTCCGGCTCAGCTGAGACGGCCAGGATCTGTTTGCAGCACGGAGGGTATCTGGCCTTCGGCGGGCCGCTGACGTTCCGCAACGCCGGCCCATCCGTGGAGGTGGCGGTCCAGGCGCCGATAGAGCGGTTGCTGCTGGAGACCGACGCCCCACTGCTCTCTCCCGAGCCCTACCGCGGCAGACGCAACGAGCCGGCGCGCGTGGGTCTGGTCGCCGAGCGCCTGGCCGCGCTCCGCGGCACGACCGTCGAGGCGGTGGCCGCGGCGACCACGGCCAACGTGCGCCGCCTCTTCAGTTTCCCCGTGGAGGCGCCGGCATGATCCGGACTCTCCTGGCGCTGCTCATCGTGACAACGGCGGTGGGGGCCGCCGCCGGGGCCGTTCCGCCCCCTTCGGCCGACGAAGTCCGCATCGGCCGGCAGCTGGCCCAGCAACTGGAGAGCCGCTATCCGGTCGTAACCGACCCGGCCCTCAATGAGCAGATGAACCGGATCGCCAAGACTATCGTGCCCGTCTCGGATCGTGACGGGGTCAACTACGTCTTCAAGATCCTCGACGTCGAGGTGGCCAATGCGGTCTCGCTGCCGGGCGGCTGGATCTACGTCACCAAGCCCATGTTCGGCCTCGTGCGCAGCGATCATGAGCTGGCCGCGCTGCTGGCGCACGAGATCGTCCACGTGGCCCACGCCCACGGGATGGAGATGCAGCGGCGGCAGACTCAGGCGGCCCTCATCACCATCCTCATCGCCGCGCTCACCCGCGACCCGAACGCGGCGCGCGGGGTGCAGCTGGCCAGCATCGGGTTCCTGGCCCACTTCACCAGGGACCTGGAGCGGGACGCCGACCTCACGGCTGTGACCTATCTGGCCAAGACGCCGTATGCGCCGGTGGGGATGCTCACCCTGATGGAGCGCTTTGCCTGGGAGGAGCAGTTCCGCCCCAGCGTCGATGCGGGCGCGTGGGCCGACCACCCCAAGACCATCGAGCGCATCGCCTATATAGAAGAAGAGCTGCGCCGGCGCAACCTGCCCGTGATCAGGCGCATCTCCGCCAACTACCTCCGGCTGGCGGTGCGCGAGATCAAGGAGACCGAGCGCACCGGCGGAGAGTTGCTGCTCAACGAGAAACCGCTGCTGCGCCTCTCCGACATTGAGCGGGTGCGCGATGTCTCCTCGCGCTTGGACCGTCTCTTCAACGCCGACCTGCGTTCCTTCGAGGTGGCGCTGCGCCAGCGCGACGCCGAGTGGGTGATGACGGCCCGGGGCGTCACGATCGCCACGCTCACGGCGCAGGACGCGGCGTGGAACGGCCTCTCCCTGCGAGACCTGGCGGTCACCGTCTACGCCCGCTTGCGCGCCGCGATGGAGGAGGACCTCCGCCGGCGGAAGCTCACCGGGTGAGCCGCCGCCTCGACGTCGCCCTGCGTCCGCACGCGCTGGACGCCACCACCACCGTGGCGGTCGTCGTGGACGTCATCAGGGCCAGCACCTCACTGGTCACCCTGGTCGAACGCCAGGCCAGTCCCATCTACGTGGCCCAGACGGTTGAGGCGGCGCATCGCGCCGTGGCGGCACGGCCGCACCCGCCGGCCGGGGAGCCCACGGCCGGAACGGGCCGCCGTCCTCTCCTGATCGGGGAGGAGTACGGTCTGCCCCCGGAGGGGTTTGATTACGGGAATTCTCCCGCCCTCCTGGCCACCGCTGCGGTTGCAGGCCGCGCCGTCATCTTCGCCACCACCAACGGAGCCCCGGCCTTCTACGCGGCCGCCGGAGCGGGGACGGTCCTGGCGGGATGCCTCCGCAACGCCGCCGCCGTCGCTGAGGCCGCCTGGGACCGCGCGGGCGATGACGGCGCCGTCACCGTCGTATGCGCGGGGCGGTCCGGCAGCGCCGGAACCTTTGGGGCCGACGACCTGTACGCAGCCGGCGTCATCGTCGAGCGGATCCGCCGCCTCGACGCCGTCACCCTCCTCGACGGGGCGGAGGCGGCACTCCTGCTTCACGCCGCTGAACCCGACGCCCTGCGGTTCTTCCGGCGCACGGCCGGGGGACGACACGTCGCCGGATTGGGCCTGGAAGCGGACCTCCTCTTCTGCGCCGACGTCGACCGCTCTCGTGCCGTACCGCGGCTGGGTGAAGACCTCTTCCTGCTGAAGGAACCCTCCCACGTCCTGGCACCGAGGGATCCGCGCGGACCTTGACACGCCAAGACCTGCGCGGATAGCCTGGAAGCGCTCCCGACCGAACGGTCGGTCAGCCAGAGTGGGCTGTCCGCTTTCATGAGGGAAGAGGAGGAGTCACTGGATGGCCGTGCGCGACCGGCCCGGGCGGCGTCCCGCCGAGGCCGGGATCTCAAGCCGCTCCGCGATCGTGGCCGCGGCAACCCGTCTCTTTGCCCGGAGGGGATTTGCCGAAACCTCCATGCGCCAGATCGCCGAGGCCGCTGGCGTTTCCAAGGCGGCGATCTACCATCACTTCCGCGACAAGGACCGCCTCTATCGCTCCCTGCTCGAGGAGGCGATTGAGTCGCTCACCGCGGCGATGAAGCGGGTGCTTGACGATGGCCCCGCAGCCGCCGCCCTCGCCCGCGCCGTCGCGCTGCATCTCCAATTCGCCGCCGGGGGGGCCGACCTGGTCCGCGTCCTCGTCGCGGAAGAGCTCCGCGCCGACCCCCGCAAGCGATTCGGCAACGTCGTCGCCCGTCATCGTGAGGAGGAACTGGCCATCTTTCAGACGGTCCTGGAGCGCGGCATCGCCCGGGGGGAGTTCAAGCCCGTCGATCCCGTGCTGTCGGCCCAGGCCCTCTCCGCGGTGATTCACGTCCTCGACGTAGGAATGCTCTCGGCGGATCAGCCGTTGCCCGTGTCAGAGACAGTCGCCAACATGATGGATGTGCTGCTGAACGGCCTGGGCGCGACAGGCGTTCCCAAGGACGACATCGCTCGCTACCTCGATGAGGTGACGGCAACGTGAGGCGGTGGATCTGGATTCTGCTGCTGGTGATCATCCTGCTGCTGGGAGGGCTGGCGGTGGGCCGCCTTCGCGCTCCCACTGGAGCGCAGGCGCCTCCGCCCGAGACCCCGCCGGTGCCCGTCGAGGTGGCGCTGGTGACACGCCAGACCGTGGAGCGCACCGTCGACGTCAGCGGCAGTCTTACCTCGGCGCGGGTCGCCGAGGTCTTCGCCCGCCAGTCCGGTCCTGTGGTCCGCGTGCTCGTCTCCGACGGCGCGCAGGTCTCCGCCGGGCAGCCCCTCGTGCAGTTGGACTCCGCCCAGGCAGCCGTCCGGGTGCGGCAGGCGGCGGCCGCGGTCGAGGCGGCGCAGGCGCGCGTGGCCCTGCTCGTGGCCGGCGCCCGCGCGCAGGAGCGCGTGCAGGCCGCAGAGGCTGTGCGTCAGGCGGAATCTGCGCTGGCCACCGCGCGGTCCAACCTGTCCCACGCGCGCGTCACGCTGCAGACGATGCAGACCAACCTGGGGCGGATGGAGATGCTCTTCCGCGAGGGCGCGGTCTCTCAGTCACAGGTGGATCAGGCCCGCTGGGAGGTCGACCGGGCCCGCACGCAGGTGGAATCGAGCGAGGCGCAGGTGCGCTCGGCGGAATCGGCCCTCTCGGCGGTGCGCCAGCAGCAGAGCCTGGTCGAGACCGGGGCGCGACCCGAAGAGGTGAGAGCTGCCCGAGCGCAGATGGCCCAGGCGCAGGCGGTGCTGGTCGAGGCTCGCCAGGCCCTCGCCGAGACGACGATCCGGGCGCCCTTCGCGGGGCGGGTGGCGCGCATCCAGATCTCCCCCGGCGATTTCGTCTCGGGGGGAGAGTTCGGCAGCGTCCCCGTCGCGGTCGTCTACGATGACCGCGCGATGGAAGCGGAAGTCACCATCGGAGAGCGTGAGGCGGCGCTGGTGCACCCGGGTCAGCCCGCGACGTTGCGCCCAGAGATCGCGGGGAGCGTGCCGCTGGCGGCGGCGGTGAAGACGGTGACTCCGCTCGCCGACGCCCGCAGCCGGGCGGTGACGGTGCGGCTGCGCATTGTCGGAAGCGGGGGTCCGTCCGCGGCGCTGCTGCCGGGCAGTTCTGTCCGCGGCACGATCGTGGTGGAGCGGAGGCGGGACGCCCTGACTGTTCCCCGGGCGGCGCTGCGCGGTGACGGCCGGCCCAGCGTCTGGGTGGTGACGGAAGGGAAAGTGGCGGTGCGCCCGGTGAGGACGGCGCTCACCACGGGAGGCAGGGTGGAGGTCCTCTCGGGGGTCAGAGAGGGCGAGGAGGTCATCGTCCTTGGGCCGGAGTCGATCACCGCGGACACACGCGTCCGCGTGACGCGGCGGGTGTCGCGCTGATGTCGCTCTCCTCACTGGCCATCCGACGCCAGGTGCTCGTGCTGGTGATGATCGCCGCCCTGATGGTGCTGGGCGCTATCTCCTACGGTCGGCTGCCGGTCGAGCTCTTCCCCAACGTCCAGTTCCCCTTCGTCTCGGTGAGCACGGTCTACCCCGGCGCCGGTCCCGAAGAGGTGGAGACGCTCATCAGCAAGCCGCTCGAGGAGCAGCTGAGCTCACTGACCAACGTCCGGCAGATCCGCACGGTCTCCCAGGAGGGCGCCTCGGTCGTCGGGATCGAGTTCATCCTGGGCACCGATCTGGACGCGGTCACCGCCGACGTCCGCCAGCGGGTGGATCTGGTGAAGGGGAGTTTCCCCCGCGACGCCGCGGATCCCATCGTCCAGCGCTTCGACTTCAGCACCCAGCCGATCATGCTGCTCGGCGTCAGCGGGCGCGATCCTCTGGTCCTGCGAGACCTGACGGAAAACACCATCAAGCCGATGCTGGAGCGGGTCCCCGGGGTCGCAGCCGTTACTGTTTCGGGCGGCCGCACCCGGGAGATCCACATTGATCTCGATCAGGACCGTCTGCGGGCCGAAGGGCTGACCACCTTCGACGTGGAGTCGGCCCTTCGCAGCGCCAACCTGAACGTCCCCTCCGGCAAGATTCGCGACGGGGACGAGGAGTTTCTCGTGCGGGTGGTCGGACAGTTCGCCACGGTGGAAGAGATCCGCGCCCTGCCGCTGCGCCGCAACGGGACGACGGTCCCCCTGCACCGGGTGGCCGACGTGCGCGACGCCTCCAAGGATCCGGACGAGTTTACTCGCCTGAACGGCCGCGACAGCGTCGGGATCTCCATCCAGAAGCAGTCGGGCGCCAATACGGTGCGGGTGGCGGACGGGTTGCGGGCCACCCTCGCGGCGCTGCGGGTGCAGCTGCCCGACGTTGCGGTGGCCGTGGCCTTGGACGACTCGCTCATGATCAGGGACTCCGTGGCCGACGTCCAGGGCAACCTGATCCTCGGGTCGATCCTCGCGACGGTCGTGGTCTTCGTCTTCCTGCACAGTCTACGGAGCACCTTCATCATCGCCCTAGCGCTGCCCGCGGCCATTGTCGCCACCTACATCCCGATGTTCTTTTTCGGCTTTTCTCTGAACATGCTCTCATTGCTGGCTCTGGCCATCGCGATCGGCCTGATGATCGACAATGCCATCGTTGTCAACGAGAACATCAACCGCCATCTCGAATTCGAGGCGACCCCGGCGGAGGCGGCGCGCCGCGGCGCCCGGGAGATCGAACTCGCCGTGCTGGCCTCCAACCTGGCCAACGTCGCCGTCTTCATCCCCATTGCCTTCACCCGCGGGCTGGTCGGGCAGTTCTTCCGCCAGTTTGGTCTGACGGTCGTCTTTGCTAATCTCTTCAGCATTCTCATCGGCTTCACGCTCACGCCGATGCTCTCCGCTCGCTGGCTGCGGCGCGGCGAGGTGAGGGAAGGCCGGTTGCCGCGGATCTTCCAGGCGTGGGACCGCGTCTTCGACCGGGCCGGCGCACGCTATGGCGGCTGGCTCACATGGGCGCTGACCCACCGCGCCGTCGTCCTGATCGTGGCGGCCCTGCTCTTTGCCGGGTCGCTGGGCCTGGTCGCATCCCCGCTGATCGGCAAGGAGTTTTTCCCTTCGGTGGATTTCGGACAATTCCAGGTGACGCTGACCATGCCCCCCGGCACGTCGCTCGCCGTCACCAGCCGGGCCACCCGCCAGGTCGAGCAGGTCCTCGATGGGATGCCCGAGGTGGAGAACACCTTCGCCCTCATCGGCGGCATCGAGAGCCAATTCGGCCCCTCCACGACCGGCAGCCAGGCGGCACAGATCTATGTGAATCTGGTCGAGCGCGCCCAGCGCAGCCGCTCCGTGGACGAAGTGATGGAAGCGGTCCGCGCGTCCACGCAGCAGATCGCCGGCGCGACGATCAAAGTGGGGGCCCAGGGGATTGGCGGCGGGGAGGCCCCCGTTCAGGTGGAGCTGCAGGGTGCCGACCTGCGGACCCTCGAGCGCTTGGCCGCCCAGGTGGAACGGATCGTCCTGGAGACGCCCGGTACGACCAACGTGGACACCAACCTCAGCGCGGGCAAGCGCGAAATTCAGATCCTCCTGGACATGGAGAAGCTGGCCGCCCTCGACCTCACGATTGCCGAGGTGGGGAGTCAGGTGCGCACGGCCCTGGCTGGCGCCGCGACGACGCGCTTCCGGGCTCGGGGAGAAGAGTTCGACATCACGGTGCGGGCGGAGGCCGCCGACCGCGACGCGGTGGCGAAACTGGCCGACCTGCACGTCGGCACCGTCAACGGCGCGCCCATCCGGCTGGGAGACGTCGCGACCTTCCTGCCGCGCCGGG
>DASYRG010000019.1:0-26149 GCA_036004665.1 bacterium | reverse complement strand
CGGCACGAACCGAAGGTTTTTCGGGTAGCGTGGGATTCACCAGATTTCCCAGCATATGGCCGGATGCGAACCATGCTGTTGCCAGCATGGAAGGCAGCGAGTCCTACCTTAGGACCGTTATAGTTACGGCCGCCGTTCACCGGGGCTTCGGTTCCAAGCTTCGCCCGGGCGAACCCGAGCTAACCCGTCTCCTTAACCTTCCGGCACTGGGCAGGCGTCAGCCCCTATACGTCGCCTTGCGGCTTAGCAGAGACCTGTGTTTTTGTTAAACAGTCGACTGAGCCTATTCTCTGCGACCTCTTCGGGCTTCCGCTGTACGCGGTCACCCTACCGAGGCACCCCTTATCCCGAAGTTACGGGGTCATGTTGCCGAGTTCCTTGACGAGGGTTCTCTCGCGCGCCTTAGCACGTTTAGTGCCTGGCCACCTGTGTCGGTTTGCGGTACGGGCGCCCTGACGCCTGGTCACGAGGCTTTTCTTGGCAGCGTGGGATCGGCCACTTCGCTCGCAGTTGCCCTTGAGCTCGCATTCGCGTCTCGACGTTGAATGAGGCCCCGGATTTGCCAGGAGCCTCCGCCTACCCGCTTAGCCCGGGACGACCAGCACCCGGTAGGCCTACCCTTCTGCGTCCCCCCGTGACTCGTAACGGAGCCAGAGCGGGGCCGGAATGTCGACCGGCTATCCATCGGCTACGCCTTTCGGCCTCGCCTTAGGTCCCGCCTAACCTTACGAGGACGAGCCTTCCGTAAGAACCCTTAGCCTTTCGGCGGGCAGGATTCTCACCTGCCTTTTCGCTACTCATGCCGGCATTCGCACTTCCGCGTCGTCCAGCAGTCCTCACGGTCTGCCTTCAATCTACCGCGGAACGCTCCCCTACCGCGCGGCCGCAAGCGGCCGCACCCGCAGCTTCGGTCGATGGCTTGAGCCCCGTTGGATCTTCGGCGCAGCATCGCTCGACCAGTGAGCTGTTACGCACTCTTTGAAGGATGGCTGCTTCTAAGCCAACCTCCTGGCTGTTTTAGCGGTGCCACTTCCTTTCCCACTTAGCCATCAGTTCGGGACCTTAGCTGGCGGTCTGGGTTGTTTCCCTTTTGACGATGAAGCTTATCCCCCACCGTCTCACTCCCGATGAGCACCAACCCGGCATTCGGAGTTTGGTTGGGTTCGGTACGGGTTCTCCCGCCCTAGCCCATCCAGTGCTCTACCACCGTGCGGTTCCATCGGGGCTGCACCTCAATGCATTTCGGGGAGAACCAGCTATCTCCGGGTTCGATTGGCATTTCACCCCTACCCACAGCTCATCCCCTGGTATTGCAACACCAGTGGGTTCGGGCCTCCACGCGGGACTAACCGCGCTTCACCCTGGCCATGGGTAGCTCACCCGGTTTCGGGTCTGGGCTGTGCGACTGCGCCGCCGAAGCGGCGCCTTCCGTCCGGAAGCGGCGCCCTATTCAGACTCGGTTTCCCTACGCCTTCGGGATTCTCTCCCTTCAGCTCGCCACACAGCACAACTCGCCGGCTCATTCTTCAATAGGCATGCCGTCAGGCGTTCCGATCCCGAAGGATCGGCATAGCCCTCCGACTGCTTGTAGGCACACGGTTTCAGGTTCTATTTCACTCCCCTCCCGGGGTTCTTTTCACCTTTCCCTCACGGTACTCGTGCGCTATCGGTCGCCAGGGGTATTGAGCCTTGGAGGGTGGTCCCCCCAGGTTCCCACGGGGTTCCACGTGTCCCGTGGTACTCAGGAACGTCGTCCAGGAAGTCCCCGTCCTTTCGCCTACCGGGCTCTCACCGTCTCCGGCATGCCGTTCCAGGACATTTCGACTAGAACGGGGATTGGTAACTTCCCGGCCAGACCGCAGTCCGGCCCAACGACGCCCTACAACCCCCGCGGTGCAACGCCTGCGGGCTATCACGCACCGCGGGTTTGGGCTATTCCCGTTTCGCTCGCCACTACTCCGGGAATCTCGGTTGATTTTCTCTCCTCCGGGTACTGAGATGTTTCAGTTCCCCGACTGGCCTTCCCACGCCTATGGATTCAGCGGGGGATGACGCGGTATGACCCGCGCCGGGTTTCCCCATTGGGAGACGACCGGATCGAAGGTTGCTTGGCACCTCCCCGGTCCTTTCGCCGCCGACAGCGTCCTTCTTCGGCCCCTGGCGCCAGGGCATCCACCGTGCGCCCTTAGTAGCTTGACTTACCCGCCTTAGGAGCAGCTCTACAGAGCCTGTAACACACAGCCAATGCAATGCAATGCACTTGCCAGTGCTACAGGTGTCTTCCCTATGCAGTTGTCAATGTGCGCCACCTGATCGAGGATTCGACCGGGCCCGGCCGGAGCCGGATTAAGGGGGTCGTGCAGGCACAAAAAGAGGGGATGAGCTCATCCCCCGGACGCTCATCCGAAGAACGATATGCGATTTTACCCGCTAAGGTACACTCAATCCCTCCCTAAAAGTGCCAAAACCTATTATGGCGGGGGTGGCACACCTTGTCAACGGCCCGCCAAGAGCGGTAGAGGGTCAGTTTCCTCTTGTTCTCTTTTGGTAACTTGGGTCTCGCGGGTGACCTGAACCACGCAGAAGAGGTTGCCATCGGGATCCTCCAACACGACAAAGTCATCAGCCGGTTTGGACCTCCAGGGATAGCGAATCGCCCCGATCTTGATGAGACGCTCCACCTCCCTCTCTTGGTCGTTCGTGTAGAGGTCGAGGTGCAATCTGCTCCTCTTGCCTGAGCGCTGTTCCGGACCTTGGTCCAAAGAGACGTTGGGCCCTCTGCCCTCAGGATCACCAAGGATTACCCAGCCGCCCTTCCCAGGCTCTTTGGGGACGTAGTCGAGCGCTTCCTGCCAGAATGCCAACATTTTGTCGAACTCATAACAACGGATAACAATCGAACCGATTTTCTTTTTTTCCGACCTCTATACCTCAACTGAGCCCACTACCCGTAGAGCAGCCCTCGCCACACGAGCGCGAAACGCGCGCCCATGGAATGGCTTAGCGTGACCCAACGGCGCTGCGGAGTTTCGCCAGGTCGGCGGCGCCGAGCACCAGCCTGGTCCGCGTCGCGAGGTAGGCGAGGTCGATGTTTAAGCCGGCGTCTGCCACACGCCGCGCCGTCCGGCCAAGGGTCCCCGGTTTATCCTCCATCTCCACGACGACCACGTCGCGCTCTGCGCTCACTCGGAGTCCGGCGCCCTCGATCGCGCGCCGCGCTCCCGTGGCATCCTCGACGAGCAGATGCACGGTGGCCTGACCGCCGCCGGCCGGCAGGACACACACCCCTTCGACGTTGACGTTGGCCTTCCCGAGCGCCTCGCCCAGTTGAGCGAGGGTCCCGGGGCGATCGTCCAGCATCACCGTGAGATCCTTGGCCATCTCATCCCCCTCCCTTCACCGCCTCGGCGCTCTCTATTCTCCGGGATCGGATGCCCTTCCCCTCTTCTCCGCGTGCGCGGGCGGGCCAGCGCGCCAGCGTCACGCCCGCCAGGATTACCACGGCGCCCAGGGCGTGGGCCAGGGTGAACGTCTCGTGCAGCACCACGACCGCCATCGTCACCCCGATGACCGGAATCAGGTAGCCGTACGCCGCCACGCGGGTCGGCCCGATGCGGCCGATGCCCTCATACCACAGGAGATAGCCTAGCGTCCCCGCGCCGAATGCCGCATACGCGAGCTGGGCCCATGCCCCGGGGCTGACGGCCCAGGATTGCCGGAGCAAGTCGGGGACCGCGGCGAGCGTGAGGAGGACAGTGCCAAAGAGCATGCCGATCGCCATCACCGTGATGGTGGCGTAGCGGCGCAGCAGCGGCAGCACCAACACCGGTGTGACCGCGTACGAGGCCGCGGCGAGAAGGGTCAGAGCGTCCCCCTTGAGGTGGCCGCCGGCCAGCCCGCTGCCCGCCTGGGTGAGCGTCAGGGTGCCGAGCATGGCCAGCGCGATGCCGGCGCCCTGGCGCCAGGTGATCGGCTCCGCCCGCGTCAGCCAGACCATCACCGCGGTGATGACCGGCGAAATGTTGATGATCAGGATCGAATTGGTGGCAGTGGTGTGCCGCAGCCCTGTGCTGAAGAAGATCTGATAGAGGCCGACGTGAAAAACGCCCACCACCGCCGCCCGCAACAAATCGCGGCGGGCCACGCGCAGGGGACGGCGCAGCACGGCCAGGAGGAGGAGCATCCCCCCCGTCGCCGCCACGAAACGCACCGAGGCGAAGGCCAGCGGCGAAAACTCATCGTAGGCGGACTTGATGACCGTGAACGACGAAGCCCAGATGACCGCGGTGATGATGACGAAGAGATCTCCCAGCCCGACCGCCCTAAGCACGGACCCGCCTCCCGCGAAATGTATGGAGACAGTATAGGTGCGAGTGCTGCGAAGAGACAGAAGAGGTCGCGGGCAGTGCGAACCGCCGGGAGAGTCTAGCCTGGAATTGCCCCGATCGCGGAGCGGAGTTCGGAGGACAGGTACCGGAGGCGCGCCTGGGACGGTGAGGACTCGTCAAAGAGGTCTGCGGCGCGCCCCAGATAGGCGCTCAGGGCGGCCAGCGTGCCGCGATGTCCTCCGGGGGCGTTGTCCAAATCAGAAGGCAGCGGCTCACCCGATGCCAGCAGCGCCAGAATCCGTGGGACAGCCGCGGCGAGCCCCTCGGCGATGCGGCTGCGCATGTACCGCAACCAATCGTCCGCATATCCGGGCGTCCTCTCGAGTTCCTCGAACCGATCGACGAGCGCAATCGCCCCCGCGGCCAGCAACTCCCGATAGAGATCGGTGCACCGCTGCACGTCCAGCGTGCCCCGCCGGACTAGCGGCGAATTCTGTGGGACGAATGCTTCGCCCGCGCCCCATCGCGCCAGCATCTCGTTGTAGACGTCGATGCGACCGCGCAGCCACTCCAGAGGACGTTCGTCGTTCTCGGCCTCGACCTGATCCACCTCTCCCTCGGGCCTGAGATCGTGCGGCGGGCGAAGGGAGGCGTCTCCGCCGTTCCTCCCAGGGTCGGGGCCGAGGCCGACGGCGTTCCAGGTCGACGGCGTCTGCTCACCGCCGAGACCGTTCACGCGATCCGCACCGTTGACGCTTTCGAGGTAGCGCTGCGGCCCTTCCTTATATAGACGAGGCCGGGGGAGATCGGGTGGCCCTGCCGCGTCGGCGGGAAGCCCATGGCGGGTGGGGGGCGGGGCAGGCGTGTCCTCCTCAGCGACTAAGAGGTCTTCATCGGCAAAGACCTCTTCGAACTCCACCTCGTCCTCGCGTACCGCGTGGGCCACCCCGCTGATGAACGCCTCGAGTTCCTTCTGCAGTGACGCGCTCTCGGGATCCGAAGCGACGCCGGCTTGAGCGGCCCGGCCGATCTTGCGGGCCAGCGCCCCAGCCTGCAGGTGCGCTGTCTGTCGGAAGGCCAGCCGCACCTCGCGAAGGGCCGCGAAGATGGCGGGATCCTTCTTGCCCCCGCGGATCACCCGCTCGAGCTCCTCGAGATCGGATACGAGGGCAGCCCCGCCCCGACGGAGGATCTCTTTGATCAGACCACCGGCCTCCGCTTCGGAGAGTTCCTGGGAAACGAGCAGGGGGATCACCGAGGGTAGCGGGCGTTCGAGTTCGGACGAGACCAGGATATGTCCGAAGGCGGCGACCAGCCGATCGAGCCGCCGCAGGCGGCCCAACAGATCCTCGGTGCGCACCGCGGCCATCTCCGCCCTCCGCCGCGGCTACCTGAGCCGGCTGAGCATCGCGCTGGCTTCACGCGCTGCCGCGCTGGCAGGCGCCATGGCGATGACCTGTTCCAGGGCTCCGCGCGCCTCGGTGGTCCGCCCCACCTGGAGGGCGGCGCGGGCCAACCAGAGGTACGGGCTAGGGGCATCCGGACGTACGGCGCTGGCGGTGCGGAATCGTGCCATCGCAGGGCCGTACCAGCCGGCACGATAGAGCTCCACGCCCTGCGCCATCAGCGCCTGGAAGTGCTTCCGCGGGTTTGCGGCGGTCGCCGCGGGGGCCGGAGTCGCCGCCGGCGTGGTCGCGGGTGATGTGGGTGCAGGCGGGGCAGGTGTGGAGCGGGCTGTCACGGGTCCGCTTTCGGGGAGGCGGATCATCAGCACCTGCCCGCTGCGCTCGCCGACCTGCAACGTGCCGCGCCAGACTCGCGCGCCCAGGCGCACCGTCAGCCTCAGCAGCGCACCGGCGGGCTGATCCAACCGCAGGGGCGTGGCGCCCTGCCAGATGCCGCCGATGAAGACCTGCGCTCCACTCGGCTCCGAGCGCAGCACGATGGCGACTTTTGGTGGGATGAGAGCGGCGCGCGGCTGCGCCTTCGGCTTCGGAGAGGGCGCGCCGCTTGGGCCTCCCGAGGGTGGGGCAGCGATCGGTCGTGGCATCGCGGGAGCGGCAACCCTGCCGGCCGCGGGTACACCGTTGCCCCGCAGGGCGGGCGAGGACAGCACCGCCGGCTGAGAGATACGGACCTCCTCGGGAGCTGAGGCGCGCCCCCGCCAGATCCGCGGCGCGAATACGAATCCGAGGAGGAACCCGGCCACCGCGATAGCGGTGAGCGCCGGCACCAGCGCCGGCCGCCTCGCCGGCGCGGCCGCCCGATCGCGGTCTCTGACTCTCCTCGGATCGCGCTCTTCGCCGGCCACGAAGACGTCGAGGTCCGCCGGTGGTGTAGGAGGCACCGGGGGTTCCGCCGGGGGCTCCCGATGTGCGACCTCTGGCATCGGGACAGCGGGCGGCTCGGCTGATTCCGAGGGTTGCTCGACCGCAACCGGCACAGCTCGCCGCCCCTTCGGCGGGGACTGGGCGATGGCCAGCGTGGACTGGAGAAATGCCACCACGTGCCGGGTGCTGTCTCGGGCCGAGTCGCCGTCCCGGTGCAGGGCGAGCGCGGCTTCCCCGAAGGTGAAGGCCTGCGCGATCAGCGCCGTCGCCTGCTCGTCCGTTCCTGCGGCGGGGCCACCGCCGTCCACCCACGCCTGGCGCGTAGCGAGAGCCTGACGGCGCAGTGCCACGATGCTGATCCGGCGGATTCGCTCACGGATCGTCTCGAAGCGCCGGGCGTCGGCTCCTGGTGCGGCGACCCAGGGAAGCGCTTCCCCTCCCTCGCGAAAGAGGTGGGCGGATTCCTCGCACAGCGCAGCCGCGAGTCCCGGCTGGGCGGCCTCCTCGGAGGCAAGCAAACGGGCCCGCCTGTAGAGATCGGCAAGCATAGCCTGAGGGTTGGTTGTGGTGGTCACCGCAGCTTCAGACCGATCCCAAAGACGGATGGGGGCCGCCGTGAGCCGCTCCACCTGAGGGGTATGCCCATCAAAGGGACGGCTTAGGCTAGGGGAGGTGAAGTCAGCTGACCTTCTTGAGTTTGGCCAGGTACTGTTTGCGGAATTTGGCTACTTTTGGCGCAATGATAGCCCGGCAGTACGGCTGATACGAGTTCCGGCGGAAGTACTCCTGATGGTATGCCTCGGCCGGGTAGAAGGCCCGGAACGGGGTCACCTCCGTCACGAAAGTACCGTCCCAGAGGCGGGCGCCCTCGAGCTCTGCGATGACCTCCGCCGCAACCGCCTGCTGGTCGGGCGAATGGGTGAAGACGGCCGAGCGGTACTGGGTGCCCACGTCAGCGCCCTGGCGGTTGAGCGTGGTCGGGTCGTGGATGGTAAAGAAGACCTCCAGCAATTCGCGGTAGGAGATCACCGAGGGGTCGAAGGTGACCTGCACCACCTCGGCGTGACCGGTGGCCCCTGAGCAGACCTGCTCGTAGGTGGGGTTGGGACGGGCGCCGCCGGAGTATCCCGAGACGACCTTCTCCACTCCTTGGAGTTGTTCGAAGACGGCTTCCAGACACCAGAAACATCCCCCTGCCAGGGTCGTGATCTCGCGTCCAGGCGCGCGCTGGGACTGATCCTGCGATATCATCAGCCACCTCCTCGGCGGGTTTCAGTGTAATCAGAAACGCCGCCGCGTCAATCAGAAAGCAGTGGTGTACTTCGGTTGATAAAGCTCGACCTCGTGGCCTCCGGGAAACCTGAACCGCGTGACGAGCCCGTGGCCCCGGTCGCTGACGTCCGCAGTGAATTCGACGCCGCGCGTCTTGAGCTGGACCATGGTCTGTTGGATGTCGTCGCAGGTGAACGAGATCTCGTGGTAGCCGCGTTCTGAAGGATGGCAGCCGATTTCGGCGGCACGGGGATCGAAGATCAGCCACCCCTCCCCGAGATCCGTGAAGCTCAGGCCAAGTTTGTCGCGGATGAATCCCCGGAGCTCCTCCGCTTCCCCGCGCCTGACCTCGCCGGCCATCAGTGCCTCCACGACGACGGGGATGCGGCGTGTGGTGCGCTGTTGATATACGGCACAGGCAGGATCGATGGCGACGATCCGTTCAACCGCCCCGCCGTTTGAAGAACTGCACGGCCCGCTCGTGCCGTTCTGCCGCCGCGCGGGTCTTGAACGTGCCGAGATTCCGCCGTCGCCCCGTCTTGGG
The DNA here is from genome assembly GCA_036004665.1 of bacterium. GTDB lineage: Bacteria > Sysuimicrobiota > Sysuimicrobiia > Sysuimicrobiales > Humicultoraceae > JACQGZ01. The sequence continues at coordinate 17,675 of DASYRG010000019.1, read as the reverse complement.
GTCCTTCTTAAGAGAGTAGAGTCGATACTGGCCCGACTTGAGTTTACGGATCATGATCGTCCCTCCCCGACAGTGACTACCGGGCTCTTATCCGATTGTTCTTCGGGTTGTGCTCGACTTCAGCCAGCCCCAGCGCTTCCATCACGGGCGGCACGTACATGGCGAACCGGCCGCGCAAACCCTTCTTCAGCCCATACCTCTCTCCCGTTGCGCCGCCAGCGGCGATCAGCGGCAACAGCGAGCTCGATCTCCACGATCTCGCTCTCGACCCAGCCTGTCACGCGTCCGGAGACGGTGCGCCACACCGAATCGCAGACAACGAGGTAGTCCAGCCGGCACGGGGATGATTGTAGGCGAAGACCGCCGTTCCGGCGAGATGCCACTGGGAATTTCGGGAGAAGAGCCGAGCGGACTCATGGCCGGGCTCGTCAAGCTTGCGCCAGAGGATCGATTGGTTCATCTCCAAAGCCGCTGTCGATATGGTCTCGGCTGGATGACTCATGGCGTTCTGCGGATTGCGCTCCTCTACGAGTTCTTAGGGCCTGATCACGCGCTGCTGGCCGCCCGTGCCCCTCAGGGTGATGCTGGTCGTCGTCGGCCTCTCGGACGTCCCGACACGCCGCGCGATGATATGGATCGCCGGCTCCGTTGCTTCGTCGGAAAGCACCAGCCCCGAGCCGTCCACCCCGGCTCCGAGCTTGACGCGAATGGTCCCGTTCTTGTCGAGGAGCCGCAGCACGACCTCTCCGCTCTGCTCCACGTTGAGTCGCGACCGAACCTGACCGCGCTCGTCGACTACCTCGAGCGCGCGCACTCGCAGGCTCAGATTAGCGGTCTGCGGAGTCGTCAACCCCGGCTGCGCAACAGTAAAGAGCAGAACCACGAGATTGATCAGAGTGAGCGCGATGACAAGCCCCTGCATCCTCATGTCACTCCTCCGTTCATTTCGGAATCAGGCGGGTCAACGGTGGGCCAGACCGTCCGAACGCCCAACCCGACAACCAAGCCCCGGTCACTCGATCCAGCCATGTAAGAGACCTTCAGAAGATTGGCTGTCTGATGATTGTCTTCCACTTCGCGGGATCGGCTTTTCGGATATCAGTCAAGTATATCTCGTGATGTTTGCCCCTCCGCCGGCTGCCGCTCTCTTCAATGAACCCGTGAAGTGATCGATGGTGGGGCCTTCGTCTGAAAATGGACCGATGTGCAGGACTTGTGCCGCCCGTCCCTCGGCGAAGGGCTCAAATTGCAGCCGGGAGAGCGCAGGGAGGCCCTTTTTCTTGCCCACCTGTTCGGTGGCGCTCTCAACGAGTGGGCGGGCGACCGGTTCGGGCTGCATGATCATAATTGTCCACTTCCAGTCGTCCCGCCGCTCGATGCTGAACTTGGACATATCATCGACCCACCATTGTCCTTCGAGGGGCATCACGCCATAGTCAATCGCCTGTCTGCCGTTCTTCACCATGAACTTGATGGCGTACGAGAGCGCGAACAGCGCCTCAACGGCATCCTTGTATGCCTGAGTGGTGATCGGATTTCCTGTCCCATCAACCATGAGAAAGTTCATCTCTGGTACATCCACGATGCCGGACCTCTTGGCGGATGGTTTGTAGAGGTGCTTCAGCCTGATCTTGTAATCGATCTTTGCCACCGTCACCTATCCACCAGGATGTCCCGAACTCTTAGGACTCAGCCAGAATCAGCGCGACTTCGGCCGAGCGTGCGTTTCCAGGTACCCGCCCGCCTCAGCCTGCCCCAGCACGGCGAGGATGGTCTCGATTAGGGTGCGCGCTGACTCGACGTTGAGCTCCACCGCGACCCTCGCTCCCGGGCCCTGAGCCTCGTTCACGAAGTCGATGTTCAACGCGTGCTCCAACGGCGCATGGAAAGGATGGTCATAGGAGACGTTCGCCTGGCGCACCTCAAACCAGCCGGCCGTGCCCTTGCCGCTCCCGGCGATGGCCACCTGCCTGGCGATCATCGTGCACATGTGCTAGGCTCCTCTCGCTTCGTGGTCATGAGACTCTCGGGGGCGTCCCGAGATACGTCTGGAGGAAGGCGAAGATCTTTTGCCAGCCGTCCACAGCTTGCTGCTGGCGATAGGCCGGACGATCGTAGTAGAAGAATCCATGGCCGGCGCTGGGGTACATATGGAACTCGTAGGTCTTGCCGTGCTTCTTCAGTTCCTGCTCGTGCTGGGCCACCTGCTCCGGTGAGGGGCTGCGGTCCTCCTCGCCAAAGAGGCCCAGGAGCGGACAGGACAGGTCCTTCGTGTAATCAATCGGCGCGACGGGCTGCTTGGCCGTCAGGTCTTCTTTAGACATCACGACGCGTCCGCCCCAACAGTCCACGGCCGCATCGAAGCCCTTGACGCGACATGCCGCCAGGAAGGCGTGCCGGCCGCCCGAGCACGTCCCGAAGACTCCCACCTTTCCATTCAAATAGGGAAGCGATCGCAGATAGCCCAGGGCCCCTTCCAGATCGCCCATGACCTGGGCGTCCGGAACGCCGCCGGCCGCGCGCACTTTGGCCGCCACGTCCTCGGGCGTGCCGTGACCGTCGCGGGAATACAGGTTGGGACAGAGAGCCGCGTAGCCGTGATGGGCAAACCTGCGGGTGGCCTCACGGTACCACTCGTCCCACCCCGGCACGTGGTGGACTACGACCATCCCCGGGAAGGGTCCGCCGCCGAGGGGGCGGGCAAAGTAGGCATTGATGGTATCTCCGTTCGCGCCTCGGACGGTCACCGTTTCCGCGAGCATGCCTTCGTACATGTCGGTGTGATACACGTCGCCGCCCGCTCCACCCACTGATCAATCCCTGCGATGGCTCTCCCGCCAGAGCAGGAGTCCCGCCCCGAGCACCCAGATTGCCAGCAGGATTCCACTCCAAAAGCCCACGGCGTGCTGGGAGAAACCCAGGTAATAGAAAGACAGACTGCTGACCAGGTAACCGCCGCCAACCACCACGGCGGTCCATCCGAACCATCCTGGGAAGACGCGACTCGAGACAATTGCAGAGCCGCTTAACACGAGCGTGATGCCCAGGTTCAAGGTCACGAAACTCGTCAGACCCTGTTCGATAGAGCGCACGGTTTCCGCCAGACAAAGGGCCACGGCTTTGGTGCCCTCCTGTTGTCGTGGCATCCTACTCCACCTTGGTGGCGATCCACCACGTCGTGCCGCCGGGATCCTTCACCCCGCCGCGCCTGTCGGCGTCGTCCTTCTTCACCGGTTCCTGGACGGACTTCGCCCCCGCCTGAAGGGCGCGTCTGTATGTCGCGTCCACGTCCGGGACGTAGACGTGGACGTGTGACGCGATCGGCGGCCATCCCTCGCCCCCGTCGGCGAGCATCACCACCGTGTCATCTATACGCACCTCGGCGTGCCTGAGCTTGCCGGTCGCGTCGGGGAACCGGCGCAGTTCGACCGCGTCAAAGACCCGCACGAGGAATTCGATGGTGTCGCTCGCGCCATCCACGATCAGGTAGGGCGCAACGCTTGTATACCTTTGGGGCTTGTGTGGCGAACTCATATCTCCTCCTCGCTCCCTCATATGTGCCGTTCGGGGCGCAATCATCCCGTTCCCCCGAAGGTTCGGGCGACCGTTCTCGTGGAGTGATGGTACGCTTGGACGGTCCGAGGCCCGCTCCCTGCTTGCGATACGGCGCGCGTGGGGGGTAAAGTCGATCGGGAAAGGAGGCCTCTAGACGATGGCACCGCCTGCCCTGCGGTGTGGTTCCCGTTCCCAGCACGAAAGAGTGGCCCCACGTGACGAAAGGAGGGTTGAATGTTCAGGACTCAGCGTGCATGGGTGGGTGCGCTCGTCCTGCTCCTATCTTTTGCTCCAACGGCGGTGAGGGGAGCCCCCGTACCGCCGGTCACCGTGCCCGCAGATATTGCCGCCGCGATCGCGAGCCTGACGCGGCCGCTAGACAGCGTGCCGCTGCCGGCGCTTCCGAGCAATCCAGTGAATGCGCTCATCGCCGCCGTGAACGCCCACTCAGCGAGCCTCGGGTTCCCGGTCGACCACGCCACGGCCATTTGGGCCTCCGGGATCCCGCCCGACTACGCCGGACGCGTCGCGTTGCTGGTGCAAGTCGTGCTCGCCTGCGCTTCCGCGACGACAGGGACGCAAAAGCTGAACTGCGAGAAGGCGGCCAACGACGCGGCGGCCGGCGTCATTCGGACGGTCGCTCCCTCCTTCGGAGACATTCAGGCGTGGCCGAGCCTCTACATCGACGGAGATGGCAAGAACGACGTCTACATCCATGACTACGCCGTGCTCATCGATCGCGGCGGAAACGACCGCTATGACAACAACGCCGGTGGCAACTTCATGGACATCAAGTGGGGACCATCGGGATCGGCGGCGCCGAGTGTGGGCCCGGCGATTGGATGCGAGCAGGTCACGGGGAACTTCCCCGCGCCCACCGCGACGGCGCATGACTGCATCGCCGCGCCCCAGGTGGTCTTCATCGACCAGAAGAGCGCTTCGACGAGCAACGACGTCTACGGAGTGTTCAAGTCACCCAGGACCGTCGACCACAATCCGCCGGCGACCGGGCCACGAAAGGTCGACGGCAACTGCACGCGGGACAGGCTCGTCCGCCGGATCGTGCTGCAGGGATCCGGATTTGAGGGTAACGGCCTGCTGATCGACGTGGGTGGCGACGACCGCTACAACGGCAAAACGGCCGCGCAAGGATCTGGGCATATCGGGGTAGGCGTGCTGCGGGATCTCGGCGGCGGGAGCGACCAGTACCTGGCCATCAGGAACTCGCAGGGTTTTTCGCTCGTCGGCACCCTTGGCCTGCTGCAGGATGACGGCGGGAATGACCGATACTACACCTACATGCCGGCGCCGATCGATCCGAGCGCAGAGTTTCAGGAGGATGGCTCGGGAGGCGTCGTCGACGACACGGGTGTGTGCGACAACCTGCCGCGCATGGTGCAGGGTGCGGCCCTCCTGGGTGGAGTCGGGCACCTCCTCGATCAAGATGGACAGGACACCTACGTCGGAGCCCCGCCCGGCACGCAGCCCTTCGCACCCGGGATCCTCTTCTTCCACTCCTCCCAAGGCTTTGGCTGCGATACCGGTATCGGCAGCTTGAGCGACCGGGGGGCTGACCGAGATAGGTACCTTGAAGGCCCTGCAGGCAGGAGAGACGGGGCATCCATCTCGGAAACCGAAACTGACTGCTTTGCTGCCCCGGGGGGCAGCATTTTTCAAGACGACGGTCCCGGAGGGACTGGCGGGAAATAGGAACTCCGGCTCGACCTGAGCGGCCTCTGTCGAGACCTCATGGTGGACAAGGAACCGCGCCCGGCCGGGGTGGCAACCATCTCCACCACGGCCGGGGTGGCTCTCCTATCCTCCAACCCGTGCGCTCGACTTAGAGCCGCCCGGCGGCTTTCAAGACGGTGAGGGCGTTCACCGTCACCCACGGATTGCTCACCCGTTTGCTCGTGCCACCCCAGTCCACGACCTCAGCGCCGAGGACGATCCGCTTCGACACCGTGTAGTAGCGCCGCTCGGCAGGGAAGCCGCCATCAGCGAGTTGCTTGTCCTGGAGGAGGTCGAGCGCCGGCTGGCATCGGCGATCACGACTCATCCCCGCCTCGGCCATCACCTTGAGTCCGCCCAGGATGTCGTAGTGCCAGTAGAGCGGATAATGCAGCTCGACGAACTCGCGACTGATCAGCGCACCGTTGGAGCGGCGCCGGAAGAGCTGACGATCTAAGAACACGCCCGCCGCGCGCTTGATAGCCTGACGGACTCGGGACTCGCCTCCCTGGTTCGCAAACGCTACCAGACCGCGCAGCGGCGTCAAGGTTTCCATGAAGGAAGACGTGTCGGCCCTAGGATTGCGGTCGCAATTCCACCCACCGTCAGGCCACTGCCAGTGGAGGAGCCGCTCAACCAGCGCTTCCGTGCGGGTATTGGCGAGGCCCAGTGTGACAATGGCGAACAACGCGTTCCCCTGCTGGGACGCGCAGCGACGATGGCGCCCCTGCATCACTGGCACGCCCCTGATTTCGTAACTCTTCGCCTTGCTGCCGACCTCGAATTCGCGAAAGTATCGAGGGGCGAGCCAGTGGTCGAGGAGCTGGTCTCGGAGGGGCATGAGCGTGCGGTCGCCCGGCGGGTAGCCGAGGTCGGCGAGGGTGGCCATGACCCAGTGCGCGCCCTGCCACTTCTGATAGACGGTACCCCCGCGGAGCAAGCGCCCGTCGCGATTCCGCCCGGCGAGCAATGCTCGGACGCGGGGCGAGCGACGAATCTCTTCGCGCAACGCTCGAATCGTCCGAGACGCGTAGTTCTCCCCCAAGACACCCACGCGCACTTTGTAGCGAATGGATGGTTCGGGGGAGGCTAGTAGCGCGTTCAGTTGGCGGGCGTCGGATCCCTTCGCCCTGGACTCCAGCCTATTCAACGGCATGTCCGATGAGGAACCGAGTCACGTTGCGGAAGTGCCGCGGGCCACGTCCACCTGGCCACATCACCGCTTGGACCCGCCGCCCTGGCTTCTTCCCGCCGATCGGGCGCGAGTCCCGCGGTAGTAACACCGGCCAAGACCTCCCACGCCAGGTCGAAATCGGCGAAGTCGAAGCCCAGCTCCTCCCTTTCAACATAGGCATCAATGCCTGCGTCCGACAGCTGCGCCAAGAAGCCGGTCGGGTCCGCAAGCACCCCAGGACCGACCCGGGGACGGGCGGGCAGGCGCAAACCGCCCTGAAGTTTGCTGAAACAGCACGATGTCACACTTGTCGGGACCCGCCCAGAGCGCAGCGACTAACCGACCGCCAGGCCGCAGAACTCGCCTGACCTCTCGCGCGGCGCCGCCGCGCTCGATCACGTACATCAGACTCAACGAGGCCAGTAGGACGTCGAAGACCCCATCCTCGACCGGGATCGCTTCGGCGCGACCTTCGCGGAACTCTACATTCGTTAGACCTAAGTCGAAGATCCGTCGCTTCGCCAACATCAGCATCTCTGGGCTGATGTCCACTGCGGTTACTCTCCCGCCGGGCCTGACCAAGCGGGGCGGCTGCTCCGGCGACCGCCCCATTCCCAGTTCCAAGATCAAGGACATGCTGACCAGGCTTCAGCCCGGCACGCCTGATGACGTTCTCGACTACGGGAGCGAAGCCAGGGTCAACCTCACGAAGATACAGTTGCGAAATCCGGTCCCAAACTCCAACCTGCCACTCTACCCCCTGTCGATCGGAGTTGGCGCCCATGAGTCCTCCCTCGAGCCAACGCCTCCTTTGGCAGCAATGGCACCAGCGATCGCGAATATCCGAGAAATGTCTCCAGGTAAGGCAGCGGTGGCGTCACCTCCGATAGTAAATGTCCAAAGTCCCATCAGAGAGCACCAGGACCAGCCGCACGTCACCGACATACGGATCTTTCTCGACACGCCATGGAAACGCCCTGGGCGTCCCAGAATTCGGGGAGATGACCAGGCGATTGCCTCTAATGGCGAACTTGCCACGCTCACGGAGCAACGTCCTTCGGTTGGTGGAGCCGGTGTTTCGAGCCGTGAAGAGAAACTCATAGGATCCATCACGGCTGAACCGATAGATCCGTTCATGCGTGACGACGGGACCCGTCTGGTCCTGGACCCAGGTGCCCAACAGTGCAGGAAATCCGCTCGTGCCGGCCAGGCTTCGATAGCTCGCGAGCGCCAGAAGTGACAACACGACAAGGAAGAGCATGGGGATTCTCAAATGCCTCATCTCAAATAGGCTTCAACCGCGTGATGCGAGCCTTTTCGTGATCGGCCACCTCTGCTCCCTCTCCGGCCGCCTGCATGATCTCCTCGACGTGGGCGAACAGTTCCGATTCCCGCGCTACCACCGCGTCGTCCTTGGGTCTTTCCTCGTACGCCCCTGCTTCGGCCAGAAAATTACGCAGCTCGGCAACGGATGAGCCATAGGTGAGGAAATCAAATTCGCCGCTGCCGTCAATGACAAACAGGCGGCGCGCCACGACCTGCGCGAGCGCCTGCTCCGCCTGCCTGTAATCCTCCCCCGAGTAGTCTGGCCAAGACTCCGTGAAGATGACTTTGCCGCCCTGATACACCTCGACCAGGGGCGCTTCGAGAACCGGGTGAATATCGATCAGGTCCCCGCCGGGTCTGAGCAGGCGGTGAATGTCCTCAAGGGCATGAACCATGCCCTCGTATTCCATTCAACACAGCGACCAGGACAAGATTGCCATGTCGAAAGCCGACGGCTCGCTGGCAGCCGCGAAGTCTTTGAACGCGATGTGGTGCAACTCAACGCGGTACCGCAGTTCGCTCGGGAGGTTTTCCTTTGCCCTCCTGATCGCCTCAGCGAATGGATCAATGGCGGTGACATGCGCCGCCCTAGCCGCGTAGCGCCACGTCAGGCGGCCATCGCCGCAGCCGATTTCCAAGACGTGCTGCCCGCTGAAATGCGCGAGGTCAAATAACGCCGTGGTCTCGTTGTTGTCAGGGTCTGGTCTGACGGTCATGCGGTCTCCTCCCAAGCGGGGCACGAAGCTTTGGGTCAAGATCGGAGTAATCGCCTAGCTATCCATGGGAAACCTGGGTGGCGTGTCGCGGATCGGGAGAGAACCGGGCCGCTGCCCTGGCCCGGGCTTTCGCCGCTTCAACCTCGCGATCGCGCATGGGGGCGTTCGTCACGAGAGCGTCGAGTAGCTCCTGTACGGCTTGCGCTACCTGGTCCACGGCTCGAGCGAAGGCGGCTTCGTTCGCCTTGGAGGGCTTTGTGAAGCCGCTCACTTTTCGAACAAATTGCAGCGACGATGCCCGGATCTCTTCGTCCGTGGCCGGTGGGTCGAAGTTATGGAGATGCTTGATGTTCCGACACATGAGTAGCCCCCTCCTCGTCTCGCTACCCGCGGCCCCCCCGAGTCCATTCTTGAATGCAGCCATTCGACCTCGAAGGCATCGGCAGGGTCGAGCACGATGCCGGTGCTGTCCAACGCGGACTGCATCCGCCGGAGCAATTCGCCGGCACTCTCGCGATCACCCGCGCCAAGGCGAGGGCAGCGTGGTTGAGGTACGTCATTTGCCACCTCGGCCGGATCGTTGTGGTTGCCGGCTTCGGCGCACTCGGCAAAGTGGCGCTCGGCTGCGTCAGCGTTGCCGCGGTGCAGCTCGACATGGCCAATGTAGTGCAACTCTACCGCGACTCCCCGCCTATGAGCACAGGCTTGATGCGAGCCCACCTGCTCAGATCCGAAGCGTCGGCAGGGGCTCTCCTGCGCGAACGAAATGAAGAGCCAACCCATTGTTGCACCAGCGCTGCCCTGTCGGTGGGGGCCCGTCGTTGAAGACGTGTCCTTGGTGGCCCCCACAGCGGTTGCAGTTATACTCCGTCCTCGGCCAGAGGAGCTTGAAGTCTCGCTTCGTATCGACGGCGCCCTGAATCGGTTGCGTAAAGCTGGGCCAGCCCGTTCCACTCTCGAACTTGGCCTCGGACGCAAAGAGCGGCAGAAAACAGGCGGCACAGAGGAAGGTACCTGCTCGCTTCTCGTTGTTCAGCGGATGAGAAAATGGGCGCTCCGTGGCTTCCTCAAAGAGCACCGCGTATTGCTCCGGCGTCAGCACGTTACGCCACTCCGAAGGTGGCTTCGCCAGCCTCTCAATCGGTTTCGTATCAGGGTGCGGGTGCGACATCGCTTCCTCCCGAAAGGATCTCAAGGATAGCTTTGCCCTCAACGACTAGTCTCCGCTTCCCGGAATTGAAGCCGGGCGAACCCCGCGTAGAGCCCCTGCACCAGTACGGTTCCGTCTCCCAACATCTGGGCTTTCTGCCGCAGCTGGTCCAGCAGGGGGGCATCTGGCTCGCCGTAAACCTCGATCGCCAGCAGCTTGATGAATTCGGCGAACTTGGGGAATAGGCGCCCGGCCACCTCCATGTGAAACTCCAACGACGCGGAGTCGGGATGAAATTGAACGACGGTCATACGGGTACCCTCTTCGTTGAGGTAGACGTTGTAGGCGAAGAGGCGCGGCTCGTTAGTCCTGACGAAGTTGACCAACTCGGCCATGGCCGTCTTGAGCTCTTCGAGCCTTCCCTCTCGGATCTCAGAGCGGTCTATGTAGACGATGAGCTCAGACATGCCAGTGTGTCCTCTCAATGCAACACTCTCACGATCACTAACTCGCTCTTGCCCTTTAATTGCAACTCGCGCCTTTCCAGACCTTCTGTTTCAATCCTCGCCGCCTCGCAAGTAGCCTCGCTGGCTAAGACTTCGCCCGCGCGCGCCATTGACGCCAGGTGCGCGGCAACGTTCACATTGTCGCCCAGTGCGGTGAAGTCGGCGGCAGCCCCACTCGCCCCAGTAACTGAACCTACCCATGCGGATCCCGTGTGGATTCCGACTCCAACGGGAAGCAGTGGGCCACCGGGATCTATGCGACCGGTAATTCGCAACAGGGCCCGCCCGGCTTCAACCGCCCGGCGGGCGTGCTCCTCGCCCGCGAAGCCGGGGATGAAGAGGGCCATGACCTGATCCCCAACCAGTTTGTCAATGAACGCGTCGGCCTGCACGAGCACCTTTGTCGTGGCTTCATAGAACCGATTCATCAGGCGGCCAAACTCTGCGGGGTTCATCTTCTCGGCCAATGCAGTCGAACCACGCACATCCACAAACAGCATAGTCAATTCTATCTCCGTCCCGCCCGGGAAGCGGCTTGTAAAGGAATAGCAGCCGGCGCAATACCGAGGGTTCTTGGCCGACCTGCGAGTTCCCTGGATAACGCGCAGGAGTGCACCGCCAATCCCTGCGAAGGGCCTGTGACAGTTCACGCAGCGAGGATTGGATGGGAGCAGGGCATAGACGTGACGGTAGCGCCGCATTCGGATGTTGCCTTCGGTGAGATTCTTCCGCCACATCTCTTCCACGGTGCTTACCTTGAAACGCCGCTGCAGCTTTTCGGGTAAGGGTTGACTTGGCATGGGGAAGCCTAAAGCAAGGGAGTGGTGAGAGACCTTCAAGGGTCGCTCCGCGAAGAGCCGGCTGCGTGGACAGGGTCGGCGCGAGCCCATGTAAATGTCACCCTCTCTGGAACCAATAGAGAGCCAACAGGGAGCAAAGGAACGAGATTATGTCGAGAGGCTCTCTGAACCAGGTCCAATACGTCCACCGAGTGACTCTCGCTGAGAGTTCTGTAGATGGAGCCGAGTCAGGAGGAATCCTTTGAAAGGCAAGCATCTCCCGGATGAAGAACAGGCCGCTCCACGCGCGCATGACGACATAGGACGCAAGGGCTACCAGGAGCAGCCAGCGGACCGTCGCATCACTCCAGGTCAGGAAGAGTGCCAAGAGAAAGAAAAGGGTGATGGCCGTATGCACAGGGAGCCAAAACCGTTGCAGCGGGACTCCCGTACCGGGTTGGATGATCGAAAATGAAGAGGGAGGCGACCTACTCCAAATAGGGGTGAGAACGATGTGCTCGTAAAGGCCACCTCCCAAAGCACCGGCCATGGAGAAGCAGAGGAAGACAAGCGACCACTGTGCCAGTGCCATCGTCACTGCCCTCCTATCGCTCTTCGTCCTCTTTCAGCCGCTCCCCTCGGGCAATGAGGATCATCCTGGGGAAGGGTCCCCGGCCCCAGCGGCCGGCCAAAGTAGGCGCTGATCCTCCAGGTTACAGAAGCAGGAACGCCACACCCAGACCGACCAGGACATACGGCCAGTATTTGACGTCGATGAAGAAGAGCTTATCCGGCTCCCTCACCGCGACGGGCCCGTTCGGCTGAGGGGTGCCCATTCCCTGAGAACGCGTGCGAAAGAGCAACCGGTCGGCGAAGAACACCACGATGGCAGCGAGGGCAAAGCCGGCCAGCTTGGGCCATCCGTGCGACTGATAGAACTGGTCGTCCCGATAGAGATTCTCGACGGCCAGTTCCACAAGGAGAAGACAGACAAAGGTGGTGACGGCGACGATCCACCCCCGGCCGTTCCAGATGATCATGGCTAGGGTTTCTTCTTAAGGCGCCACTCGGGAGCGAGCTCTTCGGTCCGGGTGGCGATGTACCAGTGGTTGCCAGAGGGATCCTTCACGGCCGCACTGCGCTCTCCGTACGGCATGTCCGTGGGCTCCTGAATGGAGATCGCTCCCGCCTCAAGCGCCTTGCGGTAGACCGCGCCCGTGTCCTCAACGTAGTAGTGGATCCCGCCCGACATCGCCGGCCACTCCGCGCCGGCTTCCCCCATTTCCACGACGGCGTCGCCAATGGTGACGCCGGCGTGGCTGATCTGGCCCGCCGCATCGACCACGCGGCCGATCTCCGCGGCGCCGAAGGCCTGTTCCACAAAGTCGATGAGGCGATTCACGCCGTGCACAACGAGGTACGGCATGAGGGCCGGATAGCCTTCAGGGACGGGATTGACCGACATCTCTCCCTCCAGGACGGGGATGTCTCTAAGGTATCACGGACGACGGCCCGGTCACGGCATAAGAGGTCATCACGCGCATGACCTCCGAAAGCGGATTCCGTGTTCTCTGGTCCGTCAGTCACACTCCCCAGCCAATGGCCCTCTTATATCGTTCTGCGGAACGGCGAATAGCTTCTTTGGCATCTGCCCTGATCTCCAAATCGAAGAAATGGCTGTAAATACGGTCGAATTGCAGCGGCATCACGTTGTCGACGATCCTCTCCACCGCCGCGGGCGCCAGGGGAATGAAATTGGGGTAGCTGTACATGAAAGACACGTGGAGACGATCGGGGACCACGTAGATCGTGTCGCCGCTTAACAAGACGCCGCGTCCTTCCGCTCCGTTCGGCCACAACAAGACGGTTGAGCCTGTGAAGTGTCCCCCACAGCGGTGCAGCGTGACGCCCTCTTCGAGTTCCCGCGACTCCCCGTCCCAGAATTCGATCACCGGGTCGGGCCGCTGGACCCACTCGCGGAAGTCGGTATGGAGGTAGATGGGCGCGTGGCCGAACGCGTGGCTCCACTCCACCATGCTGCCGAACAGGTGGGGATGGGACATCGCCAGGCTGGAGATCCCACCCAGGCCCGCGATCGCGTCGATGGTCGTGTCGTCGATGACGCTGACGCAATCCCACAGCACGTTCCCCTTCGGACCCTGCACGAGGAGCGCGCGCTGCCCGATCGCGAACTTCGGGACCGTCGCTATCCCGGTGAGTCCGGGTTCCAGGGTCCTCAGCTCGTTGCGATGGGCTCGAGTCAGTTCTTCCAGCGTCAGCCACGACTGTCCCCGCGGGTTGACGTACTGGCGGTCGTCCTCGCAGATCCGACAGGCGCGGGGAGGCGTGTCGCTCGCCGCGTACTGCTGCCCGCAGGTCAAGCAGATGTAGTTCGGCACAGCGGCGTCCTCGCCGGTCCTGGAGATCTCAAGTGGCTTCCCGCGCCATCTTGCGCCGGCGTTCGACTTCGACCTCCGTCGGCTTCTCGAGGGCGAAGGAACCGGGCTGGATCGGGCCCGCGCGGCGGTAGGTGTTCATCGATACTCCGGTCGTGGACATCTTGGAGTCGACCAGAGCCATCCCCGAGGGCTTGGCGCCCTCGCCGAAGAGACGCTTCCCTTTGCCGACCACGACAGGGAATGTCCACAGCCGATATTCGTCGATCAGATCATGCGCGAGCAGCGTCTGGATCAGCCCGCTGCTCCCATGCACCTGAATCTCAGGCCCGTCTTGACCCTTGAGGCGCGCGATCTCCTCTGCCACGTCGCCCCTGATCAGCTGAGAGTTGCTCCAGGTGAGCTCCTTCAGCGTCGTGGACGCCACGTACTTGGTTGCCTTGTTCAGGATCGTTGCCATGGGTTCGTCGCCGGCGTACGGCCAGTGCGCGGCGAAGATCTCGTACGTCTTGCGGCCCAGCAGGAGGTCGAAGGGAACGGACACGGCCTCGTCCATGACCTTGCCCATCACGTCGTCCCAGTAGTTGACCGACCAACCCCCGTGCTCAAAACTGCCCGAGGGGTCTTCCTCAGGGCCGCCGGGCGCCTGCATCACGCCGTCCAGCGTCAGAAACGTGGATACTGCGAGCTTTCTCATTGAGTCCTCCTTTGGGGATCGTCGCTATCATCTTCGAAAGGCCATTGGGTGCTTCCTGGGTGGTACGCAAGCCGCGGCGGACTATCTCTTCATCCCTCGCGGGTACGCGTGGTCCTTTGCGAAGGCTCCGTATTTCAAAGCAGATGGCTCACCCGCCTTACGAAGAACAGCGCAGCAAAGTGCGGGCAGCGCATTGTTAGGTTGTGTTGCTACTCTCCAAAGGTGATGACCACTTTTCCTTTGGCGCGTCCCTCTCCGAGATACCGGAGTGCTTCCGAAACCTCACTCAACGGAAACCGTCTGTCGATGACAGGAGCGACTTTGCCGGCTTGGCAAAGGTCCGTCACAGTGACCAAGTCTTTTCGATTTGGTTGGACCACCAGGAGGCGTATCTTCTTGCCTGTGGTTCTTCTAATCAATGGCCCCAGGAGCAACGTCTGGAAGAGCGTCGCGACAGAGCCTCCGACAAAGAAGTAACTCCCATTTGGCCTCAACGCCCGTATGTAGGCGAACACTGACCGAGCTGCGACAAGATCAAGGATCAGATCGTACTGTTTCCCATTATTGGTGAAGTCTTCTCGGGTGTAATCAATGACATGGTCCGCGCCAAGTGAACGCATGAATTCCAACTTGCCCGTGTTATCCACCCCAGTCACTTCAGCCCCATCTAACTTGGCGAGCTGCACTGCAAACATTCCTGCGCCGCCGCCGGCGCCATTGATCAAGACCTTGTGTCCCGGCTGAACCTGTCCTTTATCACGAATCCCCTGCAGGGCGATGACTCCCGCTTGCGGGATGGTGGCCGCTTGCTCGAATGTCATACCGGCTGGCTTGAGCGCCATGACCTTTCCACGGGCGCAGACATACTCGGCAAAACCACCCATCCGGTCCAAGATGTCCCCGAATACTTCGTCCCCTGGTCGAAACTGGCCGTGGAGTCTGCCAGCCGCTTCTACTCGTCCCGCGATATCGGACCCGAGTATTTTGCGACGTGGCTTTAG
Organism: bacterium; assembly: GCA_036004665.1. Taxonomy (GTDB): domain Bacteria; phylum Sysuimicrobiota; class Sysuimicrobiia; order Sysuimicrobiales; family Humicultoraceae; genus JACQGZ01. Next base: position 2,644 of record DASYRG010000019.1, on the reverse strand, counting down.
AAGCCCTCCGATGCGGGCATACAGTGGCTTCCCTCTCAGAGTCTCCCAGTCAGATCGATTCAGGGATACGGCATGAATCTTGATCAGTGCCTCATCGTCCTTGGGTGTCGGCTTTTCGATTTCTTCGAGTTTCAGAACATCCGGTGGGCCATACTCGTGATAGACGATGGCTTTCATGTCTTTTTCAGGGCACGCGCGAGTTAGACGGCAACGGCGCCAGTGCCAAGGTACTCGCGAAGCAAGGCATCACAGCGCGAGAATAGCTCATCGCATGGGGCGCCCTTCAACGCCGCATGCTGATGTATCCGTCCAAGATAGGCAGAAAGTCTTTCGTTCAAGTCCGTTGGCAGGCTGGCCGGATCCATCCACTCCCGAGCGAACGTGTCCATGACAATGGTGTTTGGGGGCCCGCGGAGGACCTTATTGAGTTCATCAACCCAGACCCTGAACATCTGCGGCCAGTGAAACGCGGACTTTAGGTCAGCTCCGTCAGCATGGATGTCGCTGTTGCACCAGACATCGACATGCCAGAACAAGAGAAGGTCGGCGAAGTACAACATACGGATGAAACGTTCGGGAAGCGCGGTTGGACCCCATGCCTCGATGACGTACGGCCCGATCGAGCGAAGGAGGTCGGGTGTCCTCTCGGCAAGCGCGCGATCGGAGACACCGCGAAGCTCCACGCGTAGGTCGATGTCGGAGTTACGATCGGCTCGCCCGTCGGGGATGCTGGTATCGCACACAATCCAGACACCGGGCTGGCCGGGGCGGCTCCATCGAGTTGTTAGGCGGCTAGCACGTGGTCCTGCGCGGTTGGGTGCTGGGTTCGGGGCAATGTACCGCTCGAACCAAACGGAAGCGTGGACCAGTTAGGCCGGACCTGATGGACTTGGTCGGCCATCGTCACTTCGGTCGGTGCCGTGACGCCAGCTCTCTGGGTTGCTTCACGGAACTCGGCCGACTGGAAGAACTGGCGCGCCCTTGCCGCGTCCTCGTATTCAGCCAGGAGGATGAGATCGTTAGGTTTGTCGGAGCTACGGAAGACCCTAGGTTGGGGCCCAGTGGCGAGCTCAATCCTCAGCTCACCGCTTTCTTCACGAGCGCGCCGATCCTTGCCTCGGCGGCGGCGGTCAACTCCTTCAGCGCGAAGGCGGTCGGCCACATGGCGCCCTCGTCGAGGTTCGCCGCGTCGTTGAAGCCGAACGTCGCGTACCTCGATTTGAACTTCTGCGCGCTTTGGAAGAAGCAGACGACTGTGCCGTCCTTAGCATACGCGGGCATCCCGTACCAGGTTTTCGGCGAGAGGGCTGGCGCGCTGGCTTTGATGATGGCATGGAGCCGCTTGGCCATGGCGCGATCCGGTCCCTGCATCTCGGCGATCTTCGCGAGCACAGCGCTTTCCCCGTCCGCCTTGTCCGCCTTCAGCTCTTTGGCGCGCTCCTTCATCGCAGCTCGTTCCTCGTCTGTGAATCCCTTGGACTTCTTGTTGATCGCGGTGGTGCTCTTGGCGGACTTCTGCGTGTCCTTCTTTGGGCTCATAGAAACCTCCTCACACTGACTTGGGTTGGAAACCTCGCCGCAGTTCGAGTGCGGACCCGCCTTATTGTAATATGCGCCGCCCGACGACTTGGGGTTGACCCGCACGAGCAACTTGGTCTCGCCGGGTCGCGAGGTGCAAGCCGAGCGGACCGGCAGCTAATAGGCAAAACCGCCTCAGGTCCAAACCCTTGTTAGATCGCGGGCACGTCACCGTGCGCCCTGAGAAGGACCCGAGCAAACCCGATTCCGGCGAGGAAGATAAGGATGTTCCCGATCTGGCTCAGAAGAACCTGGGCGAGCACGATCTCGCCGAAGATCAGAACTGCGCCGAGCGAAAGAGCGAAAGCCGGCCAACGGAGTGGAGCAGCGAGAGGCGCCAGCGAAAATACGAATAGAGCTGTGCCGCCGAAGAATGCGAGCAGGGCAGGGAGAAGCACCGCGAAGACCGGAGCGGATTGGAAGGTCTCGAGGAGGGCCACAGCAAGTGCGTGGTCGGCGATTTCGGAGACGAAGCGTCCCAGCAACATCTCAAAAACGAATACTGCCGACAACGCGCCCACGGACATGACCATGAGGATCCGCGCACCATAGGCAGAGCGGGGGTTTCGACTCGCCCCAAGCCTGGTCAACTCGAGAATGCCCGGAATGAATACGAGTGTCCCAATGAACAGGAGCAGATGCGCTGCGTACCATCGCGTGGCGGAACCCTCCAGGATGGCCACTTGAATATTCGGGTCCCAGCTCTCCGGGGGATGGAATAGATCCCCGATACTCATTAGCGCCGGTCCTAGGACCACACTCACGGCTCCCAGTCTCCTGCGATAATTCGGCCGTACTGCGTCCACGTGGCAACTCTCCTTGAGGCGCGGCGCGGCTGGTTCGCGCACTCCCCCTTTAAAGGTTCACGAGAGGAACGGCCGCGTTCTAACGCCTAATTAAGCCGCGCCGCGAAGCGACGTCAGCTTGAATGAATTGTTAGGCAGGCGCGCAGGAACAGCCTGCAACTACATCCTCCCGAGTCACCTAATTTGCCTGAAAGGGCTTGTAGACCTGAACGGGCGAATCCTTGAGCTGCTCAATCAGTTCCGGGCTAGGCGTTCCGCAT
>DASYRG010000018.1:0-73924 GCA_036004665.1 bacterium | reverse complement strand
TCGTCCAGGAAGAGCACCCGCGGCCGGTGCAGCAGCGCCCCGGCGATCTCCATCTTCATGCGCTCGCCGAGAGAGAGGTTGCGGATCGGCTTGGCGAGCAGCGGTGCCAGCTCCAGCAGATCGACGAACTCATCCCGGGTGCGGCGGTAGTCGGCCTCGGGAATGCGGTAGATCGACCGGTTCAGTTCGAAGGAATCCAGCGCCGGGAGGTCCCAGGCCAGCTGATTGCGATTGCCCATCACCAGGGTGATCTGGCTGAGAAATGCGCGCTCGCGCCGCGAGGGAATGAAACCCAGCACCCGCACCTCTCCGGAGGTGGGGTAGAGGAGGCCGGAGAGCATCTTCAGCGTCGTGGTCTTGCCGGCGCCATTGGGGCCCAGAAAGCCGACGATCTCACCGTGGTCGACCTCGAAGGAGATGCGCTCAACGGCACGCACCTGGCGCGTCTGCCGGCGAACCACGCTCCGGACGGCGGCCCAGAGCCCCGGCTCCCGCACAGGGACGACGTACGTCTTGGAGAGTTCAGCAGCGGCGATCGCCGGGCCGTCTGCGTTCAGAGTCATCACCTGATCCAGATGGCGTCCCCCAAGCGGGAGGGACGGCTCCCTCAGTTCAGCCCGGGCGGTGGTTCGGGCGGGCCCTCGGGAGAAACATTGTCCGCCGGCGCCTCCCACGGAGCGGTGCCGGGGAAGACAGCGATCGCCTGGATCAACCCGTAGCCCATGTCAGCATACACGACTCGAAAGGCGATGCCGAAGCGCAGGTACTGCAGCCATTCCCCGCGGGTGCTCCCGGTGTAACTGCTGGCGATCCGGTCCGGGGTGCCGAAGATCCGCAGCATCCGGCTGGGGTCCATGCCGACCGTGATCCGTGTCTCGGTGCGGTACGCGCCGCCGCAGTTTGTTTCCAGCCGCACGACTCGTCGCTGCTCGAAGGCGGCCTGCACGGTGCCTCCGCACGGCGCGATCCGCCGGGCGACCTCAAACTGCTGAGGGGTCATCCCTAGGTGGAATGGGCCGATCGCCCGGCTGGGGACGATCGCCGACGGCAGGGGCGGCGCGCCGGCGGCTGCAGCGGGCACCGCCACCGCCAGGACGAGCCACAGCATCGCGGTCCGTCGCATCAGAGATCTTGCTTCCTCTATACGCTGGCGGTGAGGTTCCCCGGCTTCTCGGGGTTCTCCTGTGCGGCCTGCTGCTCACGGTTGAGCAGCGCGACCAGCAGCAGCAGGAGGACCAGGCCGTAGATGATGTTCCCGACCACCCACATGAGCGCTCCCCCCAGCCGGAGGTCGAGGAGGGCGCTCATCCCCCAGAGCCCCTCCGGGGGAAGATAGCCGAGGTAGAGCGGCCGTTCCGCCATCACGAGCACGAACGCCAGAACCCATCCGAAGATGTTCGCCCCCAGCACCATGAGGAGGCGGTGCCCCGTGGTCGCGCCGACGATGCGCGGCTCCGGCGCGGCCACAACGCCCCAGAACGCCAGCCCCGCGCCGACGAAGGTGGCGTGCTGCAGAAGGTGGACGGCCGCGTTCCTAAGCGCGGCGTCGTAGAGGAATGGCACATGCCAGAGGAAGAGGGCGGCGTGATAGAGGAGGAAAGCCGGCGCGGGCGCCCAGATCGCCCTGATGATCCGCCCGGACATGGACCGACGCCGTAGCCACCCCAAGAACGCCGGCGGGGTCCCCAGCGCCAAAAGCGGCGCAACGATCATCGTCAGAATGATGTGCTGGACCATGTGCAGAGTGAACGAGAGGCCGGCGCCGCGCTCGAGCGGAGAGAGGAGACTGAGCGACAGGATCGCGAGGGCGCTCCAGCCGAGGAGAGCCTGACGCCGTCGCGCGGCGAACCGGAGGGTCACCCACCGCCAGGCGATCGCCGCGGCCAGCAGGCCCGCGACGATCAACGGATCGATCTGCCAGTCGGTCCAGCGGAGGGTCGCGGCCTGGGCGGTCGTCACTGGCTCTGGGATCCTCGCCCTGGTTCGCGTCGCGCGCGCGCCACGGGACCGGCGGCGCCAGTGACGACCATCGCCCAGCCTTGTCCGCGGCTCCACAGCGCGCGCCCAACGTTCTCCCCGGGAGCAACCGCGCGCAGGTACTCCAGTTCATACCCCGCCGGTCGCTCTTGGGGGTCGACGCCCATCTCGGCCAGCGCATCCTCGAAGAGGTCAAGGTAGGCCGCGCTGTTCAAGTGCCCCCGCGGATCCACCTGGTGCGCCGGCACGCGAAAGCCCACGGTCGGGGCATCGGCCGGGGGATCGGGCAGGTCGAGGCGCACCAAGTCGAGGGTGCGGGTCAGGCCGGGAAAGGCATCCTCCATCTCACGGAGGACGCGCGCGGGCATCCCCGCCCGGTCGGTGAAGATCCAGTCCATCGTCGCCTCGCCGCGGAGCGCGCCGCCCGCGTCACGGATGTCATTCTGCCGGCGCGCCCAGATCCGGCGAAACCCCAGCACTCGGGTCGTGACGTCGACGCCCTGCCCATAGGGGACCGGCGTCGCCAGGTCCAGCCTCGCCCGCCGGACGAGCCAGAAGAGCCCCTGCCCCTCGTACCAGGACAAAGGATACCCCTCCGCCGCCGAGTGGCCGAAGGCGGTCTCGATCACGTAGCGTAGCAGCGTCGACGCGCGGGCGGTGCCGTCCGCCGCGCACTCGTCGAAGCGGACCTGAAAGCGCTGGGTGAACGTCTCCGCCATCGCCCGGATGATAGCAAACCTGGCAGCCCCCATTTCCGTGGTAGAATCGGGACGATCACAGAGGCTCTGGCAAAGGAGGAGGGACCGTGACGCAGCGCCAGATCGACGAGACGCGCAACGCACTCCAGGCGATCGTCAGCGCCCTGGGTCGCGACGATATCGGAGTCGGCGAAGTGTCGGAGCAGGGTGGGGTGGTGTCCTTTACGCTGACCAAGGGACGCTTCACCCATAGCGACCAGATCCCTGCCGATTTGCTGGCCGATAAAGAGCGGGCGCTGCCCGCCCTCAACGGGATCGTGCGGAAGTTGAGCAAGCAGATCGAGAGCGACCATATCGAGCACGCCGCTCGGCCCGCCGAGTAGCGCCGCCTAGCCACCCGGCGGCCGCGTCCACTATAATGTGAAATTGTCGGGGACGTAGCTCAGCTGGGAGAGCACCTCGTTCGCAACGAGGGGGTCGGCGGTTCGAATCCGCTCGTCTCCACCAGGTGGAAACTCAACAGGGACGGAGGTTCTGGCCTCCGTTCCTGTTCGTGTCCTAGACGAGGTGAGCGGCCCATGTGCATCTTGATGTTCAGCATTTGGAACGCGCGCGCGTGTTTCTTGGGGATTCGCACGGAGGAGCAGAGGCTAGGCTCTTGCTAAAGGGTCATAGAGAGGCGGTGCCTCCTGAAGTGCAAGACAGAGCAATGCCTAGAGAGTTTTGCGCTTTTGCTACCCTCCCGGCTTACGATACTTCACTGTTCGGGCTTTCCGAAGCGCCTCTAGCGTCTCTTCGACTGTCATGAGCACGGTCGTCTCAACAGAGCGAAGGGCACCGCCACCCGCGATGGCAAGGATGGCCGCCGCCACTGAGACGTTGTCCGGGGCCTCGAAGAGGACGTAGCCATCGTACTCACCGAACCCATACCAGAAGCCGAGTAATTTCCCGCCCACTTGCTCGATATATGCCCGCCCTGCATCCCTGCGGTCCTCCGGGTTCTGAATGAGTCTGGCCCAGGTCTCGGGAGTATAACTGAAACGCATAAGATAGTTGGACATCCGACCCTCCTTTTCAAATCCGTAAGGTTATGAAGTTCTATTCTATGGTGCGCTATCAGTGGCCTTCCACGCACTAGCGGACTCACGGTTGAATCCGCCTGGAAGAATCCCGGGCTCGCCTGGTAGTGAATTGTCGCTATTTCGCAACGAGGGGGTCGGCGGTTCGAATCCGCTCGTCTCCACTAGGTAGGGCGCGGTTTTAGACTGCGCCCTTCAAATTGCGCGCCTAGAATGGGGGGTTTCGCGATCATTCCCTTCAAAGTCCGCCAATTGACGCAGGGTTTGAAGCACCGGTCCTCCCCAAAATGGAAAACGTGGCACTACCGGGGTTCGGTTGATGAACTGGCGGCAACAACAAGGGGGGTCACCCCGCGTCAGTCTCGGTGGCGTCTACCATCGAATATGCAACGCTTGGCGAGGGCGCGATTCCGCCGCTTTCCCTGCCCTTGCGTATCTGAAGATAACGGAGCGATTATGGGACGTGACCGGTGAGGCGTGGCCCCTGCAGCGCCAGCCGTCGGGCGAGCTATGGAACGAATTCTAAAAGAATTCAGTCTCCGCCGCCTCTTCCCCAGCCTCGTGACCGGTCTCATCGCAGGTGTCCTGGCAATCATCATCGAGACCTCACTCGCGGCACTGATCTTTTCTGGTGACCTCTCCCCGCATGTCGGCCGTGGTATCGGCTTCACCTTGTTTGGTGCATTCGCCATCGCCTTTGTCGTCGCGATCACGACTTCCGTGGCGGGGGCAATCGCCATTTCGCAAGACACCACCACCGCTGTCCTAGCGCTCGTCGCCGCGAGCATCGCCAGCGGCATGGGCGAATTGGCCGCGAGCGAGGTTGTGTTTTGGACGGTGATCGCCGCCATTGCAGTTACTTCCTTGCTCACGGGACTCTTTTTTCTCGCGCTCGGCCGATATAAGTTGAGCGGCTTTATCCGGTTTGTACCGTACCCGGTGACCGGAGGGTTTTTGGCTGGCACGGGCTGGTTGCTGATGCAGGGTGGGATCAACGTGATGACGGGGGCGCCGCTCAGCTTTGCCCACCTGCCTCGCCTCTTCCAACTCGGCATCCTCCCGTTGTGGCTGCCGGGAGTCATCTTCGGCGTCATTGTGCTGATCGTCTCGCGTCGCTTCAACCACTTTGTCGTTATGCCTGCGTTGCTCGTCGCGGCGATTGCTGTCTTTTACGGCGCGCTGCTATTCACGAACACGTCGCTGGCCGACGCGAGGGCAGGCGGCTGGTTGCTGGGCCCGTTCCCTCCTGGTGCGTTATGGTCGCCGCCGACCCCTGCCGCATTGGCACAGGTAGATTGGTCAGTCATATTCGCGCAGACAGACAAGTTGGCTACGATTCTGGTCATTGGCGCGATCGCCTTCTTGCTCAATGCTAGCGGACTCGAACTAACGATCCGGCAAGACATCGATCTGAATCGCGAGTTGCAATCGGCGGGCCTAGCGAATCTCGTGGCCAGTGTCGGTGGAGGGCCGGTCGGTTACCACACGCTGAGTCTGTCGGCATTGGCATTCCGCCTGGGAGCGAACAGCCGACTGGCTGGACTTTCAACGGCAGGCGTGTGCGGAGTAGCACTCTTCTTCGGTGCGGGCCTGTTTTCGTTCTTCCCCAAGCCGGTACTGGGCGGGTTTCTCTTCTTTCTCGGCGCCTCGTTCCTCGTGGAGTGGCTGTATGACGCGTGGTTCAAACTCCCGCGCACCGATTATGTGCTCGTCCTGTTGATTCTGGCGGCCATCAGCTCGGTGAACTTTCTGGCAGGTGTGGGTGTGGGCGTGGCGGTGGCGATCGTGCTGTTCGTAGTCAACTACAGCCGTATCAATATCGTAAAGCACGCGCTTTCGGGCGGAAACTACCAGAGCAACGTCGAACGCTCGGCGTCGGACCGCGAAGTGCTTCAGGAGACAGGCGATCAACTTCTCATCCTTCGCCTTCAAGGGTACATCTTCTTTGGAACGGCGCAGAACCTGCTCAATCAGATCCGCCAGCGTGCGGAACATTCGGCTCTACGGCCGCTGCGTTACGTAGTTCTGGAATTCCGCCGTGTGAACGGTCTGGACTCATCGGCGGTGTCCAGCTTCGTCCGGATAAAGCAATGGGCCGAAACGAAGAACTTCCAGCTGGTATTCACTCAACTTCCGCCGGGAATGCGCAAGCAATTGGAAATGGGCGGTCTGGCCGAAGGGCGCGGCAGCGTAGTGAACTTCTTCCCGACGCTCGATTACGGCATCGAGTGGTGCGAGAATCGGATCTTGATCGACGAGCACATGTCAGTTGAAGTAGATCACGATAGTCTGCCTGTTCAACTCGCTCGCCTCCTACCTAAGTCCGTGGACGTGAGCCGGTTGATGACGTATCTCGAGAGGCACGAAGTCAGCGAGGGCTATTACCTCATGCGGCAGGGCGAAGCTCCAGAGGCGATGTATTTCATCGAGTCCGGGCAACTCACTGCCCAGCTTGAGTTGCCCGATGGTCGTGCCATACGTCTACGCACAATGCGCGGCGGCACGGTGGTGGGCGAAATACCCATGTACATCGGGGGTGCGCGCACCGCTTCAGTTGTGACCATCTCCCCCAGCGCGTTCTACCGTCTGTCGGCCACCAAACTGAAGGAGATGGAGCAGGACGACCCCGATCTCGCCGCGGCCTTGCATAAATTCATCGCAGGGCTCTTGGCGGAGCGATTGGCTGGGTTGAACAGAACGTTGGAGGCCGTGTTGGATTGACTGAGCAGGCGAGAGTTGCGACACTCTGCTGCAGCGCGCATCGAGACAGAAGTGTTCGCTCGTCCTTCCCGTTCTTCGCAGGCAGACCGCGCCGGCCGCTTCTGACGAACTCCTTCCAGCGCCGCCGGGAGGAACCGGATCCGCCGCCCGAACCGGGCACGGGGAAGCACGTCCGCTAAGAGATTGCATGATTTGCAAAACCCATCTAATCCTGGGGGGTCGGCGGTTCGAATCCGCTCGTCCCCCTAAGATGCAGAGAGGGCGCTGGCGCGGGCTGAAACCCGCGCCCTTTCTGCGTTTTCGATGAGAAACCCAGAAATTCTAACACCAATTTCGTTACAGGGAGCTGTCCAATAAGGAAGGTGATAGACACGATCTTGCTCGGTAGAGTGACCTATCGCATGTTCGCTGATACTGGCCGGAAGTGACGGAGGGAGAAGACAAGCCGTTCGCCGACAAGTTGAACTCGACGCCGAAGATCGTCTTCTCGCAGACACTCGACCGAGCTCCGTGGGGCAATGGGCTGAAACCAGGATCGTCAAGAGCAGCGCGGCTGACGAAGTGGCGAAGCTGAAACGGCAATCCGGCAAGGACACGCTGGACCGCGGAGCAGTGTGACTGAAGTACACCCAAGGCAACACTCGGTCCGCGGGTGCGGGTTGGCCGGACAAATCCCGCACGGTGACGGACTCAGGCAGGGAGGCGCTCACCGCCACGATCATCGGCCCTTGTCCAGGCGATACACCGTCACCGCGGGCGGCTGCGTGAGGAACTCGCTGAATTCCCGCATCCAGTCTTGTGTCTTTTTGGCCGATCCCATCGCGGTCGTCCGATACTCATCGAGCTCATCGAGTGTGGAGATCTCCACCTCGTACTCGAGGGCGGGCTCGCCGCGTCCGCGCGTCAACGGTACGAGCAGGCGCGCCGTAAGCCCCCGGTCCTTCGCGGCCGCCACCTCCTGGCGGATCAGTGCCACCGCACGGTCGCGGTTCATTGGCAGCACATCATAGGCAAAGCGGACCAGATACAAGCGATTCACCTCCAATTGATCGGTTAACGTTTCAGGGGCCGTGAACGGAGAATATTCCCTGGTTCGAATCCGCCCCTAGAGGCGGAGCCGCTGTCCGTCCCGCACCTTGAGCGAGTCCGGCCCGTGAGCCTCGGTCCGCTTGCCGACATGAGTGAGGTAGACTCGCCCAACGTTCAGCGCCCGCGCCAGGCGCGCCGATTGGGCCGCGTCCTTGTGGCCGCCAGCCTCGCGCGCGAAGCGGACGTTGCGACCCCAGGTGGCGCCGTCCAGAATGGCCACGTTGGCGCCCGCGACCAGCCGGCGCGGGAACCGATAGAACTCAGGTGCGTAGACCACCGTACGCTTTCCCCGGATCCGATAGCCGTATGTAGGGTGAGTGCGCGTGTGGACGACGCGATACGGCTCGATGACGATCGGCTCCGCCAGACGCCCGGACGCCTCCAGGGGGATGCCCAGCGCCGAAGCCATTCGGCGGGCCGAGCGAACGAAGTCGCTGTCCCGGTCGGTGAGGAAGATCGCGCGGGGGCGGACGGGGAGATCCTCGACTCCGAGGTCAGGGGGCGCGTCGAAGAGGATGGCCAGGCCACCATACCGCAGCAGCATGGCCGTGTTTTCCGTCCGGCCGGGGGCGGGGTGGCTCCGGTTCCGAGAAACAGCAATGTGCCTCCACGCCGGGGGCTCACAGTTCAGGGCTTCGACGGTCGGGAGCTCCCGGGGTACGCCCGAGGATGAGCGCAATCACGCCCGTTGCGAAATGGAAGGTGTGTCCCGCCGAGTTCAGGGGAACCAGTCCGAGCAGTGACTGGTCGATGGGGAAGTCCAGGATCACGGCCTGCCCCAACCCGGTGAGAAACAAGAGCAGAAGAACGACCCCAGTCATGTTCCCCCAGAGCCGGGTCCCGCCAGCTCTTCGCACTGCCATCAACCCGGTCACTCCGATCAGGATATGGACGATGTTATGGAGCCAGTTGACGGCGATGTGTCGCAGCAGGTAAGTAGCCCCAACACCCCCGGGTTGCACCGGGTTGAGGGCTTCGATCGGGATGAACCCGAGGATCCCAATGGCAAGATAGGTGGCCCCAAGCAGGCTCACCCCATATCGGACGTACGGGTCCCAGCCCGGACCCTCTGCGACCCGTGGTGTCCTTGCCGCGGCGATTCCCTGTCGGCTGGCGAGGGCGGTCTTGTGCCCCGAGAGAAACAGCACGGGCGTGATGATCCACTCAGCAAAGAGCAGAGGCAGCAAGACGCCAAGGAGCGAGCCCCAGTGGTAGGCCGTTCGGATCAAGACGAGACCGCTGAACTGGGCCAGTCCCAGGATCGCGACGTAGATGAGGTGCAACCGGTATCGGCGCCACAGGACATGACCGCGCAGGACGTTGACGCCTGCCCAGGCGAACGTTGCGGGCTGCCCTAGAAACATCCGTACCTCCAGCGCGTCGATCGGCCAGGCCCAGCGTGCGGCCATGACAGGGGCAAAGAGGAACGCGAAGACCGTCAAGCCGAGGTAGATCACGCCACGGAGGACCAGCCAGCGTCGCCACGCTGCGTTTAAGCGCCCTCCCTCACTGGGTCTGTCTGTGAGATTCTCCTCCCGCCGGAAGAGAATGGGGATGAGCAGGAGCGGCCCATAATACGCGATCAGCCAGAGGATCGTCATCAGGTGCCAGGGGCGGATCGAGGACCAGTGCAGGGCGACTGCCGTGAGGAGAACCGCCGATACGATGAAGGCGCCCTCGATGCCGCTCTTCGTCTGCTCCCAATCATTCTCTCGAAATGCGAGGACGTAGTAGATCGTGGCTCCAACGTAGACGGCGCCGATCAGCACCGCAGAGCGAGGGTCCCGCATCGCGAACATCCAAAAGACAGATGTATGCGCCAGGAAGAGGCCGAGCAGGATCGCCCAGGGCACCACGGCCACGAGAATGCTCCAGATAAGGGCCCGCATCGGTCTGGTGAGCGCTTGGGCCATTTGTGGGGGCCTACGAGGTGCTGGGTTTCCGGGTTATCGGGAGCGTGGACGCTGACTCGCGGGTGCCGGCCCGGAGCGGATACAGGGCGAGTCCCCTCCAGCGGATCAGGGCGGACGATGTCATGGCGTCTGCCCGTGCGAAAGACTTCTTGGTCTCCGGACGATTGCCATTGTATAGGGTTTTCGAACTGCCTCAGTGCGTCGAGTGAATGTGTGGCGCTGCTTCACGGCAGGCCCTCTGCGAGCTCAAACAGCGTCACGACGTACCCTTCGTTGACGCAGGCGCCTCCCCTGTGCTACGTTGCGAACAACTGAATAGCAACTCTTATCAAGAGTGGGTGAGGGATGGGCCCGATGACCCCCGGCAACCTGCCGATCTGGCAAGGTGCCAACCCCCGCGGACCCCAGTTCCGGCGGATAAGAGGGTGAAATCCCCTCCTGAGCAGGAAGTGGAGGGGATTTTTGTATGCAAGGGAGGCTGCGGCGTGGCCGTTGCGATCGATCGCGTGACCGTGCGCGTCCCGGCGACCGTTGCCAATCTGGGTGCCGGCTTCGACGTCCTGGCCGCCGCCGTCGGTATGCACGCGGAGGTCACGCTCGCGCCCGCGACCTCTCCCCAGGTGACGGTCACCGGTGTGGACGTCGCCCAAGACGCCTCCAACCTCATCTACCGCAGCGCGACGAGTGTCGCGGACCGCGCCGGGTATCGGGGCGCGTTCGCCCTGCAGGCCCACTCGCCGATTCCGCTGCGCAGCGGTCTGGGGAGCAGCGCCGCGGCCATCGTCGGCGGTCTCGTGGCCGCGAACCGTCTGTTGGGCGGTGCGCTGGGCGCCGACGACTTGCTGATCGCCGCGACGGACCTGGAGGGGCATCCGGATAACGTGGCCGCCGCCCTCTTCGGTGGGGTGGTGGTGGTCGCGCGGGATGGTGCGCGGTTGCGCTGGGCGCGCATCCTGCCCGGATTTCCCCTGGCCATCGTCCTCGTCACGCCATCGCGGCAGGTCGACACCGCGGCGGCTCGCGCCGCGCTGCCACGGCAGGTCGCCTTGGAGGACGCCGTCTTCAATCTGGGGCATTCGGGCCTGCTGCTGGTGGCGCTGTCTCAGGAGCAGCCCGGTCTCCTGGGCTCAGCGCTCGACGATCGGCTCCACCAGCCCTACCGGCGGCACCTGGTGCCGGGGTTCGATCGAGTCGTCGCTGAAGCGAAGGCAGCCGGCGCATACGGTGCGGTGCTGAGCGGCTCGGGACCAACCGTTGCCGCACTGACCGCACCGGCAGCGGCGCAGGGTGTGGCCCAGGCCATGGGCGAGGCGTTCAGGCACGCCGGCCTTGAGAGCCGCATCCTGCTGACATCAATCGAGCCGCGCGGGGCTTTGGAGATTTGACGGAGCCGGCGGAGGGAGGGCAAGGGAGGATGTCCGTTGAGCGGCTGCGCTGTCGCGAGTGCGGGGCGGAGGTGCCGGTGGGGCCGGTGTACGTCTGCGAGATCTGCCTGGGTCCCTTGGAGGCGGTCTACGATCTGGAGGCGCTCCGCGGCCTGAGGCTGCGGGAGCGCATCGAAGCGGGTCCCCGGACGCTCTGGCGCTATGCCGACCTGCTCCCGGTCGCGCATGATCCGGCCATCGACCTCTCAGCCGGGTTCACGCCGCTGGTGCCCGCGCCGCATTTGGGCGAATCGCTCGGTCTGCGCTGGCTCTACGTCAAGAATGACGCCGTGAATCCCACGTGGTCTTTCAAAGACCGGGCAGTGGAGATCGGCACCGCGACCGCGCGGCGCTTCGGGTTCGAGGTCCTCGCCTGCGCCAGCACCGGCAACCTGGCGAACTCAGTCGCGGCCCATGCCGCGCGCGCCGGCATGCGCGCCTGTGTCTTCGTCCCGGCGGGGATCGAGCGGGGGAAGATCCTGGCCTCGGCAGTGTACGGTCCGACGGTCGTGGAGGTAGACGGCGACTACGATGCGGTCAACCGGCTCTGCGCAGAGATCGCTGAGGAACACAGCTGGGCCTTCCTCAACGTCAACCTTAGGCCGTTCTACGGCGAGGGCGGGAAGACCCTGGCGTTTGAGGTGGCCGAGCAGCTGGGCTGGCGCGCGCCCGACGCCGTGGTCGTGCCGATCGCCTCTGGGAACCTCCTGGCGAAGATCCACCGAGGATTTCAGGAAATGACCGAACTGGGCCTGATCTCCGAGGCGCATACGCGCATCCACGGCGCGCAGCCGGAAGGATGTAGCCCAGTGGCTACAGCGTTCCAGGATGGTACCGATCGGATCCGTCCGGTGCGGCCCAAGACGATCGCGCACTCGCTGGCTATCGGCGCCCCCGCCGACGGTCGCTACGCTATTGCGGCAGCGCGTGCAACCGACGGCCGGATCGAGGCCGCGGCCGAGGACGAGATCGTGGAGGGCATCGAGCTGCTCGCGCGCACGGAGGGGATCTTCACAGAGACGGCCGGTGGCGTGACGGTGGCGGTCTTGAGGAAGCTGGCCCGGATCGGCGCGATCGACCCGGACGATGTGACCGTTGCCTATATCACCGGCATGGGGTTGAAGACGCAGGAGGCGCTCGAGGGCGCGCTGCCTCCGTCAGTGCGGATCGCGGCGACCCTGCGGTCATTTGAGGAAGCCGCCCTGGTGCACGCGACGTAGCATCGCGAGAACGGAGGACGAGATGGCCACGGTACGCATTCCCACGCCGATGCGCCGCTACACGAACGGTGAGCGCGTCACGACCGTATCCGCCGGGACGCTGGCCGGGGCCATCGAGGAACTGGGCGGGCGCTACCCAGGGCTCGCCGATCGTCTTGTCGACGGCAGCGGCCAGTTGCATCAGTTCGTGAACGTCTTCGTCAACAACCAGGACGTGCGCTTGCTCGAGGGCCTGGCCACTCCCCTCGACGACCGCGCGGAGATTTCTATCATTCCCGCGATGGCCGGAGGATGCGGAGGCATTTGCGTGTCTACTCCCTACGGACGCTGAACGATCAGGAAGTCGCCGTCACGATCCGGCGGCTCGAAGCCCTCTCGATCCATCGCCTGTTGAAGCACAGGGCTGGCGGGGCTGTCGACGATCACACTCTCCCTCCGCTCTGCGGTACCGGCGGAAATTCCGTCCAGCAATTCCACCAGGCTGCGCAGAGTGCCCACCATCCCGACGATCCACGTCGACCCCAAAGCCGCGGGGGCTGAGGGGTCGAGGATGGCGAGGCCGCGGCCATCGGAAGACACGATGACGGCGTCCTGCCGCACCAGATCTCTGAGATGCGGCAGCGTCCAGGAGAAGTAGACTTGCCCGAAACGCGCGAGGTGCGATCGCTTTGACCAGATGCAGGGCAGAGCCGGGAAACGTCCCGACCAGTGCGCCCTCGGGGCAATGCCGCTGGAGCCACCGGGCCAGAGGGGCCGGGTGCTGGATATCGGCGAATCGCCGCTTCGGGAGGCGTATCGATCGCAACATGGCGGCCAGGCGGGGGGTGAACAGGCGCCGATCGGGAGGGCGCCAGGCGGGGCCGACCTGAATTTGGGAAAACCACGCGGCCGGTGGGAAGCCGGCCAGCGTGAAGGCGATGAGGTGCGCCAGCCCCGTGGAAAACGGAAAGTAGAGAACCGCCGGAAGGTGGTCCATCTGCAGGACGTCGACGACCAGCGGGACAAAAGACGCCTGGAGTTTCAGCGCGTCGATTCCGAAGAGGCTCGAAACGTGGGTCGACCGCTCGAACCGCTGCTCTGGATCGGAACCGACGCTCCTTGAGCCACATCCAGCTCCGTGGGGGAAAAGTGACGCGTCCTCCCGCGTCGGATCAGGGGCTTCTTCCCCTTGAACTCGTTGATGTCCAGATAGACGCCGTCGGCGGCGAGCTGGCCGAGCCCGGCGTCCAGACCCTGGCGCGAACGGTGGTCCCGACACGCGCGTGCTTCGTCGAGGCTATAAGGATTGCCAAACGCGTGAAAGAGCGCGATGCCGAACCGCCCGGCCGAGGCGACCCGCGTCCGAAGGAGGAACACAGTCAACTGCTGAATTGGCGAATCGGCTCCGGGGCCGCGTCAGGCAGCGGCTGTCGTTCTCTCGTCCGGAGCCGCTTTAGAGCCGCCCCATCAGGAGCAAGATAAGAACGATCAACAGGACAAGCCCAACTCCGCCGCTTGGATAGTAGCCCCACCCTCGACTGTACGGCCACGTCGGGATTGCACCCACGAGTAGCACAATCAGCAGAATCAACAGGATCAGTCCCATGAGTGCACACCCCCCAGATGTTATACCCGGACGCGGGTGACACCCTAAGCCGGACCCGTCCGACTGGTCGTCACCTCTACTTCGCCCTGGAATCCGGCTCTGCTAGGCTGACTTTGTGGCCGAGGCAAACACGCTCCCTGCCGGCACCGTCACCCTCCTCTTCGCGGACATGGAGGGCTCGACACGGGCTCTCGAGCAACTCGGCGATCGCTACACCCATCTGCTCGACACCTATCGTCGCGTCCTGGGCGGGAGCTTCGCTGCAGGAGGGGGACGGGAAGTGGATCTCCAGGGAGACCAGATCTTCGTCGCCTTTCCACGCGCCCGCGACGCCGTGCTGGCGGCCGTCGCGGCACAGCTGGCGCTGGCCTCGCAGGAGTGGCCCGAGGGCGCCGTGGTCCGCGCCCGCATCGGTCTGCACACCGGAGAGCCACTGCTGACCCCGGCTGGCTACGTGGGCATGGACGTGCACAGCGCCGCGCGCATCTGCGCCGTGGCCTGGGGTGGGCAAATCCTGATCTCCCAGACCACGCGAGATCTGGTGGGAGACGATCTTCCCGAGGGCATCGGGCTGCGGGACCTGGGGGCGCACCGTCTCAAGGACCTCACGCATCCGCAACGGCTCTACCAGGTCGATGCGTCTGGGCTGGCGGGGGATTTCCCGCCCCTGCGTTCGCTCGACGTTCTGCGCCACAATCTGCCGATCCAACTGACCAGCTTTATCGGCCGGGAGGGGGAGAAGGCCGAGGTCATGGCGCTGCTGGCCCGCACGCGGGTGCTCACGCTCACGGGAGCGGGGGGAGCGGGGAAGACGCGCTTGGCGCTGCAGGTGGCCGTGGACGTGATCGAGGAGTTCGCCGACGGTGTCTGGCTGGCAGATTTCACGCCGATCTCCGATCCCGCGCTGGTGCCGCAGACGCTGGCGCTGGCGGTCGGCCTGCGCGAGTACGGAGGACGTCCCATCGTCGAGGTGCTGGGGGACCACCTCCGGCATCGGCAGGCGCTCCTGATTCTGGACAACTGCGAGCACCTCGTGGAGTCCGCGGCAGAGCTCGTTACGGCGCTGCTCCGGACATGCCCACGGGTGCGCGTTCTGGCGACAAGCCGTGAGCGCCTCGGCGTGCCGGGCGAGGTCGGGTGGCCGGTGCCGCCGCTCTCGCTGCCCGATCCGCGCGCGCGTCCGCCCATTGAGAGCTTGCCGGCGTACGAGGCCGTCCAGCTCTTCTTGGAACGAGCGGCCGCGGCGGCGCCCAGTTTTGCGCTGACCCCGCAGAACGCCGAGGCAGTCGCCGCCATCTGCCATCGCCTGGACGGCATCCCGCTCGCCGTGGAGCTGGCGGCGGCGCGTGTGGCCGCCCTCTCCCCCCAGCAGATCGCCGCCCGGCTCGACGACCGCTTCCGGTTGCTCCGGGGGTCCTCCCGCAAGGAGGATCGCCATCAGACGCTGTGGGCCACCCTTGACTGGAGTTACGACCTGCTCACCAACGAGGAACGAGCCTGCTTTCGCCGCGTGGCAGTCTTTGGTGGATCCTTCTCGCTGGAGGCGGCGGAGGCCGTCGGCCCCGATGGGGTGATCGATCGGTCAGACGTCCTGGACCTCATCACGCGCCTTGTCGACAAGTCGTTGATCACGGTCGAACGCGACGCGAAGGGAGAGGTCCGATACCGGATTTTGGAAACGATCCGGGAGTACGGCCGGGCGCGTCTTCGTCAGGAGGACGACGAGGATGCCGCGCTTGCGCGCCACCTGACCTTCTTTCAGGAACTGGTGGATCAGACCGAGACGGCCTTTCAGGGTCCCGAGGAGGCGGCCGCGCTTGACCGGATCGAGCGCGAGCACGACAACATCCGCGGGGCGCTCGAGTTTGGGATAGCGAGTGATTCCGGGCCCGCGCTGGCTCTGGCGGCGTCGCTCTCGAGGTTCTGGCACGTCCGCGGGCACATCTCGGAAGGGGTGCGCTGGCTCGATCAGACGCTGGCGCGCTCCGGGGATGCGGCGCCCGCCGACCGCGCCAAGGCGTTGGCGCTGCGCGGATACCTCGCCGCGCTGCAAGGTGAGTACGGTAAAGCGCAAGGATTTCTCGATCAGTCCCTGGCCCTCTCTCGCGCGGCGGGGGATCGTCGAGGCGTCGCGACCGCGCTGGAGGCGCTCGGCAACGTGGCGGCGATGGCCGGCGATTTCGCCGCGGCGCGCTCCCACACCGAGGAGAGCCTGGAGATCTTCCGGGATCTGGAGGATGTCCAGCACGTGCACTTCATCTTGGCCGATCTGGGCCATACGATCTGGCACGGGGGCGACCTCGAGGATGCCCAGGGGGTACTGGAGGACCTGCTCAGGACGGCGACCCTGGGCGCCCAGAGTCGTCTGATGGCCCTCTGGACGCTGGGACTGATCGCCCGGGACCGGCGCGACCACGTCGGGGCTCGCCGGTTCTTCGGCGAGGCCATGGCCGTCGGCCGCGCCACCGGCGAGATTCGCTACACGGCCCATCTCCTGGAGGCGTTCGCGTGGCTGGACGCCGAGGAGGACCCGCGGCGCGCCGCCCTGTTGCTCGGTGCGGCGGAGGCGCTGCGCGAACGGATCAACTATCCTTTGCCTCGCTCCCACCGTGAGGACTACGATCGTCCGGCTGCGATCGTCATCCGCGCCATCGGCGAGGCCGGATTTCGGGCGGCGAAGACCGACGGGAGGGCCCTCACACTGGAGGAGGCCGCCAAGGCGGCCCTGAGCGAGCGACAACCAGATCACGGGTAAGCGGGAGGTGGTGAACGTGGCGCGGGCTGTGGCTCCCGTCGAAGGGCGGCTGTTCATCGATGGCCGGTGGGTCGGCGGCGGTCAGACCGCCGAGGTGACCAACAAGTACACGGGGGCGGTAATCGGCACTCTGCCCGAGGCCCGGCGCGAGGAGGTAGAGGCCGCGGTCGGAGCCGCCCAGCGCGCCTCGCAGGTGATGGCGGAGATGCCCGCCCACCGGCGGTCGGAGATCCTGCGGCGGGCGGCGGAGCTCATCACCGCCGACCGGGAAGGGTTCGCCGAAACCATCGCCGCGGAGGCCGGGAAAGCGCTGAAGTACGCCCGCCTCGAAGTCGACCGGGGGATTACCACTTTCATCCTTGCGGCAGAAGAAGCGCGGCGGCTGCACGGGGAGACGGTGCCGCTCGACGGTGTGCCCGCGGGGGAGGGCTACTTCGGGTTCTGGGTGCGCCGCCCGGTGGGCGTCGTGGCGGCCATCTCCCCCTTCAACTTTCCCTTCAACCTGGTGGCGCACAAAGTCGCGCCCGCCCTCGCGGCGGGCAACGCTGTTGTGCTCAAGCCGGCGAGCACAACGCCGCTCACCGCGGTGCTCCTCTGTCGCGCCCTCGCCGAGGCGGGCCTGCCCGCCGGCGCGATCAACCTGATCTACGGCCCGGGCCGCACCGTGGGCGAATGGCTGGTCACCGACCCCCGTGTCTCGAAGGTCACCTTCACCGGCAGCCCGCCGGTGGGGCGTCGCATCACCGAGGTCGCCGGCATCAAGAAGGTCACGCTGGAACTGGGGAACTCCTCACCCGTCGTCGTGGCGCCCGACGCCGACCTGGACTACGTCGCCCGCCGCTGCGCCGTGGGCGCCTACTACAACTCGGGACAGGTGTGCATCTCCGTCCAACGCATCTACAGCGAGCGAACCATCTACGAGCCCTTCGTGGAGCGGTTCGTCAAGGCCAGCGAAGCCATGGTGGTCGGTGACCCGCTCGATGAACGCGTCGACGTCGGACCGATGATCGACGTGGGCGAAGCGCGGCGCATCGAGAGCTGGGTGGCCGAGGCCCTCGCCGGCGGGGCCCGCGTCGCGACCGGGGCGCGGCGCGAAGGGGCGGTCTACTGGCCGACCGTGCTCACGGGCGTCACGCCGCAGATGCGGCTTGTCGCCGATGAGGCCTTCGGCCCGGTGGCCTCGGTGATCGCTGCCGGCGACTTCGACGAAGCGCTCGCTCAGGCCGATGCCACCGCCTACGGCCTGCAGGCGGCGGTGTTCACACGGGACCTAGACCGTGTCTTTCGGGCGATCAAGCGGTTGAACTTCGGCGGGATCATCGTCAACGATACCCCCGCCTTCCGCGCCGATCACATGCCCTACGGCGGGATGCGCATGAGCGGGATCGGACGGGAAGGCGTGCGCTATGCGATGGAGGAGATGACGAACATCCAGATGGTTGCCATTCGCCTGACTACATAACAGATTGAGGGCCGCACCCTCCGAAACCGAACCACAGGATACGGTTTCCTCAGGTGCGGCCCTCAATCTGGGATGCGGTCACGCGGCTGAAGCCATCGCCTGGATGCAGTCGTACTCACCATGGCTGAAGCCCACACCCGACAGAAACCGTATCCTGTAGTTCGGTTTCGGGAGGGTGTGGGGCTTCAGGCTGAATGAGTATCTACAGTCGGGCGATCGCCTCAGCCGCGCGCCAGAGCGCCTGGTAGGCGGCGAAGCGGACCAAAAAGGATTGCCCCATGAACGAGTCATTGAGCAGCACGCGGCGCGTCGAGGCCTCCAGAACGCGGATCTCCAACACCGCGGCGGCGCTGCGGTGGACAATGGGTGGCAGCGGAGCCCGTTCGATGACCTCCACATCCGTATCCAGGTGCATCCAACGGCCCGTGACGATCCAGTCGGCGCCGACGGCGGCGGCCAGCTCGATCTGCTGGTTGGGGCCGAACAGATCCCGCGGCCCCAGGTTGCGAGCCGCCATGGCAGCCCGCACCTGCTCGACCGGGAGGACTCGGAAGCGTCCTCCGGCGCGTTCGGCGAGGAGCCGCCCGAGTTCGCCGCTGAGTTGCGAGGCACTGATGAGGCGGCCGTCCGCCGTTTCGTCAGCGAAGTCGACGACAGCGATGACCCGCGTGGCCTGTGCGGCGGCCGGAGTGGCCAGGATCAACAGCGCGAGGGTGAGCACCGCGAAGTGTTTCATACCGGTATTCTACCCTAGTCGTCCCGCAGCGAAGGCGGGGCGTTACACGACCGGTACACGATGGAAGGAGCAGCGATGACAACCGGAGGCCAGGCGCTGAAGGGTAAGTCGGCCGTCGTGACTGGCGCGGCGAGCGGGATTGGGCGGGCCATCGCGGGGGCGCTGGCGGCCGCGGGTGCCGCGGTCTGCGTCGCGGATCTGAATGAAGAGGGCGCACGGCGGGCGGCCGCGGAGATCAAGGGGGACGGGGGAACGGCCATCGCGGTGGCGGCCGATGTCCGCCGGTGGGAGGAGGTCGAGGCCATGGTCGGATCGGCGGTGCAGGCACTGGGAGGCGCCGACATCGTGGTCAACAACGCTGGCCTCCAGCACATCGCACCCGTGCACGAATTTCCCCTGGAGAAGTGGGATCTCCTGATCGGCGTGATGCTCACCGGCACCTTCTACTGCACCCGGGCGGTGCTTCCGCACATGCTGGCGCGCCGGTGGGGGCGCGTGGTCAACGTCTCCTCGATCCATGGGCTGGTGGCGTCGCCATTCAAGAGCGCCTACATCTCAGCCAAGCATGGGATCATCGGGTTCACGCGGACCCTGGCGCTCGAGGTGGCCGAAGCCGGGATCACCGCCAACGCGGTCTGCCCCGGCTACGTGCGCACGCCCCTGGTGGAGGGGCAGATCGCCGCGCAGGCCCAGGTGCATGGGATTTCTCCGAACGAGGTCGTCGAGCGGATCATGCTGGCGCCCGCAGCCATCAAACGGTTGCTGGAGCCTGACGAGGTGGCGGCGCTGGTTCTCTATCTCTGCGGCGACGCGGCGGCAGGCATCACGGGAGGCGCATTTCCGATCGATGGAGGCTGGACGGCCCGCTGATGGTTACAGTTCGAACCGCAGTAGCGGCGACCGCGGCGCGGGAGGTATAAATGAAGGACGATGAGCCCCTCTGACCGCCGGCGCCCCGCCCAGCGGGGACGCCAGACGCGCCGGCGTAGTCCCGCGTCCGCGCCCTACCGTCCGCGCCGCCGCGTGCGCACGACCCTGGTGGTCCTGGCCGGGCTGCTCTTCTTCGCCATGATGGCGGTGGGGATCAGCGCCGGGGTGGCCGTCGCGGTGGCGCGCCGCGAGGTCCCGGATATCACGCGGCTGTACGCGCGGCCCAGCCAGACCACTCGCATCTACGCCGCCACCGGGGAGCTTGTTGCCAGCCTCTATCGGGAAAACCGAGTGACGGTCGGCCTCGGAGGCGTCCCGCCGCACGTCCGCCGGGCCGTGATTGCGGTGGAGGATGCTCGGTTCTACGAGCACCGCGGCGTCGACCTCGTCGGAACCACGCGCGCCGTCTGGCACAACGTCCGGGCGGGACGCGTGATCGAGGGCGGGAGCACGATCACCCAGCAGCTCGCGCGCTTGCTCTTTCTGACGCCGGAGCGGGTGCTCAGCCGCAAGCTTACCGAGATGGCCATTGCCCTCGAGATCGAGCGACGACTAACCAAGAACGAAATCCTGGAACGCTATCTCAACGAGATCTACTTCGGGCAGGGCGCCTACGGGATCGAGATGGCCTCGCGCATCTACTTCGGCAAGCGCGCCAGGCAGCTGAGTCTTCCCGAGGGGGCGATGCTGGCGGGAATCATCCGCGCGCCCTCGCTCTATACGCCCTTCCGCAATTTCGCCGCCGCCCGCGCCCGTCAGGAAGTGGTCCTGGACCGGATGGTCACGCTGGGAATGATCACGCCGGCGCAGGCCGCAGAGGCGATGCGCGTTCGTCTGACGCTGAATCCCTCGCCCGGGGCCGGCCTGGTGGGCATGCGGGCGCCCTACTTCGTCTCGTACATCTTGCCCCAACTCCTGGAGCGATTCGGCGAGGAGCAGGTCTACCGCGGTGGGTTGGAAATCATCACGACGTTGGACCCGCAGCTGCAAGCGCTCGCCGAGAAAGTCGTGCGCCAGGGCGTCGCCCGCGGGCTGGCCTCGCGCCTGCGCACCTCGCAGGCCGCGCTGGTGGCCATCGATCCCCGTACCGGCCACGTCCGAGCGATGATCGGTGGGGTGGACTTCGCGGAGAGCCAGTTCAACCGCGCCTGGCAGGCGCAGCGCCAGCCGGGGTCGGCGTTCAAGCCCTTCATCTACACGACGGCGCTCGCAGACGGGGTGCCTCCGACACGCATCCTACAGGACACTCCCATCACCTTCACCTTCCCCGGAACGAAGCCGTACAAGCCTAAGAACTACGACGGACGGTTCCGCGGTCCCATCACGCTGCGGCGGGCGGTGGAGCAGTCGATCAATATCCCGGCGGTGAAGATGCTCAATGAACTCGGGACCGACCGGGTGGTGGAGATGGCCCAGCGCATGGGCATCGCCAGCCCGCTGCATCCGCATCTCTCCCTGGCGCTCGGCACCGCCGACGTGACGCCGCTGGAGATGGCCTCGGCGTACGGGACCCTGGCGAACATGGGCGTCCGCGTCCGCCCGATCGCTCTGCTCAAGGTCACCGACGCCTCCGGGAAAGTTCTTTACGAGGCGTCAAGCGAGCGTGTGGCCGCGCTCTCGCCAGAGGTCGCCTACCTGATGACCGACATCCTTAAGGGGGTGATCGCGCGGGGGACGGGGCGCGCCGCCGGGCTGGGGCGGCCTGCGGCGGGCAAGACCGGCACCACCGACGACTACCGGAACGCCTGGTTCATCGGCTACACTCCGCAGTTGAGCACGGCGGTCTGGGTCGGCAACGACGACAATGCGCCGATGCGCCGCGTGGTCGGCGGCGGATTGCCCGCCCAGATCTGGGCGGCCTTCATGAAGCCGGCCCTGGCCAAGACGGAGAAGTTGGATTGGACCCGGCCTGACGGCATTGTGGCGCGCAAGAGTGAGATTTTCATTCGGGGCTCTGAGCCCCCGCCGGAGCCGGAACCGACGCCCGGCATCGCGCTGCCCGGAGCGGCCCCCGGCGCGCCTCCGGGAGGGCTGCCCGCCGCCGTGGCGGCGCCCGCGGTGAGTATCGACAGCCCGGCCGACGGAGTAGCGGTGCAGACGCCAGTGGTCGTCTCGGGGACGGCCATTCCTGGGGCGACGGTGCGCATCGTCATCGTCGCCGACAGCGGCCTCGTCACGGTGACCCTGGTGGAAAGCTATGTCCCCGCCGACCCCGCGGGTCGCTTCGCCTACGAGTTCCGCCCGCCCGCCCCGATCCCGGGGATGAAGTACATTATCTCCGTCACTGCCATCGGCGCGCAGGGGACATCAGCCACCCGCACGATCACCATCACTGAAGCCGGGCCCTGAGTCGTCATCGGGGAAGATGGCCCTCCTTCCGCTATACTAGATGGGTCTACGCCCCGGAGGACTGCCGTGTCCGGCCACTCGAAGTGGCACAACATCAAGATCAAGAAGCAAAAGGTGGATCAGGTGCGCGGGAAGCTCTTCAGCCGCCTCTCCCGCGAGATTACCGTGGCCGCCAAGGAGGGCGGCGGTAACCCCGAGGGGAATGCGCGCCTGCGCACGGCGATGGAACACGCGCGCGAGGCCGGCATGCCCAACGACAGCATCCAGCGCGCCGTCGCCCGCGGCACCGGAGAGGGAGGGACGGTTACCCTCGAGACGATGCACTATGAGGGGTACGCCCCGGGCGGGGTGGCCGTCCTGGTGGAGGCGGTGACAGACAACCGCAACCGCACCGCCAGCGAACTACGTTCAATTTTCACCAAGCACGGGGGCCGCTTCGGCGAGGTCGGCTCGGTGGCCTGGATGTTCGACAAGAAGGGCCAGATCGACGTCCAGAAGTCTGCCGTCTCGGAGGATGATCTAATGCTCGCCGCTCTGGAGGCGGGCGCCGAGGACATCCGCAACGCCGAGGACACCTACGAGGTCGTCACGACCCCCGAGGACTTTATCCGCGTGCGGGACGCCCTCAAGGCGCGGGGCATTGCGCTCGCCGCGGCGGACGTCATGATGGTGCCCCGCACGACCGTGCGCGTGGAGGGGAAGGAGGCCCACCAGGTCCTCCGCCTGATGGAGGCCCTCGAAGAGCACGACGACGTGCAGCAGGCCTACGCCAACTTCGACATCCCGGAAGAGATCCTCGAACAGGTTAGCTAGCGCGTCGGACAGCAGGTAGGCTCCCGGCGACCAGCGAACATCGGTTCGGAGCGCGGGCAACATCGCCGCGCCAGTCGCGCATGCTCATCGCACTCGGTGTCGATCCCGGTCTCCGTGCCACCGGCTACTGCATCCTCCAGGGCGACCACCTGGGCTGCGGGTTGCGCGACCTGGGCGTGCTGCAGATGACCCAGGGCGACCTCTCCAGCGTGCTGGCGGACATTCACCGCCAGATGGCTCGCCTGCTGGAGGACATCCGTCCGGATGTGGTCGTCCTAGAAGACCTCTTCGCCCACGAACGCTTCCCTCGGACTGCCCTGGCCCTCGCCCACGTACGGGGAGCCATTGCGCTGGCGGCGGCGAACGCGGGGGTTGGCGTCGAGACGTTGACGCCCGCGGCGGTAAAGCGGGCCCTCACCGGCAACGGCCGCGCCAGTAAGGGCCAGGTGCAGGCGATGGTGGTGCGCATCCTCGGGTTGAGCCGGCGGCCGGTCTCCCACAGCGCCGACGCGGCCGCTCTGGCGCTGACCGCGCTCTCACGCCGGGGCGTGGCGCTGACGCCGCCGCGCCCGCCTCACCCGCCGCGTCCGGCCGCCGGAGCGCGGGCGTGATCGCCTACCTCCGCGGACGGGTACTGCGCCACACCGACGAGATGCTGGTGGTGGAAGCCGGCGGCGTCGGCTACGAGGTCCACCTGCCGGCGGTGGTGGCGCGGGCAATGCGCGGCGGCGAGGGGGGCGAGGGCGAAGTGGCGCTCTTCATCTCCTATCACGTCAGCGCGAACCAGCCCCGGCCGCTCCTCGTCGGCTTTCTGCGCGAGGTCGAACAGGAGTTCTTTGAACGCTTCATCACCGTCGACGGCGTCGGGCCGACCAAGGCGGTCAAGGCGATCAGTCATCCGGTGCACGCCATCGCCGACGCCATCGAACGCAAAGACACGCAGTTTCTTCGCCGCCTCCCCGGCATCGGCGCCCGCACGGCCGAAAAGATCGTTGCGGCCCTCCACGGAAAGATGGGCAAGTACGCGCTCCTGCAGGAGACGCCCGCGGAGCCCGGCCCTCCGGCTGAGGACTTCCAGGCCGAGGTCTTGGAGTTGCTCACCCGGCAATTGGGCCACCGGCCGGCGGAGGCGCGCCGGATGGTGGAGGAGGCAATGAAGCGCAACCCTGCCATCGCCGACGCGGAGGCGTTGTTTCAGGAGGTCTACCGGATTGAGCGTCAGGCCGTCAGTTCCTAAGGGGGGAGAGGGCATGGACCGAGTGCAGCGCAACGGAGGAACCTTCGGCATCCTGGCCGGCATTGCTCTGGCACTCCTCTTCATCTTGTTCGCCACAAGCGGGGTCACCCCAGAGACCTTGAGCGATCCCGCCAAGGCTGTTCCGGTGTTCCGGGAGCAGGCCACACGACTAAAGCTGATAGGGATGTTTGGCGCACTGGCGGTGGGCTTCAGCCTGCCGTTCAGCGTCGGTCTCTACCTGCGAACGCGCAATGGGGCGCCGACCCGAGCGACCACCGCCTTGCTTCTTGTCTTCGTCGGGCTCATCGGTCACGGCCTCGGGTCGTTGTTTGCCGGGGTGGCCTTTCCTTCCGTGGCGGCGGTCTCGGACCAAACAGCCGCCGCGCACGCATACGTGGCGGTCCTCGCCGCGGATCAGGTTGCGGACACGTTAGGGAACGCCTTTGCCGGGGCGGGGTTTGTGGTGTTCGGATGGGCCATCCTGTCGAGCGGCGCACTTTCTGCCCTGGTCGGCTGGATCTTCGCGGCGGCGGGGATCCTCAGCCTGCTTCTCGCGGTGGCGCGAGAAGTCGAAATCTTCTTCCTTGGGAGCATCATTCTGACAATTGTCTCGCTGATCTGGGGTGGGCTGGCCCTGAGGCGCGCCGGCGCCTAGGGGCTGATGAGCCGCCAACGCATCATCCTGAGACCACCCTCGAAGAGGAATCCTCTATCCGCGATCCTGGACGTGTCCGTCATCGAGGACCGGATGATCGAGATCGCCCGGCGTGCCCGGGGGACGCCCCGCATCGCCAAGGCGCGCCGGATGGTGGAGGAGGCGCGCACGTGACCGGAAGCTACAGAGGGATCATCATCGTCGAGGGGCTCGACGACCCTCGGCTCATCAACGCTTGCGACGTGTACAAGGCCCAAATCTCATCCGACGGGCAGCCGCTGGACTATGGCGGCAAGAACGGGTCGGTGAGCGCACGGGGTGCAGCAAGGGATCCCTGAAGAGGAGCTGGATTTCCCCACGGAGTGACCCAGATGAGTCGCGAACGCATCGTCCCCCAGACCACGCCCGAGGAGGAACATTTCATTCGCAGCCTGCGGCCACAGCGGCTGGATGAGTGCATCGGGCAGGGCAAGGTCTTCGCAGGGCTGCGCATCAGCCTCCAGGCCGCAAAGGAGCGCGGCGAGCCGGTGGATCACATCCTCTTGCACGGGCCCCCGGGCCTGGGGAAGACGACCGTGGCCGGGGTGGTGGCCAACGAGATGGGCGCCAACTTCGTCTCCACCTCCGGGCCGGCCCTGGAGCGCGGTGGGGATCTGATGGGGATCCTGACCAACGTGGAGGGGGGCGACGTGCTCTTCATCGACGAGATCCATCGCCTGCCCCGCGCCGTAGAGGAACTGCTCTATCCGGCGATGGAGGACTTCACGGTCAACTTCGTCATCGACAAGGGCGTGCACGCCCGCACGCTGCGCTACCAACTGAAGCCCTTCACGTTGATCGGCGCGACCACACGGGCAGGTCTGCTCAGTTCCCCCTTGCGCGAGCGCTTCGGGATCGTCCACCACCTGGACTTCTTCCCGGTGGAAGACCTCCGGCGCGTCGTCCTGCGCTCGGCCGCCATCCTAGAGGTGCCGGTCACCGAGGACGGCGCCCTCGAGATTGGGCGCCGCGCGCGGGGGACCCCGCGCATCGCCAACCGGCTGTTGCGGCGGGTGCGCGATTTCGCGCAAGTTCGGGCCGACGGGCGCATCACCGGCGAGGTGGCGCGCGAGGCCTGCGAGTTCGAGGGAGTCGACGCTGCCGGGTTGGATACCCTGGACCGGACGCTGCTGCGCGCGCTGGTGGAAGTGTACGGGGGAGGGCCGGTTGGCATCGAGGCGCTGGCCGCCACGTTGAACGAAGAGGCGCAGACCTTGGAGGAGGTCGTGGAGCCCTTCCTGCTGAAGCGGGGCTTCCTCTCGCGCACTCCCGGCGGACGGAAAGCCACGGCTGCAGCATACGACCACCTGAAGGCCGCCCTACCGGAGCGCGGCCAGGAGCAGTTGTGGTAGAAGGCGGCCGCCTCCTCATTCTCTTTGGCATCGTCTTCGTCGTTGCGGGACTGCTCCTTAGCCTCATAGGCCGTGGGTGGAGGCTGCCCGGCGACATTCTGATCCGGCGGGACGGCGTGACCGTCTACATCCCCATCGTGACGAGCTTGGCGCTGAGCGTGATCTTGACACTGGTGCTCTCGCTCTTCTTCCGCCGACGCTAGCTCCTCCCATGCGACGCCATTTCTTCCTCCTGCTCTGCGGCGCGCTGGCGGCACTCGCCCCGACGCTGGCGCCGCCGATGGCGGCGCGCGGCTCCACGAATCACGTCGTGCGCGTCGGTATCCTCCTCAATCAGGACGCGGTCGCCCTTAGCTCCGACGGCGTCATTGAGGCCGGTGACGTCGCCGGCCAGACGGTGACGCCCCTTCCGGCGGGCGCCTACGAGTTCCGCCCGTCGCCGCCGGGGATCGATGGCGGGGCGAATCATTTCGGGACCATCGTGCGGCTTCGACCCGCGTCCGGGTGGCTGCAGGTCGGTGCTCGCCGCTATCGCGGGCTGATCGAGCTCCGCCGGACACCCCTGGGCCGGCTTACGGTCATCAACGAGATCGACCTGGAGGAGTACCTGTACGGGGTCCTCAAGATGGAGGTGGATCCCCGCTGGCCCCCCGAGGCGCTGAAGGCGCAGGCGGTGGCGGCGCGCACGCTGGCGGTCCAGTCGGCAGGGCGCTTTGCCGCTGAAGGCTACGACCTGCGGGCCACGACCGAGTCCCAGGTCTACGCGGGGATCAACGCCGAGGATCCCCGAACGACCGCCGCTGTGGAGGCGACGCGCGGGGTGATCATGACCTATGCCGCCCGCCCCATCTTCGCCGCCTATCACTCCGACTCAGGCGGGGTGACGGAGTCCAGCGAGTACGTCTGGGGCCAGCCCTATGCGTACCTGCGCGGCGTCGCAGACCCCTACGGAGCCGACGGTCCCGCGCGGGAATGGCTCAGCCGCATCGATCTGGACACGCTGGAGGCCAGGCTGGCCCGGGCGGGGCGTCCGATCGCGGGGGTGTCGGGGATCAAGATCTCCTCGACCAGTCCGTCAGGGCGGGTCCTCACGGTGCGGATCACCGGGGGCGCCGGCGTCGTGGAGATGCGCGGCACCGAGTTGCGGCAGATCCTCGGCGTCTCCCTGCTGCGCAGCACGCTCTTTGCGGCGCGCGTGGTCGGGGACAACGGCGCGGCGGCCGTGGAGTTTCGCGGGCGTGGGTCGGGGCATGGGGTGGGGATGAGCCAGTGGGGCGCCTGGGGGCAGGCGGCGGCGGGCCGCGGGTACTCGGAGATCCTGCGCTTCTACTACCAGGGCATCCAGCTGGAAACGAGGTGAAGCGAGCGGGGACGGCGCGGTTGGTGACCGTGGTGAGCGCTTACGAGGACTCCACCCTGGTCCAACCGCGTGTCTGCGGCGACCAATTGCGCAGAGAGCGGTCCAGGATGTCTTTCTCCTCCACCTGATATCCTGCCGCCTCGAGCCGGCGGCGGGCCTCCGCGTAGTACCGATAGTCCACCTGGAACGCCCCACGACGGAGGGGGTTCTGGTAGCCGCTGATGCCGACCAGCAGCTTCTTCATGTTCTCGCTGTCCTCGGGGGCGGCGACGATGTCCACGGCCTGGTTGATCGTGCCGAAGGCTTGGACCTTCCGATCCTCAGCCGTCCGGTCCATGGGGCGGCCCGCCACATTGGCCGCTGAGATTGGCATCTCCATCGCCGCGCCAGGAGCTCCACCGGGCGCAGCGGGTCCTCCGGTCGCGGCGCGCTGCGCCTTTAGCGCTTCCACACGGGCACGCGCCGCGGCAATTTTCTCTTCCCGGCTGAGTTCGCCCTCGCCTTCGGCCATGGCGCTCCTCCCCAAGTGCCGGCGTCATTGTAGCACGCCCTTCAGAAAGCCCGAGGCCCGCCTCCTCCCCAACCGAACAACGGGATCACAGTTGTGTCGGAGGCGGGCCTCGGGCTTTCTTCGAGAGCATCCATGGCGAGGTGTGGAGGGGGGCCCACATGCCCGACGAAACACATAGGGCCGATTCGGGTGCGCGAGAGGAGATCTCCTCATGCAGCAACAGCAGTACACGACCCTCATCCCCCTGCTGGTATTCCTCGTCGTTTTGTACTTCCTCATCTGGCGTCCCCAGGCGACGCAGATGCGGCGGCGGAGGGAGATGTTGGGTAAGTTACGGGAGGGAGATCGCATCATCACCGTCGGCGGCCTCCACGCAACGATCTTAGACGTCAAGGAGGATACCCTCACGCTGGAACTCGCGCCCAACGTCAAGGTGAAGTCGGATCGGGGAGCGGTGCAACACGTGCGGGGACGGCAGAGCAAGCCGGCCTGATGTCCGAGAGTCCCTTTGAGAGCTACCTGGAGATGGTGGACCGGGTGGGAGCGCTGCTCCACTACGACGAGTCCACCCTGGGGCCGCTGCGGGCGCCCAAACGCTCCATCATCGTGAGCATTCCCATCGAGATGGATGCCGGGCAGGTAGAGGTGTTCACCGGCTACCGCGTGCAGTACGACACCATCCGCGGTCCGGCCAAGGGCGGTATCCGCTATCATCCGGCGGTGACCCTCGAGGAGGTGAAGGCGCTGGCGGCCTGGATGTCGGTGAAGTGCGCGGTCGTGGACATCCCGTTCGGCGGAGCCAAAGGCGGCGTCGCGGTCGATCCGGGCCGGCTCTCCATGCGCGAATTGGAGCGCCTGACCCGCCGCTACGTCGCAGAGATTTTTGACATCATCGGCCCCGACCGCGACATCCCCGCCCCCGACGTCGGCACCCATCCCCAAGTCATGGCCTGGGTGATGGACACGATCAGCATGAAGCGGGGCTACGTCGAGCCCGGCACGGTGACGGGGAAGCCGGTGCCACTCGGCGGCTCGCGCGGACGAGAGGAAGCCACCGCCCGCGGGCTGATGTACACGGTGCAGGCGGCGCTGCGGGTGTTCGGCATGCCGTTGGAGGGCGCCCGCGTGGCCATCCAGGGCTACGGCAACGTGGGGAGCCACGCCGCCCGGTTGCTCCATGAGGCGGGAGCGCGCATCGTCGCCGTCAGCGACGTGCGAGGCGGCATCACCAATCCCAAGGGGCTAGACCCCCAGGCCGTGATCCGGCACCTCACCGCCACGGGCAGCGTCGTGGGGCTGCCCGGGACCTCGTCCATCAGCAACGCGGACCTCCTGACGATGGAGTGCGACATCCTGGTCCCCGCCGCCCTCGAACAGCAGATCACCGAAGAGAACGCGGACCGCATCCGGGCGCGCCTGATCGCCGAGGGCGCCAACGGGCCGACCACCCCGGACGCGGACGCGATTCTGAGGGAGCGCGGGATCTTCATCATCCCCGACATCCTTTGCAATGCCGGGGGTGTGGTCGTCTCCTACTTCGAGTGGGTCCAGGACCGCTACGGCTACTTCTGGAAGGAAGCGGAGGTGCGCGAGCGGTTGGAAGAAAAGATGACACAGGCCTTCGGCGACGTGCTCCAGGCCGCCACCCAGCATGAGGTGGACATGCGCACGGCCGCCTACGCCATGGGGGTGAGCCGCATCGCCGAAGCGCGCCGCCTCCGGGGTCTGTACGGATGAGCCAGGAGCATCGCAAGGCTGGACCGCCCGCCTCGATCCCGGAGAACCCCGGACGGCCCCACCCGGTCGCGCCCCCTCCCGCCGAGAGCGCCCCACCCGTCGGCGCCCGGATCACGCTGGAGGACGTAAAAAGGCTTCCCGACGTGGTCGCCTTCGTCGAGAAGGCCAACGAGTACACGGGTGCCATCGGGTTCACCGAGCACGGGGTCCGCCACTCGACCCTGACCGCCAACATCGCCTTCAACATCCTCAAACGGCTGGGCCTCGAGGAGCGGCACGCGCAGCTCGCCGCGATCGCGGCCTACCTGCACGACATCGGCAACCTCGTGGGCCGCCACAATCACGAGGATACGGGGGCGGTGCTGGCCGGACGGGTTCTGGCGAGCCTGGGAATGGATCCGTTAGAGCAGGCCATCATCATGGGCGCGATCGGCAACCATGAGGAGCCCCATGGCGAGCCGGTCAGCCCGGTCAGCGCGGCTGTGATCCTCTCGGACAAATCCGACGTACACCGCAGCCGCGTGCGCAACCCCGATCCCACCACCTTCGACATCCACGACCGGGTGAACTACGCGGTGGAACAGTCTTTTCTGCGCGTGGACGAGAAGAACAAGACGATCACGCTCGAGCTGACCATCGACACCTCGCTCTCCCAGGTGATGGAGTACTTCGAGATCTTCCTCTCCCGCATGGTGATGTGCCGGCGGGCGGCCGAGTTTCTCGGCTGCGCCTTCAAGCTGCAGATCAACGGGGCGAAGCTGCTCTGAGCGGCGCTGGCGTTTGCGCGGCCAGCCAGGCATCGATCGCCGGCAGCACGAAACCGGCGAACATCAGGGTGACTCCCACCGCGCTGACCAGGGAGATGGCGGCGGCGGGGGCCAGGCGGAGCCCTCCGGCGATGCTATGTCCTCCGCCGATGACAAAGACTCCGGCAGCGATCATCGCAAGCGACCCGGTGCGGGCCCAGGGCTCGCTGGCCCGCACGGCCCGGAATGCCGAGCGCAGGGTGGGGAGGAGGACGCCGAGTGTCCCGGCGATATTCATCAGCACGACCGGCACGCGCAGCAGCGGCGGGCGAGCGAGCGCTTCGAAGCCTTCTGAGGCCAGCCGGGACGTCTCGACAGTGGTAGCGAGTACCTGCCAGACAATCACCAGGGAGATGAGGAAGACCAGCGCGAGCCCAATCCGCCCGGCCCTGGGCGACGAGAGCATGAGCGTTCCCGCCCCCAGCCACCCGGCCGTGAGCCCGGCCCCGAAGGTGTAGTAGACTTTCACGCTGCTTTCGGTCCACGAGCCGAGCCGGGCTACCGCCTCCGCCCCGGACCCGACGGCAAAGAAGAGGAGCGAGAGCGCCCAGATCAGGTAGACAGGCCGACGGAGGTTTGCGTACTTCGCAAGTAATGTCAGAGCGAAGACCGTGCTGATGGCGGTGGCCAGCCAGGCGATCGGAATCACGCGGGGAACCTTCGACGCTGTGAATTGTCCTCCTGGTGTGATCGAATCAAAAGAGGACTTTCTAGAGGTTTCCATAGAATTCCTCAGATAACCCAAGAATGGCCGTGACGGCAGATCGCCACTGGATTGCCCTCGGTGAGGCCAGCCGCCTCCTGGGGGTCAACGCCTCCACCCTCCGGCTCTGGGCGGACGCCGGCCGGGTGAAAACGTTCCGCACTCCTGGAGGTCACCGCCGCTTCGTCCGCACAGACCTGGAGGGCCTCTTACAGCGGGGCCGCGCCCCCCGCCCGCCCCAGATCGCGCGCCTGATCCAGCGGGAGTCGATCGCCCTCGCGCGCCGGCGCCCGTTCGAGGGCGAGGGATGGTATGCGGCGCTGGGGGAACGCGGACGGGAGCGGGTGCGGCGGACCTGCCGCGCCTTGATGGCTGCCTTGATGGGCTACCTCTCCCAAGGGCCGCGGGCATCGGCGTATCTGCGGGAGGGCGAAAATGCGGGGCGGGCGCTGGGCGCCGCCCTGGCTCCACTGCGCCTCAGGCCGGCGGAGGCGGCGCGGGCCTTTCTGTACTTTCGTGAAATGACCACCCGTGCGGTGACGACACGCCTCTCCCTGCCGCTGCCGGAGCAGGTGCGCGCACTCCGCCAGATCGATCACTTCCTGAACGAGGTCATGCTGCAGATGATGGAAGTCTTCGAGCGCACCGAACGGTGAGGCCGCTGCGCCTGGGCACGCGGGGGAGTGCGCTCGCCCGCGTGCAGACGGCGATCGTTGCTGAGGCCCTGCGCGCGCTCGGCGCCGGTCTGGTGCTGGAGGTGGTGGTCATCACGACCAGCGGCGACCGGCTCGTCGGCCGCATTCCTATCGAGACCGCGTCGCCCCCCGACTCGGTCAAGGGGCTCTTCACGAAGGAGATCGAAGAGGCGCTGCTGCGTGGAGAGGTAGACCTGGGAGTGCACAGCCTCAAAGATCTACCCTCCACGGAGACGCCCGGCCTGTGCATCGCGGCGGTTCCGGCGCGTGGCGATCCCCGAGATGTTGTGATCAGCCGCGACGGCGTCCCGCTGGGCGGCCTGTCCGCGGGCGGACGGGTGGGGACCGGCAGCGCCCGGCGTGATGTCCTCGTGCGGGAGGCTCGGCCCGATCTGGTGGTGGAACCCATCCGCGGGAACGTCGACACCCGGCTCCGCAAGCTCGCCGCGGGCCAAGTCGACGCCCTTGTGCTGGCCGCGGCCGGCCTGATCCGGCTGGGGCGAGAAGGGGAGATCACCGAGTGGCTGCCGCCGGAGCGGTTCGTGCCAGCGCCGGGCCAGGGCGCCCTTGCCATCCAGATCCGCGCGGACGACGATCGGGTGGCGCAGATCATCGAACGGCTGGACGACGCGTCCACCCGTACCGCCGTCGAGACGGAGCGGCTGTTCGCCGATCGGGTCGGCGGAGGCTGCCGGCTCCCAGTCGGCGCCTATGCGGAGCAGCGCAATGGGCGCCTGACGTTGACGGGAATGGTCTATGACGGCCGTCCCATTCGTGTCGCGGTGACAGGGGAGGCAGACGAAGGAGAGCGACTGGCAAGCGAGGCTGCGGGGATGGCGCGGGCGAGCGGCACAGGGAGATGATGAGCCGCCCTCCCTTCCTGCCGCTGGCGGGAAGTCGGATCCTTGTGACGCGGCGGGGCAGCCAGGGGGAGGACCTCCATGAGCTTCTCGCGGCGCTTGGGGCTACGGTGATCGACGCCGCCGCGGTCCGCTTCGTCCCCGTCGACGATCCCTCCCCCATCGATCAGGCGCTGGCCCATCTCGCCGACTACGCCTGGCTGGTTCTTACGAGCGCGAACGGCGTGAACGTGTTAGTGGATCGCCTGCACGCGTCGGGACGGACCGGCCGGTTAGTGGCCTCGGTGCGAGTAGCCGCCATCGGGCCGGGGACGGCGCGGGCCCTGCGGGAGGCCGGGGTCGAGGTCGACGCTCGTCCGGACGGCCAGTTTCGCGCAGAAGGACTGCTGCAAGCGCTGGCGCCACAAATCCGCGCGGGTGATCGCGTGCTGCTCTTGCGGGCCGCGGAGGGGCGGTCCGCGTTGGTCGAGGGTCTGCGCTCCCTCGGCGCGCGCGTGGAGGTTGTGACGGCCTACCGCATGGTGCGCGAAGAGATCGACGGTCCCGGGGTGCGGCGGGCTCTGGAGGAGGGGGCAATCGACGCGGTCACCTTTGCCAGCGGCTCGGCCGCGCGCCACCTCGTAGCCACTGTCGGCGTCGAGTCCCTCCGGGCCCGGCGCCCCAGGATCATCTGCTTGGGGCCAGTCACCGCTGAAGCGGTCGTGGCGCTCGGTCTGCCGGTGGCCCGCGTGGCCGGGCAGGCGACGATGCAGGCGTTGGTGGCGGCGACGGTGGAGGAGTTGAGTCCCAGACGTGGCAGTGGGGAGGGAGGGGGCCGATGACGTTTCCCCGCACGCGGCTGCGCCGGTTGCGCCACCATCCCATCTTGCGCGAGATGGCGGGGCGGGCCGATCTCACCCCAGCCGACCTGGTCGCGCCTCTCTTCGTCAAGGCGGGGCTCGATGAGCCCGTGCCTATCCCCTCGATGCCCAAGCAGTTTCAGCACACCCTGGACAGTCTCACCCGGGACGCAGGCGCGCTGCTGGAGTCCGGAGTCCGGGCGGTGATCCTCTTCGGCATTCCCGCGGTCAAGGATCCAGCGGGGATGGATGCCTCCGCCGAGGACGGGATCGCCCAGGAGGGGCTGCGGCGGCTCGCCGGCGAGTTCGGCCCGGACCTGCTACGTATCGCCGACCTCTGCCTCTGCGAGTACACCGACCACGGACACTGCGGCATCATCGAGGGAGAGCGCATCGACAACGACCGAACGCTGGAGCGCTACCGTCGTATCGCGGTAGCGCAGGCGTCGTCTGGGGCGGACATGATAGCGCCATCGGGGATGATGGACGGCCAGGTGGGGGCGATCCGGGAGGCGCTAGACGAAGCTGGCTTCACCGATATCCCCATCCTCGCCTACGCCGCCAAGTACGCTAGCAGTCTGTACGCGCCGTTCCGGGATGCGGCGGAGTCGACGCCGGCCTTCGGCGACCGCCGTACCTACCAAATGGATGCGGCCGCGCGGGAGGAGGCGCTGCACGAGGTCGCCCTGGACATCGGGGAAGGCGCGGATCTGATCATGGTGAAACCTGCGCTTCCCTATCTGGACATCCTGGCCGCGGTACGCGCCCGGTTCGAGGTGCCCACTGCCGCCTTTCAGGTCAGCGGGGAGTACGCCATGATCAAGGCCGCGGCGGAGCGGGGCTGGATCGACGAGCGGCGGGTCGCGCTGGAGACGCTGACGGCCATCCGGCGCGCGGGAGCAGACATCATCCTGACCTATTTTGCCGGGGAGGTGGGGCGGTGGCTGCACGGCTGAAGGAGGGGGAGGAGGTCTTCTGCTCCTTTCTCGTCTTCAAGGCGCGACAGCTATGGCATGACCTTGAGGCGGGCGCAAGGGAGGCCGCGGCAGTGGCGGTCGAAGAGGCCCTGGCCGCCGCCGGGGTGCGCCTCCGCGGCTGCTATTCGTTGGTCGGATTTCGCCAGGATGCCGACTTGCTGCTGTGGACGGCCGCCGAGGATCCCGCCGCGCTGCAGGCCCTGGCCGCGCACCTGGGGGCCACATCCTTCGCGCGCGCGTTCGAGACGACGGGAGCGTACCTGGCCCTGGCGAAGACCTCGCCCTACACCGGCGCCCATGTGCCGGCCTTCCTGCGCGATGTCCCTCCACAGCGTTATCTCCTCATGTATCCCTTCGTGAAGACGGCGGAGTGGTACCGGCTGCCCTTCGAGGATCGCCGCCGGATGATGGAGGAGCACGGCCGCATGGGCGCCCAGTGGCCGCAGATCTTCACTAATACCCTGTACGCGTTTGGGCTGGGTGACTTCGAGTTCGTCCTTGCCTTCGAGACCGAGCGGCCCGCCGACTTCCTGGCGCTGCTCGAACGGCTGCGGGAGGCGGAGGTGCGCCGGTACACGCTGCGCGACACGCCTATCTATCTGGCGGCGCGCAAACCCCTCTGGGGGGTCTTTGAAGATCTGGGGGTGCGGGCCGATCGCATCGCTCTGCTCCTAGAGGAACGGCCGGAGACGGTGGCGGCGCTGGCCTCGGGCCGGCAGGTGGTGGTGCTGCGCCGCGGCGGTCCGCGGGAGAATGCCTTTGGCGTTCCCGGCGATCGACTGCTGCTCGCGCCGCCCGGGGCGAAGACCGCCGAGCTTCAGGGGCGGGTGGAGGCGGCCTACGACCTCCCTGCGGAGCAGTCCCCCACGGTCCTTGCGGAAATCCATCCGCTGGCTGACGTGGATGCACGTGAGCGCTTCGGCTGGCGCGGCCCCGCCCAACCCTTGCGAGCGCTGGCGCTGCGGGTGAGCGCTATGCCGCGACTCCAGCTGCCGTCCTCAGACGAGCGGTTCGGTGATTGGGTGGAACTGCGTTCGGGTGTACGTGCGGGGTCGGGACGCCCTGTGCTCACCGGCGAGGAGTTCGCCGCGGCGGAGGCGCGCCTGCGATCCGCGCTGGCGGTCCAGACGGTCGAGGCGTGATCCCTCGCAACGACCGCTTCCTGCGCGCCTGCCGGCGCGAGCCGGTGGATCGTACGCCCGTCTGGTTCATGCGCCAGGCCGGTCGTTCCGATCCCCGCTATCGCGCCATCCGGGAGCGCTTCCCCCTGAACGAGATCTTCCAGCACGCCGACCTCTGCGCGGAGATCGTCCTGCTGCCGGTCCACTCGCTGGGCGTCGACGCCGCCGTCTTGTTCGCCGATATCACCCTGCCCTTTGGCGGGATGGGGGTCTCTGTTGCCTTTCAGGAAAACGTGGGACCGATCCTGGACGCGCCGGTTCGCGATCGGGCGGCCGTGGACCGGCTGCGCCCCTTCGAACCGGAGCAGCACGTGCCGGCCATTCTGGAGGCGATTCGCCTGATCACCGGCGAGACCACCGTCCCGCTGATCGGGTTTGGCGGCGGTCCGTTCACGCTGGCCTCGTATCTGATCGAGGGCGGTCCCTCCCGGGACTTCGCCCGGACCAAAGCGCTGATGTTCGGCCACCCGGCGACCTGGGCGGGGCTGATGGATCACCTGACGGAGGCGACGATCCGCTATCTCCGCGCGCAGGTGGTCGCGGGCGTCCACGCCGTGCAGCTCTTCGACTCCTGGGCCGGCGCCCTCGCCCCGGCCGACTACCGGCAATTCGTGCTCCCCTCTACCCGGCGCATCTTCGACGCGGTCTCCAATCTCGAGGTCCCCGCGATTCACTTTGCCACGAGCGGGGCGGGGTTGCTGCCGCTCCTGGTGGAGGCGGGAGGCAACGTCCTCGGCATCGACTGGCGGATGCCGATTGACGAGGCCTGGGTCCTCGCCGGACCGCGGGTCGCCATCCAGGGCAATCTGGATCCGGCCACCGTGCTCGCCCCTTTCGATCTGGTGGCAGCGCGTACGACCGACATCCTGCAGCGGGCAGGGGGCCGGCCGGGTCACATCTTCAATCTTGGCCACGGCGTGCTGCCGGAGAGTTCGCCCGAGACGCTGCGCCGTCTCGTCGACTTCGTGCACGCTTATGCCCAGCGCGAGGCGTCCGAGGTCAGTCGTCCGTGAGCCCGCCTCCTGACGTCGCTGACCCGGCGCGCGCCGCGATCCTCCTTATGGCGTACGGCAGCCCTGCCACCCTCGCGGATGTTGGAACCTATTACACGCATGTCAGGGGCGGCCGGCCACCCGCGACCGAACAAGTGGAGGAACTCCAGGCGCGCTATCGCGCCATCGGCGGCACCTCTCCGCTGCTGTCCATTACGCGCAGGCAGGCCGACGCCCTGGCCGCGCGGACCGGCCTCCCTGTCTACGTGGGCATGAAGCACTGGCATCCGTTCATCGCTGAGACGGTCGCCGAGATGCAGGCCGGCGGCATCGCTCGGGCGGTGGCGATCGCCCTGGCGCCCCACTACTCCCGCATGAGCATCGGCGGGTACGTGAAGGCGGTGGCCGAAAGCGTTGAGCGCGCAGGCGGGCCTGAGATGGCGTACGTCGAATCATGGCATCTGCACCCGCGCTTCCTGAACGCGCTGACCGAACGGGTGGAGGAAGCCCGCGGCCGGCTACGCGATCCGCATTCCGCCCCGGTGGTCTTCACCGCGCATAGCCTGCCGCAGCGGATTCTGGAGTGGGGCGATCCCTACGTGACTCAACTGCAGGAGACCGCGGCAGCGGTGGCCCGCGCGGCGGGCACCGCTCAGTGGTCCATCGCTTTCCAGAGCGCCAGCGCTACCGGCGAGCCGTGGCTGGGTCCCGACATCCTCGATGTGCTGCGACAGCTCCACGCCACCGGTGCGCGCGAGGTGGTGGTCTGTCCCGCCGGGTTTGTGGCCGACCATCTGGAGGTGCTTCACGATCTCGACATCCAGGCCCGCCATCTGGCGGACTCACTGGGTATGCGGTTGATCCGCACCGAGTCATTAAACGCTTCCCCGAGGTTCATCGACGCCCTGGCCGACATCGCCGCGGGGGCGCTGGGCGGACAGGTGGCACGGGGTACTCCTCAGGCGCATCCAACCCGGGGGTAGGATCTCACTCTACAGAGCGCCCCAACGAACGACGTACGGTCTCTATAATTGACGGAGGTCCCCTTCAATGATTCGCTGTCCCCGCTGCGACACCGAGAACCCGCCCGAGGCGCAGTTCTGCATGCGCTGCGGGACTCCGCTGCTCCGGCGGTGCCCCGTCTGCGGGGCGCCCAATCCCCCGGACGCCCACTTCTGCCTGCGCTGCGGCGCCCCCCTGGCCGAAGCGGCGGGGGCGGAACGGCGGGTGGTCTCGGTGCTCTTTGCCGATCTGGTGGGCAGCACCCCCCTGACTCAGTCGCTCGACCCGGAGCCGATGCGCCGCATCGTCGCCACCTACTTCGAGACGATGCGGGAGGAGATCCAGCGCTTCGGCGGCACCGTGGAGAAGTTCATCGGCGACGCGGTCATGGCAGTCTTCGG
Source organism: bacterium (assembly GCA_036004665.1). Lineage (GTDB taxonomy): Bacteria > Sysuimicrobiota > Sysuimicrobiia > Sysuimicrobiales > Humicultoraceae > JACQGZ01. The sequence goes on along the minus strand of DASYRG010000018.1, from coordinate 35,826 downwards.
GCTGCCGGTGGCCCACGAGGACGATCCCGAGCGCGCGGTCCGCGCGGCCCTGGCCATGCAGGGGCGGATGGGCGCGCTCAACGCGGCGCTGGCCGCCGACCTGCGGCTGCGCATCGGCATCAGCACCGGCGAGGTCGTGGCCGATCCGCGGGCCGCCGCCACGGGCCAGTTCATGGTCACGGGGGAGGTGGTGAACCTGGCCGCCCGCCTGCAACAACAGGCGCCGCCGGAGGGGATCGTCACCGACGAACGGACCTATCTGGCTACTCGCACGGTCGTCGAGTTCGCCGCGCTGCCCCGTGCCGGCGGGGGCGACTTCGCCGACCTCCCGCGCTGGCAGGTGCTCGCGCTGGCCGCGGGGCCGACGGGGAAGCGGCTGCGGGCGCCGATGGTGGGCCGCGATGACGAGGTGCAGTTCCTCCAGGCGCTCTACCGGCGCGTCACTGACGGCCGGCGCCATCACCTCGTGACGGTGATCGGGGCCGCCGGGGTCGGCAAGACCCGCCTGGTCGAGGAACTGGTGGCCGCGCTAGGACGGACAGGGGCGCCGCCGCAGGGGCTGCGGGGGCGCTGTCCGGCCTACGGCGAAGGGCTGACCTACTGGCCGCTGGCGGAGATGTTGAAGCAGGAGTGCGGCATCCAGGATACCGACAGCGCGCGCACGGTCGGCGAGAAACTGCGCCGCGGGATTCTCCGGGTCTGCGAACCGGTCCTGGGGCGCGCCGAGAGCGAGCAGGTCGCCGCCGACCTGGCCACCGTGCTCGGAGTGGAGACCTCCAGCGCCTTCGAGGCTCGCTGGCGGGAACGCCTGGCGGCGCTGAAGGACGCGGTGGAGAGCCGGGCCGGCCCCGCGCGTGACCCGCTGGTCGGCGAGCGGCAGGCCGCGGGGGAGGCGGTGCGGCGGTCGTTTCGCGCCTTCCTGATGGCCAAGGCGCAGTCCGCCGCCTTGTTGCTCATCTTCGAGGACCTGCACTGGGCGGAAGAGAGCCTCCTTGACCTCGTGGAGTCCGTGGCCCTCCGCGGCCTCGAGGCGCCCGTGCTCACGATGTGCCTGGCGCGCCCGGAGCTGCTGGAACGCCATCCGGATTGGGGCGCGCGCATCCGCAACTACACCGCCGTCTCTCTCTCGCCGCTGCCGCCGGGGATGAGCCGCCGGCTGATCAGCGAGCTGCTCAGCGGCGAGGCGGCGCCGACCGACGTGCGCGACGCCATCGTGGCCAAGGCCGAGGGGAACCCGTTCTTCATCGAGGAGATCCTGCGTATGCTCATGGACGTCGAGGTCGGCGGCCTGGTGCGCGGCGAGAGCGGCTGGCGGTGGGCCGAGCGCCCCAGCGAGATCCGCATCCCCGATACCATCCATGGCCTGCTGGCCTCGCGCCTGGACCTGCTGCCGGCTCTCGAGAAACGGGTGATTCAAGAGGCCTCGGTGGCGGGGCGGATCTTCTGGCTGGGAGCGCTCGTGGCCGCGGACGGCCTCAATCCCCCTGAGGCGACCGCCGCCCTGGAGCGGCTGCAGGAGCGGGAACTGGTGGAGGAGCGCCCGGGTTCCTCTCTGGCGGGGGAGCGGGAGTTTACCTTCAAGCATGCGCTCATTCGAGAGGTCGCCTACGGCTCGCTGCCCAAGGCAGCTCGTAGCGTCAACCACCTGCGTTTCGCTCGCTGGTTGGAGGCCACCGCCGCCGAGACGGCTGAGAAGTTCCTGGAGGTTCTGGCGCACCATTACGAGCAGGCCTGGCGCTACCGCTTCGAAACGGGCGACCGCGCGCCGGAGCTGGCCCGCACCGCCATCGGGGCGCTGTGGGCCGCGGGAGCCCGCGCCAGAGGGCTGGGCACGCTCCCTGAGGCGCGGCGGCTCTTCGAACGCGCCCTGGCCGTGCTGCGCAATGCGGGGCTGGAGGGCGACCGCGCGCTGCTGCTGGAACTGCTGACAAGCCGCACCGAGGCCGTGAAGTGGATGAACCTGCCCGACATCGTGACGGAGGACACCGAAACCGTCCTCCAGTACGCTCCGGGTCTCGGCCGCGAGGATTTGCTCGCGCGGGCCTGGCTCAACCGGGCCTTCGCCGAGTACATGCATGGACGCCTCGGTCCCGCCGATGAGGCGCTGCAGCACGCCCAGGAGCTCTTCCACCGGCTGGACGACCGGCAGGGAGAGGCGGAGGCCCTCGAGATCCTGGGGGCGATCACGGAGAACCTGCGCGACAAACTCACCCGGGCGCAGAAGGCGTACAGCAAGGCGCTCGAGCTCTACCGCGCCCTCGGCGACGGCCAGGGCATCGCCCGCACGCTGGCGCGCCTGGGCCGCAGCGCCATCAACAGCGGCGATCTTGCCGAAAGCCGGAGTACCCTTACCGAAGCGCTCGAGCTGTCCCGGCGCCACAACGAGCGCACCAGCGAGGTCCGCTCCTTGATGGGTCTGGCCATCCTGGCCCACCTCACGGGGGATTCTCCCGAGTCCGTGCGGCTGCACGACGAGGCGATCGGGATCCTGCAAAAGCTCGGGGACGCCCTGGGTCAGGCCGCCGTGCGCCGGCACCTGGGCATGCACCACCTCCGCTACGGGCGGATCGATGAGGCGGAGCGGGAATTGCAGGCGGCCCGGACTATCTATCGAGAGAACGCCGGCGAGGAGAGCGAAAATACCCTGCGCGGTCTGGCGGATGTGTCGCTGGCCCGCGGCGATCTGCTCAGCGCCGCCGAGTACGCGGAGCAGGCGGAGGGGATCGTGGCGGAGACCGACCAGATTACCACGGCGACGGTCCTGGCCACGCTCGCCAAGGTGCGGGCAGCACAGGGGAGGGGGGAGGAGGCGGAGGCGCTCTTCCGTCGGGGCCTCGCGATCCTGGAGGCCAAGGAGTACCGCATCGACCACGCCCTCTCGCTGCTGCGCTACGGGGAGGCGCTGCTTCTCCTCGGCCAGGCGGCCCGCGCCCGGCCGATCCTGCAACGGTCCCGGGATCTCTTCGCGCAGATGGGGGCGAGCAAGTTCGTCGACGAGATCGACACGAAGCTGGAGATGGTACCCACGTGAGCGAAGGGACCGGAGGCGCCCTCGTGCTGATCCCGCTGTTCAACGAAGACGCCACGGTCGCCGCGGTCCTCGCGGAGGTGCGACGGGCCGTCCCGGAGGCGGACGTCCTGGTAGTCGACGACGGCTCGACCGACCGGTCCGGGGCGATCCTGAAGGCGGAAGCGGCGCGCCAGCGCCGCCTGGCCGTCATCACGCACGGCGAGAACCGCGGCTACGGCGCCGCCCTCATTGATGGGTTCGCCTACGCGATCGGGCACGGCTATGAGGCCGTCGTGACCATCGACTGCGACGCCCAACACGAACCGCGCCAGATCCCCCAGTTCCTGGCCGCCCTTTCCGACGCCGACATCGTCTCGGGCAGCCGCTACCTCGATCCTGACTCTGGCGGCGATCCGGCGCCGCCGGACCGGGTGGCGATCAACCGCGAGACCACCGAACGGCTGCGTGAGCTCACCGGGTACCCGCTGACGGACGCGTGGTGCGGGTTCAAGGCATACCGGACCGCAGCCCTGGCGGACATGAGGCTGACTGAGCCGGGCTACGGTATGCCGCTGCAGGTGTGGATCCAGGCGGCGCGGCTGGCCCTGCGCGTGAAGGAACTGCCGGTGCCGCGGATCTACAAGAACCCGCTGCGCCGCTTCTGGGGCGGGCTGGATGACGCCGGGGAGCGCCGCCGCTACTACCGGGAGGTGTTGGAACGGGAACTCGTATCCTCGCGATAGGCCCGCATCCCGACGACGTCGAGATCGGGATGGGCGGGGCGATCATCACGTTCCTCGCCCAGGGGCACGAGGTGACGATCTGCGACCTCACCAACGGGGAACCTACGCCCCGGGGCAGCCCCGAACGCCGCGCCGAGGAGGCCTCGGCGGCGGCCCGCATCCTGGGGGTCTCGCGGAGGATCACGCTGCCTCTGCCCAACCGCGAACTCGCGGATACGATCGAGAACCGGAGAGTGGTGGCGGAGGTGATCCGGGAGGTGCGGCCCGACCTGCTCTTCGTTCCCTACTGGGTGGACGCCCATCCCGACCACGTCGCCGGCGCGGCGCTGGCCGAAGCGGCGCGGTTCTACGCCAAACTCACCAAGACGACGATACGGGGTGAGCCTCACTTTCCCCGCCGCGTCTACCACTTCCTGACGACGCACTACGAACTATTCGTGCGCCCCTCCTTCATCCTGGATGTCAGCGAAGCCTTCGAGCGCAAAGTGGGAGCGGTGGGGGCCTACACCTCACAGTTCGGCACCGATCGTCCGGGGGAACACGCCATCGAGGACTGGATGCGCCGCACCAACGGGTACTGGGGATTCTTGATTGGGGTGCGCTACGGCGAGCCCTTCGTCTGCCGCGAGGAAGTGGGGCTGTCCAGTCTGGACGCCCTGCTCTAGGACTGCCCGACGCGGTGATCGACTTCCCGCTGGAGATCCCGGAGCGTTCGGGCGATGTCCTCCTCGCGCCCCGGGGGCTTGACCTGGCCGGCCTGCTGGCGCTGGCCCGCATCAACCGAGCCTCTCTCGACGCGGCGCCGCTTCCCATCGCCGGCGTCGCCCTCGGCCAGTGGCGCGCGCAGGCGCGGGAGGAGGCGCTTGCGCTGGCCCGGCGGTACACGGCCGCGCTCGGGGCTGGGCCGGTCCCGGAGGGAGATCTGCTGCTGGCCACCGGGCACCAGCCGGTCTTCTTCCATCCCGGCATCTGGGTGAAGTACCTGCTGCTGGATCGCCTCGCCCGGGAAGGGCAGACCGGGCTGGCGCTGAGCGTCGACAGCGACGAGGTGGAAGTCTCCGGCGCCGACGTGCCCACGCGCGCCTTCGGCCGGCTGGAGCGCCGGCGTGAGGTCTTACGGCGCGCGGCTCCCGAGGAACCCTACGAGGCGCACGCGGCCCCCTCGGATGTGGAATGGAAGGAGTTCCTCGCGCGCGTGGCCCGCCACCTCCAGACGATCCCAGAGCCCGCCGTGCGCGCGCCCTGGGAGGCCTTCCGGCAGATCGCGCCGCCTGCGGTCGATCGATTCGCCGCCTTCATGATCGCGCTGCGGAGGCGCCATGAAGGACCACGCCGGTGGTTGGACCTGCCCATCTCCCTCCTCGCCGGCACCGAACCCTTCCGCGCCTTCTTCCTGCACGTGGCACACGATGCGGCGCGGTTCGCCGCGGTGCACAACCGCCACCTTCAGGCCTACCGCGCGGCGCAGCGCATTCGCACCGACGCGCAGCCGTTCCCCGACCTGGAGGTGGAGGACCGGGTCGAGCTGCCCTTCTGGACCGTGAGAGAGGGCCGGCGTCAGCGTCTGTTTCTGACGCTGTCCGGACGGACGCTGTCAACGCCCGCGGGCACGCTGGGACCTCTGCCCGATGATCCCGCCTCGGCCGCCTTCTCCTCATTCTCTGTGCGCCCGCGGGCCGTCACCCTGACCGCCTTCCTGCGGGTCTTCCTCTCGGACCTCTTCATCCACGGCGTCAGCGGCGCCCGGTACGACCGGGTCACCGACGCGGTCGTGGCCGAGTTTCTTGAACTCCGCCCGCCCGCCTACCTCGCGGCATCGGCCACGCTGGCCCTGCCGTTTCAGGACGCCGCGAATCGCGCGGCCGAGCGGGCCGTCCTATCCCGGCAGATCCAGGAGGCGCGCCACAACCCGGATCGCCTCCTGCGCGATCCCACCGCCGAGCAGACGACACTCGTGGACGAGAAGTGGCGGCTGATTCGCCGTCTCGAGGCTCCCACGCTGGGGCGCGCCGAGCGCCGCGAGGCGACGCGCCGGATCCGCGAGATCAATGAACGGCTCTCCGCCTCCCTCGCCGGGTCCCTTGCCGAGGCGGAGGAAACGCTGGCCGCCCTGGAAGAGGGGAAGGGGTCGGGCGACGCCGCGACCTATCGCGGGTATCCGTTCTTTCTCTTTGCGCCGGAGACGATGGAGGCGCTGGTCGATGCCATGCTTCGTCGTTGATAAGGGGTAAGGTGAACTCATGATCGAAGAAGGCCAGGTCGCGCCCGATTTCGCACTCCCAGACGGCGCGGGAAAGACAATCCGGCTCTCCGACTTCCGGGGCAAGTCTGTCGTGCTGTACTTCTACCCCAAGGACGATACGCCGGGGTGCACCACGGAAGCCTGCGAGTTCCGCGACGACTACGCGGTCTTCGGGAAGCGCGACGTGGCGATCCTGGGCGTCAGCCCGGACACGTCTGCGTCGCACGCCCGCTTCGCCGCGAAGTACGGCCTGCCATTCCCGCTGCTGGCCGACCCCGACCACGCAGTCGCGAACGCCTACGGAGTGTGGAGGCAGAAGTCCGCCTACGGCAGGATCTTCCGGGGGATCGAGCGCACCACCGTGCTGATCGATCCTTCCGGCCGCGTCCAGCGCATCTTTCGCCGCGTTCGCCCCCGCGGGCACAGCGCCGAGGTCCGTGAGGCGCTCTCCGCATCGAGAGGAGGTCCTCGGCGATGAGTGGAAGGCTAAGAGAGATCTGATGCCCGTTCGATCCCTCCGCCTCCTGGTCATCGGGGTCCTCTTCCTGACGGCGTGTCAGCCGACGGTGGGCCTCTCCCCGCGCATCACCGATCTGCCGGACGTGCGGGTGGAGAGCCAACCGCTGATCGCCGACGAGGCCGGCCGGCCGCTCATGCCCTCCGCAGAAGAAGGCCGGAAGGTCTTCGAAGGCGCGCAGCGGTGCGTACAGTGTCACGGCGTGGAGGGGGTCGGGGACGGTCCGCTGTCCAAAGGCCTGGTGGCCCCGCAGAAGAACCCGTTCACGGACACGATGCGTCTGCTCGGGATCGAGGTGCAGGGAGAGAAGCTGCCCTCCCGGCCGGCCAACTTCCACAACCTGGTGCAGATGCGGCTGAACAGCCCCTTCAGCATGTTCGAGACCGTCACCCTGGGTAGGGCGCACACGGCGATGCCCGCGTTCGGGCCGCGTCCGGCCTATGGGGCCAACGACGGGATGGCCGGCTACCTCACCGATGCGCAGCGCTGGCACGTGCTCTTCTACGAGTGGACCTTCGCCACCACGCCGCAGAACGTGGCGCTGGGCCGCACGATCTATGAGGGGCGCGCGCTTCCGGTGACGGTCGAGGGCCTGGGACCGATCCGCACCACCTGCGCGGGGTGCCACGGCGCGCGCGGCGATGGGCGCGGCGGCGAGTTCAGCCAGGTGATGGGACGCACCCTCTGGGGGTGGAATCTTCAGCAGGGAGTAGGAATCTTCGTCGATCGGGACTTTATGGTCAAGCGCAAACCGACCGAGCTGTTTGCCCGGATCGCCGACGGGCATGGGCTCATGCCCGGCTACCGGCCGGCAGGGGATCCCTCCCGGCATCAGCTCACCGTCGACGAGATCTGGGCGTTGGTGGATTATCTCTGGACGTTCGTCTACCGCTACACGCCGCCCCGGGGACAGCAGCCTTGATTCGTCTCAGTCCCACTCCGTACACTGATTTTGGTGGTGACGGTGGCAACTGAGCCGCAGCGCCTCGACCGGCGCGGATTCTTGCGCTTCCTAACGACGGTGCCGATTCTGGCCGCCATCGCCGGGTTTCTCTCGCCACTGCTGCGCCTGCTCAAACCCAACGTCAAGCCCTTCGAGGTCCTCTACAGCCCGACCAAACCCAGCGATCTCCCGGTCGGGGAGACCGCCATCGCTGCCAACCTGGACGAGGTGGCCAAGCCCTGGGACTTCAAGTACTTCGTCTTCACCCAGAAGTACCCGCAGTACACCCCGGAGGGGCTCCGCTCGGCCAACGTCCCGGGTGTCGTCGTCCGCCTGCCGCAGAAGATCAAACAGCCCTGGGGCTGGGCCGCCGAGATCAACAAGCCGGAGTTCGTCGGGCAGGAATCGGATCTCATCGTCTTCAGCCGCATCTGCCCCCACCTGGGCTGCATCTACAACTTCGTCTCCAACTATCAGGAAGTGACGGCCGGCTATGGGGGGTACAAACCGCCGCCGCAGCGGCAGCACGCCCTGATGGCCTGCCCCTGCCACCTCTCCATCTATGACCCCGCCGATTCGCAGCAGCCGGGTCGGGTGCTCTCGGGGCCGGCGCCCCGCCCGCCGCGCACCTTCCTCTATAAGATCGAGGGCAACCAGATCGTCGTGACGGACGTGGAGCCTGGAGGTATCGCCTGATGGGCGTCGGCGCCGCGGTGGGCGAGTGGCTGCGGGAGCGCAAGGAGCACCTCGACCTCTTCGACGAGACCAAGACCGCCCAGCAGCATAACCCCCTGTACCTGCTCGGGCCGATGCTCTACTTCTTCTACCTGGTCACCGTCATCTCTGGCGTCATCCTGATGCTCTGGTACGAGCCCACGACGACCGGCGCCTATGACTCGATCGAACGGATCTCGAAAGAGATCGGCCGGATCGGTTTGGGCGCACTGGTCATCCCCCTGGGCTCCCTCGTGCGCGGTCTCCACAAGTACGCGGCGGATGCGGTCTTCCTCTGCTTCATCCTGCGAATCTACCGGATGTACTTCGCCGGCGAGTACAAGCGCCCGGGGGAACTCTCCTGGATGATCTTCTTCCTGGGGCTGGTCCTGACCATGATCTCTGGGGTTACCGGCTACCTCCTGATCTGGAACCAGCGGGCCTTCTGGGCGGCGAAGACCATCCTCACCGTGCCGGTCTACCTGGATCAGCTCACCGCCCTCATCCCAAAGATCGGGGGGAATCTCACCTTCGGCTCGATGATCGCCTACGTTTTCCTGGGCGGCTCTGCGATCGGGCAGGCCACGATCACGCGCTTCTACTCGCTGCACTTCGGCATCTCCATCCTGTTGCTCGTCGGGATGGAGGTCTACTTCTACCGGCGGCGCCACCAGGACCCCAGCCATGGGTCGGGGGCGCGCCGGATGCGTCTGGCCGCCTCCTGGTTTCCGATGGTGGTCTTCTTCCTGATGGTCCTCTACGCCGCCTGGGCGATTCCCGCTGAAGTGGGGCGCAGGGCCGATCCCAACCGGACGCCGCTGCCCATTCTCTCGGACTGGTACTTCCTGGCGCTCTACCAGTACGTCAAGTACACGCCGCCGCTCTGGGCGGGACTGGGGCCCGGCCTCCTCATCGGCGTCGGCATGCTGGCCCCCTTCCTCGACCGCAGCAAATCCCGCCACCCGATGGATCGGCCCTTCTTCGTGGTTTTGGGGGCCCTCGCCCTCTTCTACTTCCTCGCGCTGACCACGCTGATCATGTGGAACATCGCCCAGATCGAGCGGGAGCCGCCCCTGATCCTGCTCACCACGCTCATCGTCTTGTCGCTGGGTTTCGTCTGGCACCTCCTGGTGCGGCGCCGGCAGCTCCGTCGTGGGCCGCCCCCTCCGCCGGTCCGTGCGACGCCGCCGCCCAGGCCGCAGGCCGCCGAGGCCGAGACCTCCTCATGAGACGCGCGCTGATGTCGCTGGCTGCCTTCGCGGTGGCCGTCTACACCTTCTCCGTGCTGTGGGGCGCGGCGCGGGCAGCCTGGGAGGGCCATCCCACGCTGCCACCCGGCCCGTTCCTCGCCTCTGTCGCGGCGTTCGTCGGCGCCCTTGGGTATCTGGCGTTCGTGGTGTACGCGGCAGACCGGGCCGCCGGCCGCGTGCGGCGCCGCATCGGCGCGTTCGATCGGCTGCTCGATCGGGGCTCCCGTGGGTAGGTCCGGCGCGTATCTGGCGGTGATCGCCCTGGCGGGCCTCTCGCTCGTGCTGGCCATCCTCATCGTCTTAGGGGAGATCCGCAACGACTACGCCCTGGGCGGGGGAGCGCTGGGGGCGATCCTGATCGCCTACGGTCTGATCGGCCTCTTCCTGCGCAAGCTCGGGATGATCGGCCCGCGTGGGGCCGAGCGGAGTTAGGAGCGACCGAGTGTACCGCCGCGCCCTCAGTTGGTTGCTGCGGCAGACGCTGCGGCTGGACGTCTACATCAACAGGGTCTATCCGACCGATTGGAATCCGCTCTACTACACGGGCGGCCTGACCAACCTCTTCCTGCTGGTGCTGGTGGTCTCGGGGATCCTCCTGCTCTTCTACTACGTGGCCAGCCTGGATGGCGCGTACGCCTCGGTGGCCTACCTCACCGAGCGGGTGCCCTACGGCGGGCTGCTCCGGGGGATCCACCGCTACGCCGGTGACGCCTTCATCATCGCGGCGCTGCTGCACCTCTTCCGCAACTGGTTCACCGACCGCTACCTCTTCTCGCGGGACGGCCCCTGGATCTCGGGGATGTTCCTGCTGATCCTGGGCGGCTTCATCGGCGTGAACGGCTACCAGCTGGTCTGGGACCAGCGGGCGCAGGCGGTGACGCAGGTCTTCGTCGATCTGCTATCGGCGATCCCGCTGGTGGGACCCTCCCTGGCCCGCCTTTTCCTGGGCGGACCGGGCATTAGCGACGCGCTGCTGCCGCGGGTGCTCTTTCTGCACGTCGGCACCGCGTCGTTCCTCTACCTGCTGCTGTGGTGGCACTACGTGCGGCTGCGCCATCCCAAGATCTGGCCGCCCGCGACCTGGGTGCTGACCACACTGGGGTTAATCATCGTCCTGGCCGCCGTGCCGGGAACCGCGCCGGTGGCCGGCGTGGCCGCGGAACCTGGGGTCGGCGTGACGACCTATCCACTCGACGTCTTCTTCCTGCTGCCGTTCTGGTTGACCAACTGGCTGCCGCCTATTGTGGTGACCCTGGGGTTGATTCTGCTCTTTGGAGCAGGCTACGTGATCCCGTACTTGGCCCGCGAGACCGAGCCGCAGATGGGTGTGCGGCACGCCGGCGTGGCCCAGGTGATCGACGGCAACTGCACCGGCTGCGAACTCTGCTACTACGACTGTCCCTACGACGCCATCGTGATGGTGCCGTCGCCGCACCCGGGTGTGACCAAGGCGGCGGCCAACCGGAAACTGTTCGCGGTTGTCATGGACTCCCGCTGCGTCGAGTGCGGGATCTGCGTGGGCGCCTGCCCGTTCGAGGCCTTGGAGCTGCCCAAATTCCTCGAGGCCGACCTGACGCGGGCCATCGCCCAGGCGGTGGGCGCTCCCGCCCCCGCCGCGGCGCCCGCGGTGACGGGATAGAAACGCGATGCCGGAGCCGCAGGGCAAGGAAGCGATCCACGATGTGAAGGTCGTCGGATTCGTCTGCGACTGGGCGGTGAGCACCGAGGGTCTCACCGACGGCGAGGGCCGTCTGGCGGCCCACACCTCCGTACGCATCATCCGCGTGCCCTGCTCGGGCTTCATGCGCCCGGACTGGCTGGAGGCGGCGCTGCGCGCCGGCGCGGATGGGGCCTTCGTCACGGGGTGTCCGTACGGCGACTGCCTCAACCGGGAAGGCAACTACCTCATGCGCGACCGCGTCGAGCAGCTGGCCCGACGCCTCTCCCGCCGCCGCGTCGACCCCGCCAGGCTGGCGATGCTGGCCCATGGCCTCCACGACCGGGCCGCCTTCCTGGAGGACGTCGCGGGGTTTCTGCGTCGTCTCGCCGCGCTGCCCGCTCCCGCCCCGGCCGCCCGCCCGTTGCGCCCGGCATCCGCCGCTGCGAGCGCGCCCGCCGGGAGCGCCCAGGCCTCTGCACCGGCTCCCGGGCAGGAGGAGGGGTCCTCGTGATTCGCCGGACGCTGCCGCTGCGGACGGTCCTCTTCTACCTGCTCTTCTACATCATCTTTTTTCTGTTGCTGATCTTCGTCGCGTCCTTCGGTCTCATCGCGGAAGCCTAATGGGCGGTCTCATCGCGGAAGCCTAATGGGCGGCCTCATCGCGGAAGCCTAATGGGCGGCCTCATCGCGGAGGCCTAAGGGAGAATGGTACGCCGTTCCGTCAGCACACTTCTCCTCGCTTTCCTCCTTCTGTGGTCCCTTCGTCCGGGCGTCTCCGCTCAAGCGAACGTCGAAGAAGCCATCCGCAAGGTTATCGTCGTCAACCCAACCGAGCAACGATTCCTCAGGCGGGGGATAGCGTTCCACGTCGGCGGCGGCGTCTTCTACACGAATGCGCATGTCGTCAAGAGTCCTGTCCCTGAAGGGTTCACGGCATGGTATCTGGCCAGCAACACCTCGACCCGCTCGATCAGTTCGTGGCTGGGCCCGGTGACCGTGAGCTGCGTTCATCCCAGATGGCGACCCACCGCAGATCGCACCAATCCGAATCGGGCGACCCCCTTCGACGTCGCCGTCCTCAGGATGACAGAGGCGCCCGATCTTCCGGTCCTGCCATTCGCCGACGCCGCGCCGGCGCTTGGCCAACGGGTGACCGTCAAAGGGTTCCCGCGCGCCTCCCGGGCTTGGCCGTCGGTGCTCTACACGGCGACCGGGCGCATCTTTCAGATCATCGGACAGGACCAGATCTTCCGAATTCAGCTCGATGCCGGGCTCTATCTCGGCGGGTCCAGCGGCTCACCCGTTCTGGCCGAGGACAGCCGGGTCGTTGGGTCGCCTACTCCGGGTCGGGGGTTGAGGGTCGTACCGCAACTGACCTCGCGGGGGCGATCTTTGCCGGCGCCGCTCTCGAAGGGTGTCCCCGATAGCGCATCCCGGTGTGGTACCGTAGGGAGGGCCGGCTCCGATCGGGCGCGGCCCAATCCAACGCGAAAGCGAAAGGGAGGCAGGCAATGGCGCAAGGGGTACGGTTGTCCGCCCTCCTGCTGGGCACCGCGCTGCTGGTCGCGGCCTGTGGCGGAGGTGGTGGGCCACAGGGTGGGGCGACCCCGCCCCCCGCAGGGGCGTCGACGGTCAGCGTGACGGAGAGCGAGTTCAAGTTCGATCCCAAGGCGATGACCGCCAAGGCGGGCCAGGTGACCTTCCAGATCAAGAACGGGGGGTCGGTCGAGCACAACTTCATCGTCGAGGGCAGCAGCATCAAGGTGGAGGGCATTCAGCCGGGTCAGACTAAAGACGTCAGCACGACCCTGAAGGCGGGAAGCTACAAAGTCCTCTGCACCATCCCGGGCCACCAGGAGGCCGGGATGACGGGGACATTGACGGTCACACCATAGGACGGGAGGGCGGCCGCGGGCTCCGCGGCCGCCGCCGCTTCATGGCCCGAACAGCGGACCTGACCACGATCTACCAGCCGGTGCAGCGCGACCTCGAGGCGCTGGAGGGGCTGTTGCAGGCGGAGTTGGTCAGCCATGACCCCTTCATCGGTGAACTCGTCTCCTACGTCCTCTCCACGCGCGGCAAACTGGTCCGCCCCGCCCTCGCCTGCCTCAGCGCGGAGGCGATCGGGGGCGGCGAACGGGACCGGCTCTACGTCGCCGGCACCGTCGAACTGATTCACATCGCGTCACTGATCCACGACGACATCATCGACGCGGCGGGCCTCCGGCGCGGCACGCCCACCGTGAACGTGCAGTGGGGCAACCAGATCGCCGTCCTGCTGGGCGACCTGCTCTTTGCGCGCGCCTTCGACCTGATCAGCCGTGTGCGGCACCCCGAGGTGGCCCCGGCGGTCGCCGAGGCGGCGGTCCGGATGAGCCAGGCGGAGATCAAGCAGATCGAGCGAGCCAGCGAGCCCCACAGCGATGAAGGCGCCTACCTGGAGATCATTGAAGGCAAGACCGCGGCCCTCTTTGCCGCTGCCTGCCGCGCCGGCGCCCTCGTCGCGGGTGCGAGTGCCGGGCAGGCCGATGCCCTGGCGGATTTTGGCTTGGCCTGGGGGATGTCGTTCCAGATCACCGACGATGCGCTGGACCTGACCAGCCGGGCGGAGGAGCTGGGCAAGCCGATCGGCTCGGATATCCGGAGCGGCAAGGTGACCCTGCCGGTGATTCACGCGCTCCGCAGCGCCGGCGCTACCGACCGGGCTGCGCTGCTGCGGTTGCTTCAGCCGCCCTCCCCAGACGGTAAGATAGAGCGGGTCCGGCTCCTCTTGGGACGCTACGGGGCCATCGAGTATGCGATGGGTGTTGCCCGTGAATACGCGTCCCGGGCCGCCGCCGCGTTGCGGACCCTCGCCCCCTCCGCCGGCCGCCAGAGCCTCCTCGACCTCACCGAGTTCGTCGTCGTCCGCCCTCGCTAGTAACGCGCCGCCGCTGGAGCCCGGGAACCCTTTGGGAGCAGGAGACGCTGATAGGGTGATTGCATCTCAAAGGAGGAAACAGCGATGAAGGGTTGGCGTATCGCCACCATGGCTCTGGCCTTGACGCTTGTCGTGGCCGTGCTTCCCGTGCTGGCCATCGGCGCGACCCCGACGGTTGAGAAGCACAGCTTTTGGCTGACCGGGCGGCTCGTCTCTGTGAAAGGAACCACCCTAGTGATCAAGGTATCGAGGGCCCCTCAGGCGATCGTCCGTTACGAGCAGAAGGGCGAACTCACCGTGCTCCTGGCCCCGAAGGCCGCGATGAAGATGGGACAGAGGTCGATCGCACCCGCCGCGCTCAAGCCCGGCGAGTTGGTCTCCGTCAGCGGGTGGTACACACTTGCCGGGACTCCTACCTTCGAGGCCACCAGCATCATCGTGACCGTCTCGAAGTAGCCGACTGGGGAGGGGGGTGATCCCCCTCCCGGTCGTCGGCGGTAGGGATTACCCCCCCGTGTTAGAAGTATCCTCGGGTTCCTCGACGGCTTTCGGTTCGAGACCCATGAGCGTCTCCTGCATCATCCCCGCGTACAATGAAGCGGCGCGGATCCGCCGCGTGATTACCGCGGCCCGCGCCTGCGAGCAGGTGGACGAGGTCGTCGTCGTCTCGGACGGCTCGACCGACGACACCGTGGCCGCCGCCGCCGCGGCCGGGGCGGACCGCGTCATCCCTCTCGCTCAGAATCAGGGGAAGGGCGCGGCCGTGCTCGCCGCGGTAGAGGAAGCGCGCGGCGAGGTCCTGCTCCTGCTGGATGCAGACCTCTACGGCATCGAGCCCGGTCACCTGACGGAGTTGCTGGCACCGGTGCTCTCCGGATTGGCTGAGATGGCGGTGGGCATCTTCACCAGCGACCTCCGCCACGGTCTTCTCCCGGTGCTCTCCGGACAACGGGCGCTTCGCCGGGGGTTGCTCGAGCCCAGAGAGGCGCTGGCAGGCAGCGGTTTCGGTTTGGAACTGAGACTGGACCGCACCGCCCGAGCGCAGGGTGCTTGTGTCGTGCACGTGCCGCTGGCCGGAGTGCACCACCGGCGCAAGCGCCAGAAATATGGCGCCATGAGAGGATTTCGGCAGGAGATCCGGGCGTCGTCTGATCTGCTACGCGAATTCCACGTTACCGGCGGCGCCCGACGCCGCTCCCAACCGGCCGGAAGGGGGGCACAATCCATGGAGGCGTTCCTGGCTCTCGCGCTGCTGTTTCTGCTGTTGGCCCCGATCTTCCTGACCACGCCGTCGCACGCCTCTCGGCTTCCTGAACAGTCACTGCTTCAACCGGGCGACCGGCTCTTGGCGGTGGTGGCGCATCCCGACGATGAGGTCATTGGGCTCGGCGGCCTCATCGTCACCGCGCGGGGGCTAGGCGTGCCGGTACGCGTCATCCTGCTGACCAACGGGGACAGCAACCGCGTGAGCGCCGCCCTGCTGGCGCGTCGCTCCCGCCCGCGCCCGGCCGACTTCATCAATGTCGGGATGGTGCGGCAGCGGGAGACGCTGGAGGGGCTTCGCCGGCTCGGGATCCCACCGGGAGACGTCGACTTTCTCGGCTTTCCCGACCGCAGGCTGAGCGAAGTGCTCGCCAGTGTGTCACCCGTCACCTCGCCGTTCACCCGGCTCGACCACGCTGCCTACACGCGGGCGGTCGGGGTGAATACACCGTACACTGGCGCGGCGATGCAGGAACTGATGGAGCGGCTGATCACAGGGTTCCGCCCCACCCTCATCGTGACGCACGCTCCGTTTGATCAGCACCCGGACCACCGCGCCGCCTACACGCTGGTCGCGCCGCGGCGCGGCGAGGCCCGCCTCTACACTTTCCTCGTGCACGCCCGGGCGTTTCCCCGCCCCCTTCGCTCAGCGCCGCGCCAGCCGCTCCTGCCGCCCGCGGACCTGGCCGAGGTGCCAGGCTGGTCGTGGATCGAGTTCACGCTCTCTCAGGAAGCCGAGGGCGAGAAACGCCAAGCCATCGACGCGCACCGGAGCCAGATCAGCAGTCCCTATTTGCGGTTTCTGCTGGCCAGCTTCGTCCGCCCCAACGAACTATTCGCGGTGCCTCGAGATCCTACGGCCGTTTCTCTAATAGCCAGGTGATCCCGCGCCCCACCGCCGTTTCGGACAAGAGTGTCAGGCCGTCAGGAAGGGCGCGCCGCAGCAGCCAGGTGCGTAGCCTCCCGGGCAGGGGGCCGGCCGTCGAGAGGCTAAAGAGGACCACGCCACCAGGACGGACGATCCTGGAGAGCTCGTCGAAACAGGCCGGGGCATTCTGAGTGACCGCAAGGTCGAGCCCGCCGCTGGCCAGAGGCAGCGCCCACGCGTCGCCCACAATGCGCCCGATGTCTTGGACCGTCCGCCATTCGCGGAGCATCTCCGCCGAGAGGTCGACCGCCACGACCCGCGCCGAGGGATACCGCGCTCGGATCATCCGGCTGGCCGCGCCCGTGCCCGCGGCGACGTCGGCACAGGCGACCGGCGCGACGCCGCAGCGCTCGAGCCCCAGTCGAAGGGCATCTCCGTAACCAGGGTGCGCTGCCGTCAGGTCCTCGTACGAGGGCGCCAGCCGACGGTACCTGAAGCGGAAGTAGCGGGCGAGCAGGCGGGTCCGTGCGGGAAAGGCGGCCAATAGCAGGTAGCCCAGGTCGGTCAGAACCGCCGACCAGGTGCCTAGGCGACTGCGGCGGTGAGTCGCTCCCACAGCAGCAGGAGCCAGTAGCGCAACCGGGAGAGGAGACCGGGGGGGGCGTCGACGCCGATGCGGACCGCGATCTTCGTCAATTCCGCCGCCGGGACTTCACCGACCAGGGTCAACGCGACACCGTTCCGCTGCCAGTGCAACACATTGGCCCCGTCGAAACGGCGCAACTCCGCCGCCCCCGCTCCCAGCGGAATCGGGCGTCCGGCCGGCAGACTGCTCCGCGACCCCGGGGTCACCCGGCGTTGGAACAGTGTGAGGGTGGCCAGACCGTCGGTGTATTGCGTCACGGCCACCGGAGTTCCGCTCCCGGCGAGGCGGACCCGATCGAGAACGAATCCGTCGGGCAGCCGCTCGAGCGCAATCGGGGTGAACCCGACCCGGCGGGCAAGGTCGGGGAGGCCCATAGGAGTACTCGCGGCAACGGCGCGCACGGTGACCCCGGCCGGAGGGCGGAACCGAAAGAGCGATTCCGGTGGTGAGACGAAGTCGATCCGGGTAAAAGCCGACGCCTCGGCCAGCCGGCCATTGGCATGATACAACTCGGTGCGCAGGATAAGTCCCGTCGCCTCGTCCACCCACAGTTTCAACGATGGACGTGCGTCGGTGCGGGGACGCACCAACAAGGCGACCGCCCTCCGTCCGGCCACCGGCTCGCGCCCAACGATGGTCGGCCGATAGTTCGCCAGCAGGAGGCCGAGACGGCGCGCGGAGGGCGGAACATCCTCCTCCGTGATGGAGGGCGAGATCAGGGCTACGTGGGCGGAGGGCTCGTACTGCCACCGCCGCCGGCCGTCGTCGACGACGATCCGCTGAGCGCGCCCGAGGGTCGAGCGATAGGTCAGCCGGACTCCGGTGGCGGCGCGGTGGGCGATCTCGACCGTCGACCCCTGCGCTCCGGCCTCCGACCAGAGGATGACGTCCTTGACCCCTGTGAAGGAGACCCGGCGGGGCGCCGTGGCCGCGGAGAGGAGCCATCTTTCTTGGGGTGAGCGCTCCGCCCCCACGGCCGGCGCCGCCGCCAGGAGAGCCAAAGCCACGGCCACGCCAATCCTCATGGTTCAGCCTCGTGCCGTCCCAGGGAATCTCGCAGCACCCGCAGGGAGGCGTCCGTGCCCACGAGGGTGGCGACGGCCGAATCGGTGAGGGGATGGAGTGCCCGGTACTGCGCGTGCTCGTGGAGATAACTGTCGAGGTTCAGTGGGACCTTCCCCGCGGGGAGGAAGGCGAACCCAAGCGCGCCCGCGGCCACTGCGGCGGGCAGCAGAGCCCGGCGCCAGATCTGCCGGCGGGCCAACCGCTCCCGCTCTTTGGCCACGTGCGCCTCGAGACGGGCCCAGAAGGCGGGACGTAGAGATGGCGCCTCGACCCGTCGGAGGAGGGTGCGCACCCTGCGCAGGTCATCCACCTCCTGGCGACAGCGATCACAGACGTCTACGTGGGCGGCCACCTGTGCGGCCGCATCCGGATTGAGGTGGCCGTCGATCCACTCGCTGAGCTGTTCGCCCGCATGCGCGCTCATTCTCGCAGCACTCCATTTAGGCGGGTGCGGAGAAGCTGGCGGCCCCGATGCAGCCGGGAGCGGACAGTGCCCAGGGGGCAGTGCATCAGGGCGGCGGCCTCCTCATAAGCCAGCCCCTCGATGTCGACGAGGACGACCGCCAGGCGAAATTCCGGAGGAAGCGCGACCAGCGCCTCTCGGACCGCGTTCTGTTCTTCAGAACGAAGGAGGACTTCCTCCGGGCTGATGTCGGGGGCCGCCGGAAGGCGTTCGGCGGCATCGAGCGAGGTTGTCGGCGAGCGGCGCTTCCGGCGGACCCGGTCGATGAAGGTGTGCGACATGATGGCGCGCATCCACCGGTCGAAGTGGGACCCCGGTCTGAAACTCCGGAAGGCCCGCAAGCCTTCGATGACGGTGTCTTGCAGGAGATCCTCGGCATCGCTTTCATGGCCGGCAAGGCGGTAGGCGCTGCGATAGAGGGCGGCCCCATGGCGGCGGAGAAGCGTCTCAAACGAGGCGGGGGTCTCCTCCGCCTCCACTCCTTCCGCCCGAGAGAGGAGTGGTACTGCTGTCTTTATTGCGCCGGCCGCCGCATCCACGTCTGAATCGCTCCCGACCACCTAGGATCGCCCGCCCGAGTGCCGGGTGTCCGTGTCTTCCTCAGCGTCTTCCTTGGCCGACTCGGTCAGGCCCCGCCTAAACTCACGCATCGCTTTCCCCAGAGCTGCGCCGACTCCAGCCAGCCGCTGAGGGCCGAACAGCAGGAGAACGATCGCGAAGACGAGCAGCAACTCCGGCCAGCCGACGTTTGGTAACATAGGAGTGGTTCAGCGAGCCTTGCCCGCGGACCCCTATGAGTATGGAGCGTTCCGGAGGACCGGAAGTTCCCACCGCAGGAACCCCCGGGAGTCCGTAAAGAGAGCGCCGCATCCCGGGCCGCCGTAGACGGCGGCAGGGGTTCCTGGGTCCGCCTGGAAAACATGCCGCCGGGATGAGGCCCGACCGCGCCCCCGAACCCGTCTCTGCCATTCTGCGCCGGCTGGCCGCAAATGTCGTCGCCATCTTCGAGACATATGCCACCCTGGCGGGGCAGGAAGCCCGCGCGACGGCGCGGGACATTGCAATCGGCGTGGCGCTGCTGGGAGCGTCGGCCGTCCTCGGCATGCTCGTGTTGGCCATGCTGGTCGTGACAGTGGTGCTGGCTCTGGCCACGGTCATCGCGCCCTGGTTGGCGGCATTGATCGTTCTCGGTGCCACCGTCCTGGCGGCTGCGGTGGCCATCATGGTTGGTTTGAGCCGCTTCCGCCGGCGCCGGCTGCGTGCCCTGGCTGCGGCCTTCAAGGAGGATCTGCGGTGGCTCCGCAGGACACTCCTCGAGAGCGACTCGCGAACCTGAAGAGACAGGTCGCCGCCGACTCCGCCGCATTGCGGGGCCGCTGGCGCGCCGCGCGCGGGAGAGTCCCGCAGGACTGGGATCAGATCCGCAGTATCGGAAGAGATGTGCTGCAGATGATCTGGCTCCTGCTGCGGCGCCGCGGCGACTCAACCCCGCCCCGCGGCGGGCCGTCCTCCGAGTGATATAATTCCTCCGGATGGAGGTGGCAGTATGTCTCTAGGCCTGATCGGAGGCGTGGGCACTCAGGAGCTCGTGTTCATCTTTCTGATCCTGCTGCTGCTCTTCGGCGCCAGCCGTCTGGCAGGGATCGGATCGGCGCTTGGGCGCACGATTCGCGACTTCAGGAAGGAAGTCCGGGACGTCGAGGACGACCTGAAGGACGACCGGCGTCCGAAAGAATCTTCCTCGTAAGGTCTCTTCTCGCTCGCGCCATGGCCGCCGACCGGCCAATGACCATTGTCGAGCATCTGGAAGAGCTGCGGCGGCGGCTCTTCTTCGCGCTGGCGGCCCTCGCGGTGGCTACGGTCGCCAGCTGGTTCTTCGCCGACGAGATGCTGGCGTTCCTCATCCGGCCGGTCACCGGGGCGACCGGCCGCGGCGTCGTCTTCGTCGGGGTGACCGAGGCGTTCTTCGTCCGGTTCAAACTCGCCCTCGTGGCCGGTGTCTTTCTCAGCCTGCCCTTCCTGCTCTACCAGATCTGGGCCTTTGTGGCGGTAGGATTGACCCCGGCCGAGCGCCGCTCCGCCCTCTGGTTGCTTCCCCCCGCGCTGGTGCTCTTCGTCGGCGGCGCACTCTTCTCGCTGGTCGCCATCGTGCCGGTGGGGGTGCGCTACCTGCTCGGCTACAAGGTACCCGGCGTGCTCGAGCCGATGATCAGCGTGGGTGCATACGTCTCCTTCCTCACCGCCTTCATGCTCGGATTCGGGGCGGTCTTCGAACTCCCCATCGTCATCCTCTTCCTGACCAAGATCGGGGTGGTCACGCCGGCTTCCCTTGCCGCAGGACGGCGCTATGCCATCGCCGGGATCGTGATCGCGGCGGCGTTTCTTACCCCTGGTGGAGACGTCTTCTCGCAGCTCATGATGGCGATCCCGACCTATCTCCTCTACGAAGTGTCCATCTGGATCGCTCGCTTCACTGCGCCGCGAGCCGTAGCGATTGAGCAGGTCGAGGGACGCTGAGCGCGAAGAGGAGCGGCGTGGCCCGGTCGCGCCGCACACGCAATCCCTGGTGGGTGCTGCTGCTGGTCCTCTTCGCGGGAGGGTTGTTGGGGAGCGTGATCACCGAGGCCCTCTCCGCCTATCCGTCTCTGGGCTTTCTCACCCGCGAGGTCCGCGCCGCCATCATCGACCCCCCGTTCACCTTTGACATCCGGGTCCTCACGCTAACCATCGGCGCGACGCTCCGCCTCAACCTGGCCATCGTCCTGGGCATGGTCCTGGCGGTCTGGCTCTTCCGCTTGATGACCTAGGGACGGGTGCGGGGACGAGGCTCCCGGGCTCGAAGACGTATTTTACTCGCCTGTGAGCTTCCTCCCCGCACCCGCTGGACCTCATGGGCAGCCACTCGGTTCCGTTTCCCCCCAAAACGCCGGACGTTCCGCCGATTGAGACAGGTGAAGTCCGGACGCGTGCTATACTGCTGCTGATCTTGAGGTTTCGGCTCCGGCCGGGCGGGCTTCGGCGGCCCGGCCAGCGTCGCTCATCCGGTGGCCTGACCGCCCCGGGCGGAGGGACGCCGGACGGGAGCGGGCGGCGGCGGGGCGGGGGGCGCCCGGCGGATGCCGTCCTGAGCTCCCTGGGTCAGCGTCCGCTGGCTCGCAGCGCTCTCCAGAGGAGCCGAGGACCGGAGGCATTGCGTGACCCAGGTCTCCCGGCTCAAAGTGACCGCCCTTCCCTCAGATGCGCGGCCGCGGGAGCGACTGCGCGCGGCCGGCCCAGCCGCGCTGGGGACGACCGAACTGCTGGCCGTCCTCCTCGGGGTGGGCACCCGCGGGCGGGGCGTGCTCCCGATGGCGGAGAGCCTGCTCTCCACGTTTGGGTCTCTCCAGGAACTGAGCCGGGCGCCCGTTGAGGAGATCGATCAGGTCGCCGGCCTGGGGCCGGCCAAGGCCGCAGCGGTGCTGGCCGCGTTCGAGTTGGGCCGGCGGGCGCACGGACCCACCGGGGGAGATCGCCCCACGATCCATTCGCCCGCTGATGCCGCCGCGCTGCTGGCTCCGCAAATGGCGACCCTCGATCGGGAGCATTTCCGCGCCGTCCTCCTGAACACCAAGCACGAGGTCCTGGCCGTGGTGGAGGTGGCGGTAGGAAGCCTGGACAGCGCGCCGATCCACCCGCGGGAGGTCTTCAAGGAGGCGGTGCGACGCAGCGCGGCCGCCGTCATCGTGGCCCACAATCATCCCTCGGGAAATCCGGAACCGAGCGGGGACGACCTGGTGATCACGGACCGCCTCCGCGCGGCAGGGCAGATCGTCGGCATCGATGTCCTCGATCATCTCATCATCGGGCATGGGCGTTCTGTGAGTCTGCGTGAACGGGGCCTCCTGCCCGGGAGGTAGCAGAGGAGGACGGTATGGGCGTGCTGGATTGGCTGGCAGGACGGGTGACGCGGGACATGGGCGTGGACCTGGGGACAGCCAATACTCTGGTCTACGTCCGCCGCGAAGGGATCGTGGTGCGCGAGCCCTCCGTGGTGGCGAAGAACTCGGAGGACGGGCAGATCCTGGCGGTGGGGGATGATGCCAAGCGGATGCTCGGGCGCACGCCCGGCCACATCACCGCCACCCGCCCGCTGCGGGACGGCGTGATCGCCGATTTCGACACGACCGCGCAGATGCTGGGCTACTTCATCAAGCGCGGGATGCGCGGCCGCTCCATCTTCCATCCGCGGGTCATCGTCGGCATCCCTTCGGGGGTGACGGAAGTGGAGAAGCGCGCCGTCATCGACGCCACCCTGCAGGCGGGAGCGCGGGAAGCCTATCTCATCGAAGAGCCCATGGCCGCGGCGATCGGCGCCGGCCTGCCGGTCAGCGAGCCGGTGGGCAGCATGGTCGTGGACATCGGCGGCGGCACCACCGAGGTGGCGGTGATCGCTCTGGGCGGCATCGTCACCAGCCGGTCTATCCGCATCGGCGGCGACGAGAAGGACGAGGCGATCATCAACTACGCCCGGCGGGCGTACAACCTGCTCATCGGTGAGCGCTCCGCCGAGGAGATCAAGATCGCCATCGGCTCGGCCTACCCGCTCAACCACGACGAGCAGGTCGTCGACGTGCGCGGGCGCGACCTGCTCTCCGGCCTGCCCCGCACCGTGCGCATGACCAGCACCGAGATCCGGGAGGCTATGGCCGAGCCGATCCAGGCCATCGTCGACGCGGTGAAGCAGACCCTGGAGCGGACCCCCCCGGAACTGGCCGCGGATATCGTCGATCGGGGCATAGTCCTGACGGGCGGGGGCGCGCTCCTGCGCGGCATGGATCGGCTCCTGGCCGAGGAGACGGGGATGCCGGTAACGCTCACGGACGACCCCTTGGTAGACGTGGTCATGGGCACCGGACGGGCTCTGGAGGAGATCGAGACGCTCCGCAAGATGCTGATCACCGCCAAACGAGGCTGATTCAGCCGTCGTGAGTCCCCGAGGGCGATCCATCCTGTTTCTGGCCGTGCTGCTGGCCGTCCTGGTCATGCTCACCGGGCAGGTGCGCGGGGAGGACCGCCGCAGCCTGGGTCCGCTCGGACGCACCGTGCTCACCGTGCTGACCCCGCTGCAGACGGCGCTCGCCCGGGTCGCTGACTCCGTGGCGCGCGGCTGGGAGGTCTACACGGAGATCGGCCGGCTTCGGACCGAGAACGCTCGCTTGCGGGAGCAGGTGCAGCGCCTCTCCGGCGACGTGACGCGGCTGCGGGAGACGTCCCAGGCGGCGCGTCGTCTGGAGTCCCTCCTGGCCTTCCGGGCCCAGACCCCCTACCGGGTCCTGGCCGCGCGCGTGGTCGGCCGCGATCCGGCTCGATGGTTCGCCACGATCGTCGTCGACCGCGGCAGCACTGACGGGGTCGGCCGCAACGCGCCCGTGGTCACGGGGGAAGGAGCGGCGGGACGCGTGATCGAGGTGACCCCTTTCTCCTCGCGCGTGCTCCTACTCTCTGATCCCCGCAGCGCAGTCAGCGTGACCCTTCAGACGTCGCGCGAAATCGGGGTAGTGGAGGGGACGGGGGAGGGCGACCTGCAGTTGAAGTACGTCTCCCGGGCGACCGCGGTGCCCAAGGACGAGGCCATCATCACCTCGGGGCAGGGGGGCGTTTTTCCGCCGGGTATCGTGGTTGGGCGGCTGGTCACGCTGCGTTCCGGCAGCGCGATCTTCCGGGAGGGGACGGTCCGTCCCGCCGCCGACCTGAGCCGGATCGAAGAGGTCCTCATCCTCCTCCCCCAGCCGTCGAGCCGCTGAACGTATGGCGATCGGCCTCACCCTGCTGATCATCCTCACCGAGTTGATCCATTCCTCCTGGCTGGTGCGCCTGCCCATCGTTGGCCAGGTAATCGATCCGAATCTGGCGTTGATCGTGGCGGTGGGTTTTGCCCGCCCCTCCTGGACCCCCCTGGCCGGGCTGGGAGCGGGGTTGCTGCAGGATTTGCTCTTCGGCGGGAGTCTGGGGTTGTTCGCGCTCTCCAAGTTTCTGGTCGGCCAGGGGACCGGAGCGTTGGGGCGGGTTCTGGTCGAACAGCGGGGCCTTCCCTGGCTCGTCACAGCCGGCGCGACGGTGGTCCATCAGCTCATCCTCGCGGCGGTGCTGGTCGTGACGGGGCTCCTGCCGGTTGCGGCCGCGGACTTTGGCCGGCCGCTGCTGGCCCAGGTGCTGGCCAACCTGATCGCCGTGGTGCCGGTCTTCGGCGCCGTTCGGGCGCTCTTCCGACCGCGGCGCACAGTGCGCGGCCGCGAAGGACTGCATGGCGTCTGAGCCCGCCGGGCCGACCACGCGAGTGACCGCCCTGGGGGTGGTCGTGGCGCTGCTCTTTGCCATCCTGGTGGGCCGTCTCTGGCAACTGCAGGTCGTTCAGGGCGAGCACTACCTGGCGGAGTCCGAAGAGAACCGGCTGCGCGATCTCCGCCTTCCCGCCCCGCGGGGGACTCTCTACGACCGGAAGGGCCGCCCGCTCGTCACGAGCCGCGCTGCCTTCACCGTTTCGATTCTGCCCAATGAGATCCGCAGCGCCGAGCGCGTCCTGCCGCGGCTCGCCGCCATCCTACAGTTGCCCGAGGGGGAGATCCGCGACCGCATCGCCCGCGCCCGCAGCCGTCCCTTCGAACCCGTACGCCTCCGCCGGGACGTCTCCAAGGCCATCGTCGCGATGGTGGAGGAGAACCGCCTCGACCTCCCCGGGGTCATCATCGAAGTCGAGCCCGTCCGACACTACCTCTACGGGTCGCTGGCCGCCCACGCCCTGGGCTACCTTGGGGAGATCAATCCGGCCGAACTGGCGTCGACCGCCTGGACGGACTACCGCATGGGCGATCTGGTCGGCAAGGGAGGGGTGGAGCGGGTCTATGACCGGGTGCTGCGCGGATACGAGGGGCGCCAGCGCGTGGAGGTCGACGCGCGGGGACGTCTGCTGCGCGTGCTGGGGCGCGAGCCCGCTCGCGCGGGCCGCTCGATCGTGCTGACGATTGACCTGGACATTCAGCGGGCGGCCGAGGCGGCGCTCGGTACGCGCACCGGTGCGGTGGTGGTGCTCGATCCCCGCAACGGCGAGATCCTCGCCCTGGCCAGCCACCCCGCCTACGATCCCAACGCTTTTGCCGCCGGGATCAGCGCCCGGAGGTGGGCCCGCCTCTCCGGCGACCGCACCCTGCCTCTGCTGAACCGCGCGGCGGAGGGGGCCTACGAGCCAGGGTCGGTCTTCAAGATCGTCACGGCGGCGGCGGCGCTGACGCGCGGGACGGCGACGCGCGCCACGCGCATCCACTGCCCCGGCGTCTTCCGCCTGGGCGGGTGGATCTTCCACGACCTGCGCGCGCACGGCACGGTGGACTTCGTCACCGGGGTGGCGCAGTCGTGCAACGTGTTCTTCTGGACGCTGGGATACCGCACCGGCGGTGAAGCCATGTCCCAGATGGCGCACGCCTTGGGGCTCGGCGAGCGCACCGGCGTCGACCTGCCCTCCGAGTCGCCGGGGCTGATCCCCTCCGCCGCCTGGAAGCAGCGCACGCTCGGGGAACCCTGGTATCCCGGCGACAACATCAACATGGCCATCGGTCAGGGCTGGGTGAACACCACCCCGCTGCAGATCGCGCGGATGGCGGCCGCGGTCGGCAACGGCGGGACGCTCGTCCGCCCCCACCTCGTGCGGGAGATCATCGACCCCGAGACCCGGCAGAGCGAGCGGGTGAGGGTTGCGCCGCTGGGCAGCATTCACATGGGAGCCGAGGCGCTGGCCACGCTGCGGGACGGGCTCGAAGCGGTCGTCCTGCGCGGCACGGGCCGCCGCGTCGCCCTGCCGGGCCTCGCCATCGCGGGCAAGACCGGCAGCGCCGAGAACCCCCGCGGCAAACCTCACGCGTGGTTCACCGCCTACGCGCCGGCGGAGGCGCCGCGTGTGGCGCTGGCGGTCCTGGTCGAGCACGGCTGGCGGGGTTCGGTCGCGGCGGGTCCCATCGCCAAAGCGATCCTCGCCACGGCCTTCGGCATCGCCACCGAGCCACAGACGCAGGGGGCGGCACCGTGAGAGGGATCCTCCGCGACCTCGACGGTGTTCTGCTGGCGACGACGGTCGCCCTCATCGTCATCGGGTTGGTGGTGCTGGCGAGCGCCACCGCCTCCCTGGGAGGTCCCGCACAGTATCTCCGCACGCGGCTCGTTCACCTGGGCGTCGCGGCCGTGGCCATGCTGGCGATCCTGGCGGTGGACTACCGGCGCTGGGCAGGAGGGCGCATGCTCTACCTGGCCAACCTCGCCCTGTTGGGCCTCGTCCTGATGGTCGGCGTCACGCGGCTGGGGGCAACGCGCTGGATTCCGCTTGGTCCCTTCGGCGGATTCCAACCCTCCGAACTCGCCAAGATCGCCCTGATCCTCACGCTGGCCCGCCACCTCGCCGACCGGCCCCCGCCCGCCTCGGTGCCCGCGTTCATGCCCTATCTGGCCCACGCCGGAGTGCCGGTCCTCCTGATCGTCGCCCAACCCGACCTGGGGACGGCGATGGTGGTCGGGGCGATCTTGCTGGGGATGCTCTTCGTGGCCGGCGCGCGGCTCGGGGCGATGGCCAGCCTGGGCGGCCTCGCCCTGATGGGCATGCCCTTCCTCTGGTCCGTCCTGCACGACTACCAGCGGCGCCGGCTCCTGGTGTTTCTCGATCCCGGCGTGGACCCGCTGGGGGCGGGCTATGCCCTCGCGCAGGCCAAGATCGCGGTGGGCTCGGGGCAGCTCTGGGGGAAGGGGCTCTTCGCCGGCACCCAGAACCTGCTGCGGTTCATCCCCGAGCAGCACACCGACTTCATCTTCACGGTCATCGGTGAGGAACTGGGGTTTGTGGGCGCCGTCCTCGTCCTGGCGCTCTTCCTCATCTGGATCTGGCGGGCGCTGCGCATCAGCGCCGCCGCCTCCGACCGCCTCGGCCGTCTGATTGCCGGGGGCGTGGCGGCCATGGTGGTCTTTCACGTCTTCGTCAGCGTCGGGATGACGATCGGCCTGATGCCGATCACCGGCATCCCGCTGCCCTTCCTCAGTTACGGGGGGAGCTCGCTGCTGGCCATGAGCGTGGCCACCGGCCTGCTGCTCAACGTCGGGATGAGGCGCAGGAGAAGGAAGATTCTATTCGAGGAGCAGTGGTCTGATGGCCAGAGAGATCATCGCCAACGTCGAACCGTTTGAGACGCGCGTCGCCGTCCGGGAGGATGGGCGGCTCAGCCAGATCTTCGTGGAGCGCGGCGAGCCGCTCGCCGGCAACGTCTACAAGGCCAAGGTAGTCAACGTCCTCCCCGGCATGGAGGCGGCGTTCGTCGACATCGGTCTCGACCGGAACGCCTTTCTGCACGTCTCCGATATCCGCAGCCAGCGCCTGGTCGGCGAGGAGGTGGAGGAGTCGTTCGGCAAAGGGGTGATCGCCGAGCGGCTCCGCCCCGGCCAGGAGGTCCTCGTGCAGGTGACCAAAGAGCCGATGGGCACCAAGGGAGCGCGGGTCACCACCTACATCGCGCTCCCGGCGCACTACCTCGTGCTGATGCCCACGGTGAGTTACGTCGGGGTCTCCCGGCGCATCACCGCCGACCCCGAGCGCAAACGGCTGCGCCAGGTGGCCGAGGCAATTCGCCCAGAGGGCATGGGCGTGATCGTACGCACCGCCGCCGAGGGGGTGGGCGAAAAGGAGCTGCGCGCCGACGTCGACTTTCTCCTCTCGGTCTGGAAGCGCGTCACCGAGCGCGCCCGCAGCAGCCGCGCCCCCGCCCTGATCTATCAGGACGTCCGCCTGATCCGGCGGGTGGTGCGCGACCTCTTCACCGGCGGGGTGGATCGCTTCGTCATCGACTCGCCGGACGAGTACGGCCGCATCCTGGATCTACTCAATTCGTTCGCTCCCCAGCTGCGCGGACGGGTGAGTCTGCACAAGGGGGAGGAGCCGATCTTCGAGCACTACGACGTGGAGAAGGAGCTGGACCGGGCGCTGCGCCGCAAAGTCTGGCTGAAATCGGGCGGCTACGTCGTGATCGACCGCACCGAGGCCCTTACGGTCATCGACGTCAACACCGGCAAGTACGTGGGCAAGACCGACCTGGCCAGCACCATCCTCAAGACCAACCTGGAGGCAGTGGACGAAATCATCCGCCAGATCATCCTGCGCGACATCGGGGGGATCATCCTGGTGGACTTCATCGACATGGAGTCCGACCGTCACCGCAAGCAGGTCCTCAAATCCCTCGGCGAGGCGGTGAGGGTGGATCGCGCCAAGATCCACATCATCGACCTGACCGAACTGGGCCTGGTGGAGATCACCCGCAAGCGGGTCTATCAGGACCTGGAAGAGGTGATGCGCACCGCCTGTCCCTACTGCGAGGGGCGGGGACGGATCCTCAGCGCCGAGACGATGAGCCTGCGCGTTCGGCGTGAACTACGCCGGCTGGGCCGCACCAATTCGGCGCGCGCGATCCTCCTCGAGGTGCACCCGCAGGTCCGGGCGATCCTGTTTCGCGACGGTGATGCCTGGGTGCGCGAGCTCGAGGAGGGGAGCGGCAAGCGCCTGATCATCCGCGCCCGCGAGGGGCAGCACCTGGAGCGGATCACTGTCGCCGAGGCCGGGGATGCCGCCGAGTTCGACCGGGAGCCCGCCCTCGCCGGGGCGCGCCGCACCCAGGTGGCCTGGCTGGACGGGCATGAGGCCGAGACGGTCGAGATCTCCGAGGAAGAGGACGAGGTCTACGAACGCGCCCTCGCCGCCGTCGGGGCCGCGGGATCGGGCGGGGGCCTGGTGGCCCGCCTGCGGCAGCTGTTTACGATCCGCCGCAGCTAGCCGGGCGTCCTCACGCCGGGTGCGTCGTAGCGCTGGAACCACTCCGGCGTGACACGGACGGCGACGACCTCTCCAGTGGCGCACGGGTCTTCGCCCGCCGCCACCGTCGCGGCCACTACCGTCTTTCGCCCTGTCCGTTCCGTGATCCGCGCTGAGACCCGCAGGGACCGGTCCAGCGGCGCCGGCCGTTGGTAGGAGACGGCCAGTGAGCCGGTGACAAACCAAATCAATGGGTCACTGCCAATCTGCCGACCCTCTCCCCGGTAGGCGTCGGCAACGGCGGTGCAGATACTGTGGCAGTCGATGATGGTGGCGATGATGCCGCCGTTGAGCACCCCCCGCGGCCCCGCCATGTGCTCGGGGGCAGGCTGCCAGACGCACACGGCGTCGTCACCGTGCCACGCGCTCTTGATGTGCAGGCCGTGAGGGTTGGCGATGCCGCAGCCCCAGCAGTAATTCTCGCGTAGGTCGTCCTGAAACGGGCGCCCGCTAACGGTCATACTCACCCTTCCCGAACGACTGCTATCGTTTCGATAAACATTGCGTTGAGCTCCTCCCACCCAGTGTGAGGTGGAGAGCCATGTGACTTCTGCGGCGGGGAAAACGCGTCCTTCATCCGGTTGATCACTAGGCGATGCGGTCCCCGCGTGGGAACTCGGTCCGGACCGAGTTCGGTATCAAGACTCGGATCGAAAAATTGCGCCTCACCAGGTGTTTTGATAGACTTTTCTTCTGTTGGGCATGGATGGGCACTGTTGGAGGGTTGACCGTGTATGCGGTGATTGAAACAGGCGGCAAGCAGGTGCGGGTAC
This sequence comes from bacterium, assembly GCA_036004665.1. Classification (GTDB taxonomy): domain Bacteria; phylum Sysuimicrobiota; class Sysuimicrobiia; order Sysuimicrobiales; family Humicultoraceae; genus JACQGZ01. The sequence goes on along the minus strand of DASYRG010000018.1, from coordinate 5,876 downwards.
AAGAGGGCGGTACTGTGCGGGTGGAGCGGCTGGAAGCGGCCCCCGGTGACGAGGTGACGCTCGACCGGATCCTGCTGGTCGGAGACACGGAGAAGGTAGAGATCGGCGCTCCTATCGTGGCCGGCGCGCTGGTGCGGGCGCGTGTGCTGCGCCAGGGCCGCGGGCGGAAGATCCGGGTGATGAAGTACAAGGCCAAGGCGCACTACCGGCGGCGCTCCGGACACCGGCAAGGCTTCACGGAACTGCGGATCGAGAAGATCGAATTGGGTGGACGTCACGAGGAGGACCTGGGGGAGCAGGTGGAGCCGGCAGAGAGCCCGGCCGCCGCGCCCCGCCCGGCCCCGCGGCGGCGCAAGAAGACAGGAGGCGAGTAGATGGCACACAAGAAGGGCGGCGGCTCTATCCGCAACGGGCGGGACAGCAACAGCCAGCGCTTGGGCGTCAAGGCGTTCGATGGCCAGGTCGTCAGCGCGGGATCGGTGCTTCTCCGCCAGCGCGGGACGAAGGTGCGAGCGGGGCGCAACGTCGGCATGGGCAGAGACTTCACGCTCTTCGCACTCATCAACGGGACCGTGGCCTTCGAGCGGCGCGGGCGCGACGGCCGCCAGGTGCGCGTCGATCCCCTGCACTAGACGCCGCGTCTGCCGCGATGAGGCCCGGGTCCGACGGACTCGGGCCTTCGTGTTCGCGAGGTCGGCGGGCCTCATGGAGATCGGCTGAGCCGTGTTCATCGACCGCGCCAGGATCCACGTCAAGGCCGGCGACGGCGGCAACGGCGTCGTGGCGTTCCGGCGGGAGAAGTTCGTGCCCAAGGGCGGCCCCGACGGCGGAGACGGAGGGCGGGGCGGAGACGTCATCTTCGTGGCCGACCCCGGCCTCGTCACTCTCCTGGACTTTCGCTACCGTCAGCACATCCGGGCCGGCCGCGGACGCCACGGCGAGGGGAGCAATCGCCACGGGCGGGACGGCGAGGACGTGGTCGTTCCTGTCCCGGTGGGCACGGTGCTCCGCGACGGAGCAACGGGCGAACTGATCGCCGATTTGATCGAAAGCGGACAGCGCGTCGCGGCGGCGCGCGGAGGCCGCGGCGGGCGCGGCAACGCGCATTTCGCCACCCCCACACACCGGGTGCCGCGGGAGGCGGAACGTGGGTCCGCGGGGGAAGAGCGGTGGATCGAGGTCGAGCTGCGCCTCATTGCCGACGTCGGGCTGGTGGGGGTGCCCAACGCGGGCAAGTCCACGCTCCTCAGCCGGGTCTCCGCCGCCCGCCCGAAGATCGCCGAGTACCCCTTCACCACGACGCAGCCTGTGCTGGGTGTCGTCCGCGTCCCGGACGGCCGGAGTGTCGTCATGGCCGACATTCCCGGTCTGATCGAAGGCGCCCACGCGGGGGCGGGTCTGGGGCACGACTTTCTGCGGCACATCTCGCGCACGCGCGTACTCATCCACGTCGTGGATCTCTCACCAGAGCGGGACCCCCTCGCCGATATGGCCGCGGTGAACGAGGAACTGCGCCGCTACGACCCCGTGTTGCTGCAACGGCCGATCCTGGTCGCCCTCAACAAGATCGACTTGCCGGAGGCGCGCCGCCGAGTCCCCGAGGTCGGGGCGCGCGTCGCCGCGCTGGGGCTGGAGTCCTGGCCTATTTCCGGCGCGACCGGGGAGGGCCTGCCGGAATTGCTGCGCGCGGCAGCCGATGCGTTGGACCAGGAAAGGACCGCCTCTGCGGCGGGGCGAAACTCACGCTGGACCTGATGAACGACCGGCTCGGCATCATGGGGGGCACCTTCGACCCCATTCACAACGGCCACCTCGTCACCGCAGAGGAGGCCCGGGTGCAGTTCGGCCTCCAGGAGGTGGTCTTCGTCCCCAGCCGCCACCCCCCGCACAAAGACCCCGGCGAGGTCAGTGGACCGGAGCACCGCTACCTCATGAGCTTTCTGGCCACGGTGACGAATCCGGCGTTTACCGTCTCGCGCATGGAGATCGAACGGGAGGGGCCGTCTTACACCATCGAGACGATGCGCCGCTTTCGCCAGGAGTGGCCACAGGCCTCGCTCTACTTCATCACCGGAGCCGACGCGATTCTGCAGATCCTACGGGGGGAGTGGGAGGACTCGCCGGGGCTGCTGGCCCTCTGCCACTTCATCGCCGCCACCCGCCCCGGATTCGTCCTCGACCCCGACGACGCGCGCTCCCGCAACGTGACCGGCCGGCGGCTGGACAACATCCACTTCATGGAGATCCCCGCCCTCGCCATCTCCTCGACGGACATCCGCGCGCGTGTCCGCGCGGGCCGCCCGATCAAGTACCTGGTCCCTGAGCCGGTGGAGAACTACATCGTCAAACACGGCCTCTATGGAGCGCTCTCCGCCGCAGACGCCATGGTCCGCCGCGCCCCTGACTGACGCCGCGACTCTCCTTCGTGCCTGAGCCGGACGCGCTGGCTCGGGCCCGCGCCGCCGCGGCCGCCGCGGCCGGGAAAGGGGCCGAGCAGATCCGCATTCTCGACCTGCGGGGGCAGACGCTCATCACGGACTTCTTCGTGATCTGCACCGCGACCAGCCAGGTGCACATGCGCGCCGTCCGGGAGGGAGTCGAGCTGGCGATGGCCGGCTCCCGCCACCGCCTCGGGGCGCGCGAGGGCAGCGAGGAGGCGCAGTGGGTCCTCCTCGACTACGGCGACGTGATCGTCCACCTCATGTCCGAAGAGCGGCGCGCCTATTATAAGCTGGAGCGAATGTGGCAGGGCGCCGCCGAAGTCCCGCTTCCCGGTCCCTCCGGCTAGCCCGTCGCGCACCATGCTCCTGGACGTACGTGCGGCTCGGGCCGAGGACGCCTCCACGGTCGCGGAGGTCTACGGCCGTGCCTACGGCGGCGGATACTCCGCCGCCTTCGATCGGTATGGGGCGATCACGCCTCGCGATTTCTGGTGGATCCAGTCCGAAAAGGAGGTGCGGCTGGTGGAGGTCAACCACCGTCCCGCCGGCCTGCTGCTCCTCGCCCGCCAGGAGAGGGCCCTCGTGGTCGAAGAGGCGGTCGGAGACGGTCTCTCGCCCGAGCCCACTCGCGAGGAGCGCGCCGTCGTGGCGCGGCTGGGGACGCACCTGCGCCAGCATGCGCGCGCAATGCGGGCCGAGCGCCTCCTGCTGCGCACTCCGGAACACAATCCGCTGGGGCTCGCCCTGGCCCGGCACCTGGAGATGGACTTTGCGAACCTGCTCGTCGTGACGGCGCTGCATCCCAGACGGCAGACGGCGCGTCCGCCTCAGGACTATGCGCTGCGGCGGGCGGTCTCCGCCGACGCGGCCGAGATCGCCCGGATCTCTCGGGAGTGCTTCGCCACCGCCCACCCCGTGGAGCAGGTAGCGCAGGCGATCGGCCGGTCCCAGGTGCGAGCCTGGGTGGCAGAGCGTGACAGGTACGTCGCCGGCTTCCTCCTGGCGGAGGCCCACGCCGGCGGGTTTGGCGATCTGGTTGCAGGCGTCCGGGAGGCCCACCGGCGCCGTGGATTGGGGCGGGCCCTCGCCGCCGGGGCCATGAGTTACTTTGCCGCCCGGGACCTCCCCGCGATCGGGCTGCACTGGGGGCAGGATGGGATTGCCGGTGCCTTCTACCGCGCGCTTGGGTTTGCGACCGAACGAGTCTACCTCTTCTTCGAGCGCACGCTCTGAAGAGGAAGGCGTCCTTCCGTCTTGACCACCTTGTGGCCGCTTCGTTATGCTGACCGCGGCCATGACGCGCTTTTCGCGCCCCGAGGCGCATCGCTGTTTTATCTGCGGTCCAGCCAACCCCATCGGGATGCACCTGCAGTTTGAAGAAGAGGGGGAGCGGGTGGCCGCCGACTTCGTCCCCGGCGACCTGCACATCGGCTACGAGGGGCTGATCCACGGCGGCCTGCTTGCCGCCGTCCTGGACGACGCGATGGCCAACGTATGGGCCTGGCGCGGACAGCCCGCGGTGACGGTGAGCATCAGCGTCCGCTTCCGCAAGCCGGTGGCGCCGGGAGAGCGGCTGCGCGTCTCCGCCGGGCCGGTGGGCGCGCGCCGGGCGGCCATGCAGCGCGCCCAGGCGATCATCACCCGTCCCGACGGCACGGTGGTGGCCGAGGGCGACGGGGTGGTGATGGTGGGGAGCCTCCCCGCCATCGTGCAGGGCGCCTGACGGCCGGTGCGTCCATGGCCGACCGGGACGTCGCCGTCAACCGCCGCGCCCGCCACGAGTACCACATCGAAGAGACGGTGGAAGCCGGCCTCGTCCTCACCGGCACCGAGGTGAAAGCCCTGCGAGCGGGACGGGCGTCACTGGCGGAGGCGTTCGCCCGGGTGGAAGGCGACGAGATCTGGTTGCTGCACATGCACATCCCGCCCTATGAGGCGGGCAGCCACTTCAACCACGACCCGCTGCGGCGGCGCAAGGTCCTGCTGCACCGGCGGGAGATCGGCCGGCTGGGTGGAAAGGCGCAGCAGAAGGGATACACGCTGGTGCCGCTGCGGCTGTACTTCAAGCGCGGGGTCGCTAAAGTGGAACTGGCCGTGGCCCGGGGCAAGCGCGCCTACGACAAGCGCGAGGCGATCGCCCGCCGCGACGCGGAACGGCAGATCCAGCGGGCCGTCCGGCGCAGGGGACCGGGGGCCCGGTGAGCGAAGTACCGCAAGGCCACTACAGACCCGGGGGAGGGATGACAGAGTGACCAAACAGGAACTGGCGGCCGCCGTGGCGGACGAGTTCGAGATGAGCAAGCGGGACGGGACGCGCACGGTGGAGTTCGTCTTCGAGCAGATCAGCGGGGCGCTCAAGCGCAAGGACCGCGTGAAGATTCCCGGTTTTGGGATCTTCTCGGTCCGCGACCGGGCGGCCCGGATGGGCCGCAACCCACAGACCGGCGAACCGCTCAAGATCGCGGCGAGCCGCAAGGTCGCCTTCCGGCCCAGCCAGGACCTCAAGATGCTCGTGGGGGCCGGCAAGAAGAAGAAGCGATAGGGTATAATTGAGGGGTCGAGATTTGGGGGCGAACGGTCTCGACTGGGTGGAAAGAAGCGGGGTGGCGAGCCGAGGTGCCAGGTCCTCGTAAATCAACTGGCAGGCGATAGCTGCCAACCAGAACTACGCACTCGCCGCTTAACTAAGCGACGACGCTCTCCCGGCTGCGCCGGTCGGCCGGGAAGGGCGCCACACACCGGCTACCGCCGTCGGCCTCCGCCTGGGGCCGGTGCCGGGAACCTAATCGGGCTGGCTGCCAGGTGATCCGGTCCGTGGGAGCACCGGCGGCGAGACCAAAGCACGGACTACGCTCGTAGAGGCCTTGCCCTCATCTACTCAGGACGCGGGTTCGATTCCCGCCGCCTCCACCATCTGTTGTGCAGTCAGGACGCGGGTCTCAGCCCGCGTCCTTCGTTTTTGGCAGCACAATGGCAACAACTCGAGCCAAAAGGAGCCGACCACAACCCACAGGTTATTTGACCAGAAGTTTTCCTCAATCTTTGTGACGGTGGCCGATCTTATAGACATGTAATCTTTCGATGACGCCCTTGACCAGCACGTCATCCGGGACAACGTGATGCGCCTTGAGGGCGTCGCTGACGCCGGGCGAGTTGTACACATCGGCGGTTACGTACACTTCATTGGCGTCGGCAAGGGCATGCACCCGCGCCGCGATATTGACATTCTGCCCGAAATAGTCGATGCGCTCATTGACCGTCACGGCCATGGAGTGCCCCCGGTGGATGCCCACTTTCAGAATCAATTCCTGCGAGATCGTGTGGTTAAACTCGTTGAGCGCGTCGATCATCTCAAGGGCGGCGCTGGTAGCCTCGACCGGGTTGTCGAACACTGCCATCACTGCATCACCGATGGTTTTCACGATCGCGCCATTC
>DASYRG010000017.1:0-13116 GCA_036004665.1 bacterium | reverse complement strand
TTAAGGGCGCGTTCCCGCCCAGTTCAAAGGAGACGCGCTTGAGGCTCGCCGCGGCGCCCGCCATGAGCCGCTTGCCCACCTCCGTGGAACCGGTAAAGGCGATCTTGCGCACCGCGGGATGATCGAGGAACGCCTGGCCGAGCTCCCCGGAGCGGCGACCGACGACCACGTTGAAGATCCCCGGCGGACCGCCCGCCTCGGCGAACAGGCGGGCGATCATGAGCGCGGTCAAGGGGGTCGCGGAGGCCGGCTTGAGTACGACGGCGCAACCGGCGGCCAGCGCCGGGGCGATCTTGCGCGTGACCATGGTCGCCGGGAAGTTCCAGGGGGTGATGGCGGCGACCACGCCGATGGGCTGGCGCAGCACCCAGAGGCGCTTCGTGGGCGTAGGGGGCGGGACGATCTCCCCGTAGACGCGCCGGGCCTCTTCGGCAAACCAGCCAAAATACGCGGTGGCGAAGGCGACTTCCCGCCTGGCCTCTTCGAAGGGTTTGCCGTTCTCCTGGGTGATCAGCCGGGCCAGGTCGTCCCGGCGCTCGGTCATCAGGTCGCGCAGGCGTAGCAGCACGCGACCTCGCACGAGAGCGGGGAGAGCGGCCCAGTGGGGGAAGGCTTCTGCGGCGGCGTCGACCGCGCGCCGGATGTCCTCCGGACCGCCGTCGGGGATCTCGGCCACGCTTTCGCCGGTGGCGGGGTTGCGGACGGCCATCCATCCGCCCCCTGTCGCTTCAACCCAGGCGCCACCAATGAAGAGCCGCCAGCTGTTCTCCATCAGACCTCCGCGCACCACGAGGTGTGAGAAGCCGTCACGGCACTGTCACGAGGAATGGAGGCGAAGTCTCAACGACCTTCGCGTCGACAAAAGGGCGTTCCTGCCAGCAGGTCGCGGCGGGCGCGGGAGGTGTGCGGCGGCCGTAGAAGTACACCACCACAGTGCCCACCAAGCTCCTCCTTGAGGATCTCCGCCGCCTGGTCGGCCCCGCCTACGTCCTGACCGCGCCCGAGGACGTCGTCGTCTACGAGCAGGACGGGTCGTTCATGCGGGTGATGCCCCAGATCGTCGTGCTCCCCGCCTCGACCGAGGAGGTCGCGGGCGTCGTGCGGTTGGCCGCGGCCGCAGGCGTTCCCATCGTGCCCCGAGGGGCGGGGACCGGGCTGGCGGGCGGCGCCGTCCCGGCCGAGGGCGGCATCGTGCTCACGCTGGCCCGGATGAACCGCATTCTCGAGGTCGACGTCGCCAATCGCGTCGCCGTGCTGGAGCCGGGCGTCGTCAACCTCGACGTGAGCAAGGCGGTAGCGCCCCACGGCCTCTTCTACGCGCCCGATCCCAGCAGCCAGGCCGCGTGCTCCATCGGCGGCAACGTGGCCAACAATTCCGGCGGCCCGCACACGCTTGCCTACGGCGTCACGGTCAACCACGTCCTGGGGGTGGAGGTCGTGCTCGCCGACGGCAGCGTGGTCACCCTCGGCGGGCGCGTCCCCGACACCCCAGGCTACGACCTGGTCGGCCTGTTCGTCGGATCGGAGGGCACCCTGGGCATCGTCACCAAGGCGATCGTGCGGTTGATGGCGGCGCGCGAGGCGGTGGGGACGATGCTGGCGATCTTTGATGACTTCGACGCGGCCACCCAGACCGTCACGGACGTCACCGCGGCCGGCATCATCCCGGCTGCCCTGGAGATGATGGACGACGTGACCATCCGGGCGGTGGAGCGGGGGCTGGCGCTGGGCTTTCCCCTCGACGCGGCCGCCGTGCTGCTCATCGAGGTGGAGGGGGTGCGCGAGCACGTCGACGAGGCGGTCTCCCGCCTTCGCCTCCTCTGCGAGCGCCGCGGGGCGCGGGCGGTGCGCGTCGCCGCGGACGAGGCCGAACGGACGGTCCTATGGAAGGGCCGCAAATCTGCCTTCGGCGCGATGGGCACGCTGGCGCCGAGTTACTACGTGCACGACGGCGTCGTCCCGCGCAGCCGGCTGCCGGAAATCATGCGGCGGGTCCGCGAGATCGCGGCGGACCACGGGGTGCTGATCGCCAACGTCTTCCACGCCGGCGACGGCAATCTGCATCCCAACATCCTCTTCGACTTCCGGAACGCAGGAGAATTGGACCGGGTGATCGCGGCGGGGGAGGCGATCCTGCGCGCCTGCGTCGACGCGGGCGGCAGCCTCACCGGCGAGCACGGGATCGGTCTGGAGAAGCGCGCCTACATGTCCTGGCTCTTCTCTCCGGCCGATCTGGCGGCGATGGCGGCGATCAAGGGTGTCTTCGATCCCGCCGGCCGCTTCAATCCCGCCAAGCTGTTCCCCACGCCGCCCGGCTGCGGGGAAGCGCAGCGCGCGCCCGCGCGCATCCCCGCGGGCCTTTGGATCTGACCGCGCTCCTGTGAGCACCGACGTCCACGAGTTGATCCGCAAGCCCCCTGAAGCGGCCAACCCGCGTCTGGCCGCCCTCGGCATTCCCGAACTCGACGCCTGCGTGCACTGCGGATTTTGCCTGCAGGCCTGCCCGACCTACCGGGTAACACAGCTTGAACCCGAGTCCCCCCGCGGCCGCATTCATCTGGTCGCGGCGGCATCTCAGGGGCGGATCGAGACGAATGAGCGCTTCGCCTCCCACCTCTACCTCTGCCTGATGTGCCGGGCCTGCGAGACCGTCTGTCCCTCCGGCGTGCAGTACGGCCGCATCGCCGAGGCGGCGCGTGAGCTGCTTGGTCCTCCCGGGGGGCCGGTGGCGCGGGGTGTGCTTCGGTTCGTCCTCCGCCGGGTGCTGCCCTCTCCCCGCAGAGTGCGCGTGGCCGCACGGCTGCTACATCTGGCCCAGGGGCTCGGGGTCATCCGGCTGGCGTCGGCGGTGCTGCCGCGCCGGTTCCGCGAGATGGCCGCGCTGTTGCCGCCCGTTCCGGCCCGCTCGTTCCCCTCGGGCCGCGCCTATCCGGCCGTGGGCGCTGCCCGCGGACGAGTGGTGCTGCTGTCTGGCTGCGTGATGAGCGTGATGTTTCCCGAGGTGCAGGAGGCCACGGTGCGGGTCCTCCAGCGCAACGGATATGAGGTGGTTACTCCCGCCGGCCAGATCTGCTGCGGCTCCCTCAGCGCCCACAACGGCGAGACGGCGTCCGCCCGGGCGATGGCCCGCCGCAATATCGATGCGTTCCTGGCGGCGGCGCCGGACGCGATCATCGTGACGGCGGCCGGCTGCGGCGCGACGATGAAGGGCTACGGTCATCTCCTCAAAGATGACGAGGCTTACGCGGGACGGGCCGCGCAGGTCGCGGCCCTGACGCGGGACGCCACCGAGTTCCTCGATGGGATTGGGGCCGATCCGCCGCGTCGAACGGAGGCGCCTCTGCGCGTCACCTACCAGGATCCCTGCCACCTCGCGCACGGACAGAAGGTGCGGGCGCAGCCGAGGGCGCTGCTGAGCCTGCTCGGCGCGGACGTTGCCGAGATGGACGGGGCGGACCGCTGCTGCGGCAGCGCCGGGATCTACAACCTCACCCATCCGGAGATGTCCCAGACGCTGCTGGCGGAGAAGATGGAGGCGATCCGGCGCACCGGCGCGGAGGTGGTCGTCGCGCCCAACCCCGGCTGCGTGCTGCAGCTGCGCTACGGGGCGGCCCGGCACAAGGTGCCGGTGCGGGTGGTCCACCTCATCGACTTGCTGGACGAAGCCTATGCCCGGTCGTGACGACGCGCGCTCGCGGCTGGAATCGGCGCTCCCGCCGGCGGCGATCGTGGCGCGAGGCGAGGAGCTCACACTGCATCCATTCTCTGAAGAGGAGATCTCGGCGGCCGTGTGGATCTGCCGCGAGACGCGTACGCCCCTGGCCCCGGTGGGTGGGGACACGCACGTTGAGGTAGGGGGGCCGGTTCCCCCACAGGCCGTGCGCCTCAGCCTCTCGCGTCTCAACGGTCTGGTCGAGCACGATGACGCCAACCTGACCGTGAGCGCGCAGGCGGGGATGACGGTGGCCGCCCTCCAGTCGGTGCTGCGGTCTCGAGACCAATTCGCCGTGCTCGAGACAGCCCGCCCCGAGCGCGCCACCGTGGGCGGGGTCGTGGCCAGCAACATCAACGGCTACCGGCGGACCGCCTACCGAAGCATCCGCGACCTGGTGATCGGCATGCGCCTGGTCACAGGTAACGGGGAGATCGTCAAGGCGGGCGGCAAGGTGGTGAAGAACGTCGCTGGCTACGACATGTGCAAGCTGTTCGTCGGCTCCCTCGGCACACTGGGGGTGATCACCGGGATCACCGCGCGGGTGGAACCCGCGCCGGAGGCGGAGGCCACCTTCCTGCTCGGCGGAGGCGGCCAAGGGCCGGGCGCGAACGGCGCCGTCGCGATCGCCGGCGCGATGGCAGACCCGCCGCTCCTTCCCACGGCGGTCGCGCTGCTCAACCGCGCCGCGGCCCGCCGCGTCAGCGCCGGGGAGCATGCGACGGTCCTGGTGCGGGTAGAGGGGTTTCCGACGGTGATCGAGCGGAGCGAGCGCGAGATCCGCGCGCGGGCCGGGGGAGAGCCGCGCCGGCTCGAGGGGCCCGCGCACACGTCGGTCTGGGATCGTCTTGGGGCGTTGGGTTGGGAGGGGCCGGAGGGATTGATCAGGGTGATCCTGCCCCGCGACGAACTGGCGGACGCCTGGGTGGCGCTCGACCGTGCTGCCGGATCAGCCGAGATGGCCGCCGATCTCCTCAGCGGGACGATCTGGGTGATCCCGAGGGTTGAGGCGTTTGCGGCCGTGGTGGAGACCCTCGCCTCGACGGCGGAGCGCTCCGGCGGCCACCTGCTCATCGCGCGTCTCCCGACCGGATTCGCCCCGCTTCCCGCCGCACAGCGATGGCGGCCCGTCCCGGCGTCGCTGCCGCTGATGGCCGGCCTGAAGCACGCATTTGATCGCGACGGGATCCTGAATCCAGGCCGCTTTCTCGTCTGAGGGCTTGACGCGCGCAAACCCCGCTCCGGTCGTTAGGTCCGGCGGGAGACGGGAAAAAGAATCCGACCCATGGACGGCAGCCTCCGCCTCGGGCGGATCCTCGGTATTCCTATTCTCATCCACTACACGTGGTTGATCGTCTTCGGTCTGGTCGCCTGGTCGCTCGCCAGCGGCTACTTCCCGATGGCCGACGGCGGGCTCTCGCTGGCGGCAAGGATCCTCCTGGGCGGCGCGGCCGCGCTGCTCTTCTTCGCCGCGCTCCTCCTGCACGAACTCGCCCACTCCTGGGTGGGGCAGCGAGAGGGCCTCAAGATCCGCTCGATCACCCTGTTCATCTTCGGTGGGGTGGCGCAGATGGGGGGCGAGCCCCGCAGCGCCGGCGCAGAGTTCCGCATGGCCATCGCCGGTCCCGCCGCCAGTCTGGCGATCGCGCTGCTGTTCTGGGGCGCCCTCGCCGCAGGGCGGGGCATCGTCTCGCGCCCGCTCCTGCTCTTGTGGCAGTACCTGGCGCTGGCCAACCTCGTCGTTGCCGCCTTCAACCTGATCCCGGCCTTCCCGCTGGACGGTGGACGCGTGCTGCGGGCGGCGCTCTGGTACTTCACCCGCAGCCGGATGCGCGCCACCAGGATCGCCAGCACCGTCGGACAGGGGTTCGCCTATCTCTTGATGGGCTTCGGTGTCCTCCGCATCGTCGGCGGCAACACCGTCGGGGGACTGTGGACGCTTTTCATCGGCTGGTTCCTCCTGCAAGCGGCGCAGGCGGGGTACCGGCAGACGCTGATCCGCCGGGCGCTGCAGGGGATCGAGGCGCATGAAGTAATGCGCGAGGGCCCCCCGGCCGTCGAGGGGGAGCTGCCGCTGGCCGTGTTCGTGCAGGAGCACCTTCTGCGCAGCGGCGAGACCGACTTCTGCGTGATGGACGACGGACGGCTTCGCGGGATCATTAGCCTGGATGACGTCAAACGGGTGCCCCGCCAGCGCTGGGACGACGTTCTGGTGAAGGAGGCGATGAAGCGGGAAGACGGCTGTCCGACCGTCGATGCCTCGCAGAGCGCCTATGAGGCGCTGATGCTGCTGTCGCGCGAGGACGCGCCGCAGATCGTCGTCCGATCCCGCGGGCGCTTCGCCGGGATCATCACCCGCGAAGACCTCTTCGCCCGCATCCGCACCCGGCTGGAACTCGAAGAGGCGTGATCCGCCAGCTCGTCATTTTCGGCGCCGGAGGAGATCTAACGTCGCGCTTCCTCATGCCCGCGCTGGCGAGTCTGCAGCGCGCGCGGAAGCTGCCCCAGGGTTTCACCGTCCTGGGCATCGGCAGGCAGGACCTCACCGCGGCGGCCTTCCGGCGGCACCTGCTCCAGCGGCAGCCCCGCGCCGGGGAGGAGAAAGGTCCGCGGCTGCCTTCCTCCTTGCTGCGGCGGCTCCGCTACAGGTCCGCCGACGCCCGTCGCCCCGATGAGGTGGCCGCGGCGCTGGAGCCCCTGAGAGGTCCAATCGTCGCCTACCTGGCTCTGCCGGCGGAGCTGTTCGCGCCGGCGGTGCGGGCGATCGCCGCGGCCTGCCCCCCTCGGGGTAGCCGCATCATCGTCGAGAAGCCGTTCGGAACGGACCTGCGGTCCGCCCGGGCGCTCAACCGGCTGCTGGCGGAGACGTTTCCACACGACGCCGTCTACCGCATGGATCATTTCCTCGGCAAGCAGACGGTGCAGAACATCCTGGGGCTGCGCTTCGCCAATCGAGTGTTCGAGCCGGTCTGGAGCCGGCGGCACGTGCGCTCGGTCGAGATTATCTGGGAAGAGACGCTCGCGCTCGAAGGACGCGCCGCCTACTACGACAAAGCCGGGGCGCTGCGCGACCTCGTCCAGAACCACCTCCTGCAGCTGCTCAGCCTGATGGCGATGGAGCCGCCGGCCAGACTGGACGCCCGCCAGTTCCGCGATCGCAAAGTGGAGCTGCTGCGGAGGGTACGGCGGCTCCGGCCGGAGGAGGTGCGGCGCCTGACGGTGCGCGCCCGATACGGAGCCGGGAGGGTGGAGGGGCGGCGGGTGCCGGCCTACGTGGACGAAGAAGGGGTGGATCCGGCCCGGGGAACCGAAACCTTCGCCCAGGTGGTTCTCTTCGTGAACAACCGGCACTGGGCCGGGGTGCCGTTCACCCTGCGCACGGGAAAGGCGCTTGGGCGGGAGCGGAGGGAGATCGCCGTCACGTTCCGGGAGGTGACCGCGATGGCGTTCGGCCCCCGCGCCGCACCTCGCTCCAACGTCCTGCGCTTTCGGATCGATCCCGATCTGATGGCGCTCGACCTGAACGTCAACGGCGCTGGCGACCCGCTCGATCTGGAAGACCTGACGCTGCAGGCCGCTCTGGCCCCGCAGGATCTCCCGGCTTACGCGCGCCTCCTCCTGGCCGTGCTGGAAGGAGACCCGACCTTCACGATCCGCGGCGACGAAGCGGAGGAATCCTGGCGCATCGTCGAGCCGATTCTTACCGAGTGGGCTGCCGGCGGAGTTCCGCTGCGGGAGTACCCTGCCGGATCCGCCGGTCCACCCGCACAAGGGTCAGGCAGGGCCCGCGCGAGCAACCTTGCCTCTAGGGCCCGGCGCCCACGGGCCAGAGGAGGGGCACCAGCGCGATCGCGATCAGGTAGATGAGGACGGTCAGCGGCGCGCCCACCTTGAAGAAGTCCGCGAAGCGGTAGCGCCCGGGTCCGTACACCAGCAGGCAGGAGGGCTCCAAGGGCGTCAAGTAGGACGTGCTGGCGGCCACCGCCACCATCACGGCGAAGGTGCGCGGATTCCACCCCAGCGCCAGCGCCGTCTGGATGGCGATCGGGAGCACGACCGCGGCCGCCGCCTGGTTGGACATCGGTTGGGTGAGGGCCACCGTCAGCGCAAAGAAGCCCGTGAGAAAGGCAATCGGCCCGGCCGCTCCGACGAGCCCGATGAGCCGGTCTGCCAGCAGTTTCGCGGCGCCCGTCTCCGCCATCGCTGACCCCACCACCAGCATGGAGGCGATGATGATGAGGGCCTTCCACTCCACTTCCCGGTAGGCCTCTTCGGGCGTGATGCAGCGTGTCAGGAACACCAGGACGACGCCCAGCAGCACCGCCTCGACCAGCCCCAGCACTCCGGAGGCCGCCGCCGCCAGGGCCCCCAGGAAGATCGCCACCGTCCAGCGCGCCCGGGCGAGATTCGGCCGGCGATCTCGGACGGCGCCCAGGACGCGCAGGGACTGATCGGCCAGCAGCGGGGCCAGGGCGGCCTCCGGTCCCTGGAGCAGCAAGAGGTCGCCCAGCCGCAGCCGGACCTGGCTGATCTTGCGGCGGATCGTCTCACCCTGACGGTTGATCCCCAGCACCTGCAGACCGTAACGCTGGCGGAAGCCGACCCCTTTGAGCGTGCGGCCGATCAGCGGGGAACGCGGCGGCACCAGCGCCTCCGCCAGCCGGGCCTCCTCCGCCTGCAGATCAGGGTCGGCGAGTGTGACGTCTGCCTTGATATCAATCCCGGCGATGTCTTTGATCTTGAGGATCTCGCTGCGCTCCCCCTCGACCAGTAGGACATCTCCCGGCTGCAGCTTCAAGGTGGCGCGGGGGACGAGGGACTTCGTCTTCTCCCGGATTACCTCGAGTACGGTCAGGTCGAGGTCCCGGCCGAGCCCAGACTGCCCCAAGGACCTGCCGACCAGGGGTGAGGCATCGCGGATCAGGATCTCGGAGAGGTAGGGGCGTAGGCCGAATGCCTCCATCAATTCTTCGCTGGGTGGCCGGTCTGGGATCATCCTGCGGCCGACGAGCATGAGGTAGGCCAGCCCCCCAATCAGGATGGGGATCCCCACCGGCGTGAGCTCGAACATGCCGATAGGGTCCAGGTCGTGGGCGGTCATCAAGCCGCTTACGACCAGATTCGTGGAGGTTGCGACCAGGGTCACCGAACTGGCGAGGATGGACGCAAAAGCAAGGGGGAGCAGAATTCGGGAGGGGGAGATCTTGGCCCGGCCGGCCACGCTCAGGGCCACCGGCAGCAGGAACGCGGTGGTGGCCGTGTTGCTGATGAAGGAGGAGAGGGTGCCCCCCGCCACCATGATGAGGAGAGGCAGCTGGCCGGGGACGGTCGTGCGCCTGAGAATGGCGCGCCCCACCATGTCCACCACGCCGGTGCGCCGGAGCGCGCTCGTGAGGATGAGGAGTCCCAGGATGACCAGGACGGTCTCGCTGCCGAACCCCGCGAACGCCCGCTCGGCCGGAATGACGCCGGAAAGGGTCAGAGCCAGCAGGACGGACAGCGCGACAACGTCGGCCGCCACCCACTCCATAGAAAAGAGGACGAGGGCGGCGACCAGGATGACCAGCAGTGCGGCAATCTGCGGGGTCATAGGAAAACGCCGCGCCGGGAAGATTCCAGCGCGGCGTCCGTCCTCAGCGAGCGATCAACGCCGGGCCATCTGGGCCTTGTTCCCTGCTTCTTCGTACATCTGGGCGATGATCTCCCAGTTCACGGCGTTCCAGAAGGCCTTGACGTAGTCGGGACGCCGGTTCTGGTACTTCAGGTAGTAGGCGTGCTCCCAGACGTCCAGTCCCAGCACCGGGGTCAACCCCTCCAGCACTGGATGGTCCTGGTTGGCGGTGGAGGTGACTGTCAGCTTCCCGTCTTTGCCCATGGCCAGCCAGGCCCAGCCGGAGCCGAAGCGGCCGGTCGCGGCCTTGGTGAACTGCTCGGTGAAGGCGGCGTAGGAGCCGAAGGTGGAGTCGATGGCCCGGGCCAGCTCGCCGGAAGGCTTGTTCGCGCCGCCGGGTGAGATGTACTGCCACCACAGCGTGTGGTTAGCGTGCCCGCCGCCGTTGTTGCGCACGGCGGTCTGGATGTCCGCGGGAAGCGACTTCAGGTTGCTGAGCAGATCCTCCACGCCCTGTTTGTGAAACTCGGTGTGCTTCTCCAGGGCCGCGTTGAGATTGGTCACGTAGGTCTGATGGTGCTTCGTGTGGTGGATCTCCATCGTTTGCGCGTCGATGTGTGGCTCGAGCGCAGTGTAGGGATAGGACAGCTTGGGCAGTTCAAATGGATACATGGTCGCCATGTCCTCCTTGCCGGGGATTTGCCGCCGTGGCGGCACACTCGATCTTGGACATCTTCACTATACCCCTGGGCAGAGGGTGACGCGACCCCGGCGGCACACCGCCGCGCCGCAGGTATGATGACAGGGATGAAGGTATGGCCGGGACGGCCGTATCCGCTGGGCGCGACCCCGGATGCGCGCGGCGTCAACTTCGCCCTCTACAGTGAGCACGCCGAGCGCGTCGACCTGGTCCTCGTCGACAGCACACTCGGCGAGGCGGGGACGGTCGCCACGGTCACTCTGCCGGAGCGGACAGGGCCTGTGTGGCACGGGTACCTGCCGGAGATGCGCCCCGGCGGGCTGTACGGCTACAAGGTGCACGGCCCCTACGAGCCGGAAGCGGGGCATCGCTTCAATCCCCACAAGCTGCTGCTCGACCCGTACGCACGGGCGATCGGCCGCCCCTTGCGGTGGAACGACAGCCTCTTCGGCTACGTCGTCGGCGACGCCGCCGAGGATCTCTCCTTCAACGAGTTGGACAGCACCGCAGACGCGCCGCTGGGCACGGTCATCTCAGGCGTCTTCGACTGGGCGGGCGATCGTCCCCCGGAGATCCCCTGGGACGAGACGATCATCTACGAGACCCACGTGCGGGGCATCAGCAAGCTCCATCCCGAGGTGCCGCCGGAAGTCCGCGGCACTTACCTCGGACTGGTTTCCGATCCGATCCTCCGTCACCTGGCAAAGCTGGGCGTGACGACGCTGGAACTGATGCCGGTGCAGGCCTTCATCACCGACCGTCTGATCGTCGACCGTGGGCTGGTCAACTACTGGGGCTACCATCCCCTGAACTTTTTCGCCCCCGAGCCCTCCTACGCGGCCGGCGGGCCGGGCGCTGCCGTCGACGAGTTCAAGACCATGGTGCGCACCCTGCACGCGGCCGGGTTCGAGGTGATCATCGACGTCGTCTACAATCACACCGGAGAGGGCAATCACTTCGGCCCCACCGTGAGCTTCCGCGGCATCGACAACCGCTCCTACTACAAGCTCACGGAGGCCGGGCGCTACTACATGGACTACACCGGCACCGGCAACACGCTTGACCCGGGGAACGCTTACGTCCTCAAGCTGATTACTGACAGCCTGCGCTATTGGGTGCAGGAGATGCATGTCGACGGGTTCCGCTTCGACCTGGCTGCGGCGCTGGCCCGCGAGTTCTTCGACGTGAACATGCTCTCACCGTTCTTTAAGGTGATCCAGCAGGACCCGGTCCTCTCGCGGGTCAAGCTGATCGCCGAGCCGTGGGATGTGGGCGAGGGAGGCTATCAGGTCGGGAACTTCCCCTGGCTGTGGGCGGAGTGGAATGGGCGCTACCGCGACGTGGTGCGCCGCTTCTGGCGCGGCGACCGCGACGCCACCGGGGAGTTCGTCACCCGCCTCGCCGGGAGCAGCGATCTCTACGAGCTCTCCGGCCGCCGCCCCTACGCCTCGATCAACTTCGTCACCGCGCACGACGGCTTTACCCTCCAGGATCTGGTCAGTTACGAGCACAAGCACAACGAGGCCAACGGCGAGGGCAACCGGGACGGGGCCGACGAGAACTTCAGCGTCAACTGCGGGGTCGAAGGTCTCAGCGCCGAGCCCGCCGTGCTGGAGTGCCGGGAGGGGCGTAGGCGCGCCCTCGCCGCCACGCTCCTGCTCAGCCAGGGGGTACCCATGCTACTGGGCGGCGATGAACTCTCTCGCACGCAAGGCGGCAACAACAACGCCTACTGCCAGGACAACGAAGTCTCCTGGTACGACTGGGAGCTGGACGACGGCCGGCGGGCCTTTCTGGAATTTGTTCAGCGCCTCATCGCTTTCCGCCGAGAGCACCCCTCGTTCCACCGGCGGCGCTTCCTCAGCGGACTCCCCACCCCCGATGGGCGCCGGGACGTGCTCTGGCTGCATCCCGACGGCCGGGAGATGACCCAGGAAGATTGGGAGGATCCCCGCCGCGCCCTGGGGATGCTACTCGACGGGCGGTTGCTCCGTGACGTCGACGCGCGCGGCGCCCCGCGTGCCGACGATACCTTCCTCGTGCTCATCGCCGCCGGCGGGGATACTCGTTTCGTGCTGCCTCCACCCCCACAGGGCGCGGGATGGCTGCCCGTCCTCTCCGTCGGAGGAGAGGAGGAAGGGCCAGAGGCGCCGCTCCCCGGCGGATCTGCCGTGCTGCTCAGTCCGCCCGCGCTGCGGGTGTTGCGCGCCGTCGCAGGATGATGGTTCGAGGCTGAGAGCGGCACCCTTAGAAACCCGAACTACAAGCTCACGGTTTCTTCGGGTGCCGCTCCGCTGGCCTAAAGGTTTACCCTTGGCCGACTTCCTGCGGGTAGGGCCGGCCGATCTGCGCCGCCAGTTCCGCCCCGTAGAGCAGGATCGCCGACGAGAGGTACATCCAGATCAAGAAGATGATGATACCGGTGAGCGAGCCGTACACCAGCTGATAGCGCGCGTAGGTGCGCAGGTACCAGAAGAACGCCTCTTTGATGCCCTCAAAGAGCAGGCCGGCGATCGCAGCGCCGACCAGCACGTGCAGCCACGGCACCCGCACGTTGCTGAGGGTGCGGTAGATCACGACGAAGGCCAGGATGCTGAAAAGGAAGGGCGTCAGCGCTGAGAGCATCAGCCCCAAGGGGGACCCCTCGACGCTGACGATGACAAGCCCCAGCCCCGGGAACGCGGTGATC
Source organism: bacterium (assembly GCA_036004665.1). Classification (GTDB taxonomy): domain Bacteria; phylum Sysuimicrobiota; class Sysuimicrobiia; order Sysuimicrobiales; family Humicultoraceae; genus JACQGZ01. Next base: position 404 of record DASYRG010000017.1, on the reverse strand, counting down.
AGCTCGAGGATCGCCCCGGAGGTAATCAACGAGAGGATCATGAACAGGCCGGCCATCGCCACGAGCAGCAGCTCGATCAGTTTGTTGAGCACCTTCCGGCGCAGGTAAGGCAGGGGCGAGGGCGGCGGCCAGACACGGCCGAGCGACCCACGGATCGTCGCCGCCACAGCCGTGGCGCTCCACCAGAGACCGACGATGGCGAGGATGCCGAACGTGCCGCGCATCTGGATCGCCTCCTCGACCTGGCGGTCGAGAAAGCGGGCTGTCGACTCAGGCACGTAGCGGGAGAGCGTGTCGAAGATCGCGCTGCGCACCAGCGCCTGATCGATAAAGAGGCCGACCGCCGCCACGACCGCGATGAGCAAAGGGAAGATGGAGAAGAGGGCGGAGTAGGCGATGGTCGC
>DASYRG010000016.1:0-19692 GCA_036004665.1 bacterium | reverse complement strand
ACTGGCTGGCAGCGAAGGGCATCGCCGACATCGTCCTCACCGACATCATCGAAGGTCTGCCCGAGGGCAAAGCCCTCGACATCCAGCAGGCTGGGCCGATCGCCGGCTTCGACGTCCGCCTCGCCGGATCGTCTAAAGGGTACGACGAGACGGCGGGGTCGGCCGTCGTCGTCATCACCGCCGGCGTCCCGCGCAAGCCCGGAATGACGCGGGAGCAGCTGATCGATACCAACGCGGGCATTCTCCGCCAGGTGATCGATCAGGTCGTCCCGCGGTCGCACGAGGCCGTCTTCATCATTCTGACCAACCCGCTCGACGCGATGACCTATCTCGCTTACAAGGTCTCCGGGCTCACCCGCCAGCGCGTGATCGGGCAATCGGGCGCCCTCGACACCACCCGCTTCCGGACCTTCCTAGCGATGGAGCTGGGCGTCTCCGTGCAGGACGTCGACGCCCTGGTCATCGGCGCCCACACCGACAAGGACATGGTGCCCCTGGCGTCGTTGGCCAATGTCCGCGGGATCCTCGTGAGCTCGCTGTTGCCCTCCGACCGGCTCGACGCCGTCGTCGCGCGCACGCGGCGGGGAGGGGCGGAGATCACCGAGTTGATGAAACAGAGCGGCTTCACGGCGGCGGGCGCGTCTCTCGTCGAGATGATCGAGGCGGTGCTGCTGGACCGCGGCCGGGTCATCCCCTGCTGCGTCTACCTCGACGGTGAGTATGGTGAGCGCGACCTCTGCATCGGCGTGCCCGTCGTCGTCGGAGCGGGTGGGATGAGCCGTGTCCTGGAGGCCCCCTTGAGCGGCTCCGAACGGGCGGCATTCACCGCGTCGGTGGCGGCGGTGCGGGAACTGCTCGCGGTGCTGAAACTCTGAGCGGCGGCACGTCCGGCTCCCCGAGGATGCGCCTCGAGCCCGTGACGCTCGAGGGGAGACATGTCCGGCTCGAGCCACTCTCCCTTGAGCATCACGACGCCCTCTGCCGCGTCGGGCTTGACGAGGATCTCTGGCGCCTGAGCCCCATCCTTGTCGAGTCCGCCGAGGAGATGCGCCGATACATCGAGACGGCGCTTCAGGCGCAGGCGGATGGAACGGCGCTTCCCTTTGCCATCGTGGAACGCGGCTCCGGGACTGCCATCGGCAGCACGCGCTACGGCAACATCGACCGCGCGCATCGCCGGGTGGAGATCGGCTGGACCTGGATCGCCCGTCCCTGGCAGCGCACGGCGGTCAACACCGAGTGTAAGTACCTGCTCCTGCGGCACGCCTTCGAGACCCTCGGCTGCATCCGCGTGGAGTTCAAGACCGACGTGCTCAACGCACGGTCACGACAGGCCCTCTTGCGCATCGGCGCGAAGGAAGAGGGGATCCTCCGCAGCCACATGGTCACCGCCACCGGCCGGATTCGTGATTCGGTCTACTTCAGCATTGTCGATCGGGAGTGGCCGATGGTGAAGGCCAGATTGGAGGAGATGGTGCAGAGACCCTTCCCCAGTCCAAGGGCCGCGACGTGAAACTCCACGAGTACCAGGCGAAAGAGATCTTCTCGCGCTACGGCATCCCCACGCAACGAGGAATCGTGGTGTCGTGGCCCGAGGAGGTCGAGAGCCTCGAGCTGCGCTATCCCGTCGTCATCAAGGCGCAGGTCCTCGTGGGGGGGCGAGGCAAGGCGGGAGGCATCAAACTGGCCGCGGATGCCGCAGAAGCACGAAGGCACGCCCAGGCGATCCTGGGCATGTCGATCAAAGGAGAGCGTGTAACCCGGTTGCTGGTGGCGGAGGCGGCGCAGATCGAAAAAGAGTACTACCTGGCGTTTACGCTCGACCGGATGGCCCGCCGGTTCGTTGCGATCGCCTCCGAGGCAGGCGGGATCGACATTGAGGAGGTGGCCCGGGGCAGCCCCGAGCGGATCGTCAAGCACCATGTCGATCCCATGCTGGGGTTTCTGCCCTTTCACGCGCGTGAAATGGCCTCCGCCGTCGGTCTGCGCGGAGAGCGCGTGACCGCGTTTGCCGCCATCGCCGCGGCCCTCTACCGCCTCGCGGTGGGGGAGGAAGCGGAACTGGCCGAGATCAATCCCCTGGCGCTGGCGGACGGGACGCTGCTGGCCGTGGACGCGAAACTGATTCTCGACGACAGCGCCGCCTTCCGCCACGGAGACCGGCCTCTCAACGAAGAGATGACCGAGCTGGAACGCGCCGCCCGGGACGCGGGACTGTCATATGTCGAGCTGGACGGGGAGCTGGCGATCATCGGCAACGGCGCCGGGCTGGTGATGTCCACCCTGGACGTGGTCGCCCACTTCGGGGGCCGCCCCGCCAACTTCCTCGACGTCGGGGGGGGAGCCACCACCGAGAACATGGCCGCGGCCATGGGGATCGTCCTGCGCAAGCCCGGCGTGCGGGCGCTCTTCATCAACATCTTCGGGGGGATCACTCGCTGCGACGACATCGCCCGCGCCGTCGCCGCATCACCGCCCTCGGTACCGGTGGCGGTGCGGCTGACCGGTACAAACGAGGAGGAGGGTCGTCGGATCTTGCAGGAGAGGGGCATCCGAGCCTTCCTCGATCCCGAGGAGGCCGCGCGGGAAGCGGTCCGTCTGGCCGGGAGCACGCCGTGGCGATCCTGATCGACGCGTCTACTAGCGTCCTGATCCAGGGGATTACCGGATACCAGGCCGAGTTCCACTCGCAACGCATGCTGGAGTTTGGGGCCAGGGTGCTGGCGGGGACGCGCCCGGGCAAAGGCGGGACCAGCGTCCATGGGGTGCCGGTCTTCGACACCGTCGCCGAGGCCGTCAGCGAGACCGGCGCGACGGCATCCTGCATCTTCGTCCCCGCGCCTGCGGCCAAGGACGCGGCCATGGAAGCGATCGCCCACCGGCTCGATCCCGTCGTCATCATTACGGAACACGTCCCCGTGCATGACGCGGTGACGGTGATGGCCTATGCGCGGGCCCAGGGAGTCCGGGTGGTCGGCCCCAACTGCCCCGGTCTGGCCTCGCCGGGCGGGTGCAAGATGGGGATCATGCCCAACCACCTCTTCAGAGAAGGGCCTGTGGGTGTGGTCTCGCGCAGCGGGACCCTCACCTACGAGATCGTCGCTGCCCTGACGCGGGCGGGCATCGGGCAGTCGACGGCCGTGGGGCTGGGTGGGGATCCGGTGGTGGGGATGTCCTTCGAGGACGCGCTGGCGCTCTTCGGCGAGGACGGCAAGACCGAGGCGGTGGTGCTGATCGGCGAGATCGGGGGAAGCGCCGAGGAGGCCGCGGCCCGCCACATCGCCGCCGGGTTCAGCACGCCGGTGGTCGCCTACGTGGCGGGGAGGACGGCGCCCCCGGGGAAGCGGATGGGGCACGCGGGGGCGGTGATCTCCGGAAGCGAAGGGACGGCGGCGGGGAAGATTGAGGCCCTCATCGCCGCGGGCGCGACGGTGGCGGAGCTGCCGGGACAGGTCGCCGGGCTGGTGAAGGCCGCTCTCGGCGTTCGGCTATAATGAGAGCGCCATGGTCAAGCGGCTCACGCGGTCACGGCAACACCGCATGCTGGCGGGCGTCTGCGGCGGGGTGGCGGAGTACGCGAACGTCGATCCCACGCTCGTCCGGCTGATCTGGGCGTTTGCGACGATCTTTCCGCCCACGTTCTTCATCGGGCTCTTCGGCTACCTGCTCTGCTGGTTGATCATCCCGGAGGAGCCTGCCCCCGCGCCATGATGGCTCGCTTCCTGGCGCGCTGGCTCTTCAACACGGTGGCGATCTATCTGACCACGCGGATCGTCACGGGGCTCTCGGTCCCCCCGCCGGTGGCGACGAACACGATCGTCGCCGCCCTCATCCTGGGCATCGTCAATGCCTTCATTCGCCCGATCGTCCTCGTGCTGACGCTGCCGGCGAACGTGGTGACGCTCGGGCTGTTTACCCTCGTCGTGAACACCCTGATGCTTTACCTGGTCGCCGCGGTCACGCCGCTGCAGATCGCCAATTTCTGGTCGGCGTTCATCGGTGCCCTGCTCATTGCGATCATCAGCGTCCTCCTCAGCCACATCTTCCGTCCGTAGGCGCCGCCGGCGATCTGCCGGCGCCTCCGCTGCCGCCGAGTTCGAGACCCTGCTGCGCCGGCGCGATGGGCGCGACGGGCGCCGGGGGGGCGACGGCCTCCGCTTCCTCATCATCACGGGGCTCTCGGGGGCGGGGAAATCGCACGCCATGCGGGTCTTCGAGGACCTGAACTTCTTCGTGGTGGACAATCTCCCGCCGCAGCTGCTCTCGAAGTTCGCCGACCTCTGCCTGCACTCGGACGGAAAGGTCCAGCGGGTGGCGGTGGTCACCGACATTCGGGGCGGCGAGTTCTTCGACGACCTCTTCGGCGCGCTCGGGCAACTCGAGCGGCTCGGCGTCGACCACCAGATCCTCTTCCTCGATGCCTCCGACGAGTCGCTGGTCCGGCGCTTCAAGGAGACGCGGCGCAAGCACCCGCTGTCGGCGGGGCGGACGATCCTGCAGGGCATCCGCGCGGAGCGCCGACGCCTGGAGGCGGTGAAGGAGCGGGCCGACAAGATCATCGACACCTCGGCCCTCAGCGTGCGCGATCTGCGCACCGAGATCCTCGCCACCTACGTGCGGGGGCAAAGCGCAGGGGCGCTGGAGATCTCCATCATCTCCTTCGGCTACAAGTACGGGCTGCCCATGGATTCGGACCTGGTCTTCGACGTGCGGTTTCTGCCCAACCCGCACTACCAGCCGGCGCTGCGGCCCCTCCCCGGGGCGAGTCCGCAGGTGCGCCGGTTCGTCCTGGGGAAGCGCGAGACGCGGGCCTTCCTGCGCCACCTCTACCGGATGGTGGACTACCTGCTGCCGCAGTTCGTGCAGGAGGGGAAGACCCACCTCTCGGTGGCCATCGGCTGCACGGGCGGCAAACACCGCTCCGTCGTGCTGGCCGACGAGTTGAGCGCGCACCTGCGCCGGCGCGGCTTCAAGGTCCGCGTGCGGCACCGCGACATCCGCCGCGAGTAGAACGCCGATGGAGAGAGGAGCGAGGGGAGCCCTCGCGGGCGGGCAGCTGCGGCGGTGGGCGCGCTGGCTGCGCCCGGGTCTGGGCCTGAAGCGATGGGCGGTCGTCCTGGCCGCTGGCATCCTGCTGATCAGCGCCGGCGCCGCCCTCATCGCCAACGTCAGTCTGCTGGCCTGGCTGGATCTCGCCGTGCTGCGCCTGCTGGAAGGCATCGTCGCCGCGACCGGGTGGTCCGTGCCGCCGCTGCTCCTCGGCGTCACCCTGGCGCTGGTTGGGGCATTCGTCGTCCTTTACGGCCTGCGCGGCACGCTGCGCTCGATCGACCGGGTCCTCTTCCCTTCGGGCACCCCGACGCTCGTGGAAGTGCTCCGCCAGCAGCGCACGCTCTCCCGCGGTCCCAAGATCGTGGCCCTGGGCGGAGGGACGGGGCTCTCCACTCTGCTGCGCGGTCTCAAGCGCTATTCGAGCAACATCACCGCGGTGGTGACCGTCTTCGACGACGGCGGCAGTTCCGGCCGCCTACGCCGCGACCTCGGCGTGCTCCCCCCGGGGGACATCCGCGATTGCTTGGTCGCGCTGGCGGAGGCGGAGCCGCTGATGACCGAACTTTTCGAATACCGCTTCCCCAGCGGGGCGTTCGACGGACACGCCTTCGGCAACCTCTTCATCGCCAGCCTCACCGGCGTGACCGGGGACCTGGAGGAGGCGGTGCGGGCGGCGAGCAAGGTGTTGAACATCCGGGGGCGCGTCCTCCCGGCGACGCTGGACGACGTGACGCTGGCCGCCGAGTACGAGGATGGATCGGTCGTCGAGGGAGAATCGCAGATACCCCTGGCCCGCCGCCGCATCCGGCGCGTCTTCCTCAAGCCGGAGAGGGTGGCGGCGCTGCCCGAGGCGCTGGACGCCATCGCCGACGCCGACCTCATCCTGATCGGCCCAGGCAGCCTCTATACCAGCGTGATTCCCAACCTGCTCGTGCGGGGGGTGGCTGAGGCGGTGCGCGGCGCCGCCGTTCCGCGCGTCTATGTCTGCAACGTCATGACCCAGCCGGGGGAGACCGACGGCTTCAGCGCGGCGGATCACCTCCGGGTAATTGCCGCGCAGTCGGGCCCTGGATTGTTCACGCACGCGCTCGTGAACGTACAGAAGCCGACCAACGTGACGCTCAGCCGCCGCTATGAAGCTGAAGGCGCCTTCCCGGTCGGCGCCGACCTGGCTGAACTGCGCCGCCTGGTGCCGGGAGTCCTGACAGCCTCGCTCATCAGCGAGGAGGAGCTTCTTCGCCATGATCCGGAAGCGCTGGCGAGCGCCGTCATGCGCCTGGCCTCCGTGTCCAGCCGACGGCCGGTGGGAGCGGTGGCCGTCAACGTATGAACGATGTTGCCACCGGCCAGGTCAGGCCGAGCGGAGTCGTCGCTGAGGAGCAGTCCAGCTCTGCGGCAGCTTTGGTTCCTCTCACCGAGCGGGTCCTCGCCCGCCTCCCCGGCCCGCGGCTCCTCTGGCTCATCCTCTGGGCTGGCTGGTTCCTGTTCATCCTTCTCATCGTCCGAAATGTCGCCCCCAGCCTCCTCACGGTCATCTTCGAGCAGGAAGAGACGACCCTCACCTCCGGCATCGTGCTTGCCTACGCGATGCTGGTCGCGCTAGCGGGGACGGGCAGACTGGGCCGCGAGGTCGCGGCTCTCGGCCCGACCGTGAGCCGGCTGACCAAGGGAGCCATGAGGACTGGGGAGCCGTTTCGGGCCGTCGGCAGCGTCTGGGGGCCGCTTGGTCTGATGTTCATCCTTCTGCTGTTCTATACAGGGATCGGGTTTGTCCAGTCACCCTCAGCCCCGGCCGCCCTGGCGGCCGTCGTCGCGTTCGTCGGGTGGCTGCCCCTTCTCACGTTTGCCTGGGTCGCGGGCGCGGTGCTGCTCGGGCTTCACCGCCTCGGTGGCACCTCGCTGCACCTGACTTCCTTTGAGGTCGACCGCAGCCTGGGCCTGCGTCCCTTCGGTTCTTTGGCCTTCATACCGCTTCTGGTGTATGCAGCTGCCATCATCCCGCAGCTGCTCACCGGGGTGACCGATCTACGAGACGCTGTAATCAGCCTTAGTATGCTCGGCACTATCCTCGTCCTCTTCTTCGCGTCGCTCCGGCGCCTCCGCCGCCAGCTGCTGGCGGCGAAAGCCCGCCACCTGGCCTGGGCGCGGAACCTCTACGCCCAGGCGCTCACACCGGTCCGGGGAGAGGGTGGCCTGGCCGCGCTCCGCGCCGGGGCGCTGGAACTCGTGGCCGCCGAGGCCGTGGAGCGTAAAGCAGCCGCCATCCAGGAATGGCCGTTCGATGAGGGCGTCCTGCGCGCCGTCGCCGCGGTCGTCACCAGCGTGATGACCGCCATCCTGGCCCGCCTGATTCTCAGCCAGCTCAATCTCTGACGGAGTTCGGCAGGAACCCCTCCGCTCCGATCACGAAACGGTTGCGGCGCAGTCTGCGCCGGGGAGGTGATCGATGGAGGCGTCAAGGTTCCCCCTGACCTATGACGTGACCTACCCGCAGCAGCTCTCGCGCGGGCTGATCTTCGTGAAGTGGCTATTCATCATTCCGCACGGCCTCATCCTCAACGTCCTCAACGGCGTCCAGTCGGTCATCGCCCTGATCGCCTTCTTTGCTATCCTTTTTCACCCGCCGCTTTCCGCGCGGGCTCTTCGACTTCATGGTCGGTGTCAGCCGCTGGAACGCCAACGTCGGAGCCTACATCCTGCTGATGAGAGACGAGTACCCGCCCTTCGATCTGGCGGCAGGGAAGTACCCGGTGACCTATGAGCTCGCCTACCCCGCAGATCCTGGCGCGCTGGCTCGTCCTCGTGAAATGGCTCCTCCTCTTCCCGCACTATCTGGTGCTGGCTGTCCTGTACATGGCCTTCTTCGTCGTACTGATCGTCGCGTGGTTTGCGATCCTGTTCACAGCGAAGTTCCCCCGCGGCCTCTTGACTTTCAGGTCGGCGTGTTGCGCTGGAGCTACTGGGTGACCGCCTACTTCTATCTCATGCGGGACGAGTATCCGCCCTTCACGCTGTCGTGAGGGCCTCTCTGCGGTTTCGTTGACAAGCCGAAAGACGCGCCTCTATGATGGGCGCGGCAAACGCGACGGAGGGGCAGCGTGCGTCTGGACTGGCTCTATGTAGCGGTCTTCGCGGTCGTAGGGATCGTCATGGCCGCCCTCCCGCTGGCCATCGTCTGGCTGCTGGCGCCCCGCGCCAATCTCCCACAGAAACGGATGACCTACGAGTCCGGGGTCGTGCCCTTCGGTCAGGCCTGGGCCCAGTTCAACATCCGCTACTACCTCTTCGCCCTGATCTTCGTGCTCTTCGAAGTCGAGGTGATCTACCTCTTCCCCTGGGCCGTCATCTTCCGGCAGCTCGGCGCCTTCGCTTTCGTGGAAGCCGTCCTCTTCATCGTCATCTTGGGCGTCGGCCTCCTCTATGCCTGGCGCAAGGGCGCGCTGGAATGGGTCTGACCGGGCAGGCCCCGTAGAGGGGCTGAGCAGGTCTGTGGAGATCCTCAAGGCGATCGTCGAGACCGTTCTCCTCTTTACCTTCCTGGCCGTCGTCACGGCAATGCTGGGGGTCTATCTGGAGCGCAAGATCAGCGGCTGGATCCAGTCAAGGCTGGGGCCCAAACACGTCGGCCCACAAGGGCTGCTGCAGACCGTCGCCGATACCGTCAAGCTGCTGCAGAAAGAGCACATCACCCCGCTGAACGCCGATGCGCCTACCTTCAACGTCGCTCCCATCCTGGTGGCGGTGGCCGGGCTGCTGGCGTGGATGATCATCCCCTTCGGTCCGGCGTTCGGACGCATCATCATGGTCCGCGACATCAACATCGGGCTGCTCTTCTTCCTGGCGATGGCCTCGTTGATCGTCATCGGCATCCTGCTGGGCGGATGGGCGTCGAACAACAAGTACGCGCTGCTGGGGGGATTCCGGTCGGCGGCGCAGATGATCTCTTACGAGATCCCGCTGGCCCTGGCGCTGATGGTGCCAATCATGATGGCGGGCACCCTATCGACGCGCGGCATCGTCGAGGCGCAGGCCGGCTCGATCTGGAACTGGTACATCTTCGGGGGGCCGTTCGAGTGGTACCTGGCCATCCCGGGCGTGATTGCCTTCGTAGTCTTCCTCACCGCCGCCACGGCAGAGACCAACCGCATCCCCTTCGACCTCCCCGAGGCGGAATCGGAACTAGTGGCCGGCTACTTCTCCGAGTACACGGGGATGCGCTTCGCCCTCTTCCAACTGGGCGAATACGCGGAGGCGTTTGGCATGTCGGCGCTGGCCGCCGTCCTCTTCCTGGGCGGGTGGCACGGACCCTGGCTGCCCGGGATCCTCTGGTTCTTCATCAAGATGTTCGCCCTGGTGTTCTTTCTGATGTGGGCCCGCTGGACCTACCCGCGCTTGCGGCTGGATCAGCTGCTCAACCTCTCCTGGAAGGGCCTGGTCCCCCTCGGCTTTCTCCTGGTGCTGGTGACCGGATGGATGCTGGTCTGACGGGGGCGGGGTCCCGTGGGTGAACTGGCGGCCTTCATCATCCTCTCCGCGCTGACGCTCATCCCCGCGGTGGTCGTGGTCACCAGCGGCAACGTGGTGCGGGCGGCCATGTCGCTCATCCCGAGCTTTCTGGGCGTCACGGGGCTGTTCGTGCTGTTGGGGGCGGAGTTCGTGGCGGGGATCCAGATCCTGATCTACGCAGGCGCCATCGCCGTACTCATCCTCTTCGTCATCATGCTCACCGAAGGCGGGACCGGACTGGCCATCCGACAGCTCAACGAGCAGCGGCTGCCGGGCATCGTCGTGGCCGGCGCGTTGACGGCTGGGTTCGTTGTCTTGGTGGTCCGCACCGCCTGGCCCCTGGCAGCGGGGGCGCTGCCGGCCTCCAACGTCACCGCCATCGGCACCGCGTTTCTGACAGACTTCATCCTGGCCTTCGAGATCAGCAGTCTCGTGCTGCTGGTCTCTCTGGTGGGCGCGCTGGTGATCGCGCGCAAGGAACTCTAGAGGCGCGACGTGGCGGTCGGGCTCACCCACTACCTCGTGGTCGCCGCCCTGCTCTTCGGGTTGGGCCTCTACGGCATCCTCACCCGGCGCAACGCCGTCGCCATCCTGATGGGTATCGAGCTGATGCTGAACGCCACCAACATCAACCTGGTGGCATTCAACCGCTACGTCGCCCCCGCGGCGGTGGCGGGGCACGTCTTCGCGCTGGTGGTCATCACGCTGGCGGCCTGCGAGGCCGCGGTGGGGTTGGCGCTGGTGATGGCGGCCTACCGCACCCTGGAGACCATCCACGTCGATGAGATCAACCTCATGAAATGGTAGAGACCTTCGCGCGACAGATCCGGGGTGGGATGAAGTGGTAGTTATGGCCTGGCTGATCCCGCTGCTGCCGTTCCTGGCCTTCTGGCTGATCATCTTCTTCGGCCGGCGGCTGCCCGGGCGCGGAGCCTACGTGGCGATCGGCGCGATGCTCCTGGCCGCGGCCGCCTCGCTCCGCCTCTTCATCCACCTGGTCGGCGGCGGGGAACCGGTGCACTCCCGTGTGGACTGGCTCGTTCTGGGGGACCGCGCCCTGGCGGTGGGCATCCAGGTGGACGCTCTCACCTCGGTGATGCTGCTCGTCGTCACCGTGGTCGGCTCGATGATCTTCATCTACTCGGTCGGGTACATGCACGGAGAAGCGCGCTACTCCCGCTTCTTCGCCTACATGTCGCTCTTCGCCGCCTCGATGCTGCTGCTGGTGCTGGCGGACAATTTCCTCTTCCTTTATATCGGGTGGGAGCTGGTCGGGCTGTGTTCGTACCTGCTGATCGGCTTCTACTTCGATCGTCCGGCCGCCGCGCGGGCCTCGATGAAAGCCTTCATCGTTACCCGCATCGGGGACGTCTTCATGTTCGCGGGTATTCTGTTGATCTTCTTCACCGTCGGAGAGCTCGGCTTCGACGAGACCTTTGCTGCGGTGGGGGAGGGGCGGTTCTCCGGCCCCCTCCTCACGACGGTGGCACTGCTGCTCTTCGGCGGCGCCGTGGGCAAGTCGGCCCAGGTGCCGCTGCACGTCTGGCTGCCGGATGCGATGGAAGGTCCGACGCCGGTCTCCGCGCTCATCCACGCGGCAACGATGGTGGCCGCCGGCGTCTACCTGGTGGCCCGCCTCTTCGGGCTGTTCTTCGCGTCGCCGGGGGCGGAAGCGCTGCTGGTCGTCGCCTGGATCGGCGGGATCACAGCGCTGATGGCCGCGACCATCGGCGTCGTCCAGGATGACATCAAGCGGGTCCTCGCCTATTCCACGATCAGCCAGCTCGGCTACATGATGCTGGGGCTCGGCGTGCTGGGGTACACGGCGGGCGTCTTCCACCTGATGACGCACGCCGCCTTCAAGGCGCTGCTCTTCCTGGGCGCCGGGTCGGTCATCCACGCCATGGGCACGAATGACATCAAGCAGATGGGCGGCCTGGCCCGGGTGATGCCCTCGACCTACTGGACCTTCCTCATCGGGACGCTGGCGCTGGCGGGCATCTTTCCGTTCGCCGGATTCTGGTCCAAAGACGAGATCCTCCTGGAAGCCTTTGCCCACAACCGGCCGCTCTTCATCATCGGCGAGGTCACGGCGTTCCTCACCGCCTTCTATATGATGCGGGTCATCTTCTACACCTTCACGGGGACGCCGCGCTGGGGGAAGGGCGGGGCGCACGGGGAAGGACACGGGAGCACCGCCGGCCACCCCACCCCGCACGAGAGCCCGCGGGTGATGACCGGGCCGCTGTGGGTGCTGGCCCTCTTCTCCGCGTTCATCGGGTTCGTCGGCGCTCCGTTCCTGGGGAATCCGTTCCACGCCTTCATCCACGCCGAGGGGGTCGAGGGGACGAAGTTCAGCCTGCCGGTGGCCGCGATCTCCACCGCGGTCGCCCTCGTGGGCATCGCCGCGGCGGCCGCGCTCTACCGCTGGAGGGTGATCTCCCCCGCCACGGTCCGGCGGGCCTTCCAGCCGTTCAGCGTGCTGGCCGAGCGGAAGTATTACTTCGACGATCTGTATGCGCTGGCGGTGGTGCGCCCGGTGATGTGGGCCACCAGAGTGCTGCGCATCTTCGATCTCTACGTCATCGACGGTCTGGTCAACCTCTTGGGAGCGGTGGTGGTGGGGCTCACCCGGCTTTACCGCGTCTTCGATCTGTACGTGGTGGACGGCGCGGTGAACCTTCTGGCCTTGGTAACCGGCCGGCTGGGCGCCACGCTCCGCTACATCCAGACCGGCCGCGCGGAGAACTACCTGCTCGCCATCGCCGTCGGCGTCATCTTGATCATTCTCGGGGGGTTGGTGCGATGAGGGTGGGTGCATCATGATGGTGCCGCTCCTCAGCCTGATGGTGTTCCTGCCGCTGGCGGGGGGAATCTTCCTCCTCTTCTTCCGCGGCGAGCGGGCGCTGAAAACCATCGCCCTGGCGGCCTCCATCCTCTCGCTCTACGTCTCGATCCTCGTGCTGGGACGGTTCGAGATCGGCCAGGGGATGCAGCTGCGGGAAGCCTACACCTGGATCCCCTCGGTGGCCATTAGCTACAAGATCGGCATCGACGGGCTGAGCCTGCCGCTCGTCCTCCTCACCCAGGTGCTCTCCGTGCTCTCCATCGTCTACTCCTGGAAGATGACCGTGCGGTTGAAGGAGTACCTCTTTCTCTTCCTGCTGTTGCAGACGGCGATGCTAGGCGTCTTCGTCGCCCTGGACTTCTTCCTCTTCTACATCTTCTGGGAGCTGACGCTGGTGCCGATGTACTTCCTCATCGGCATCTGGGGCGGGCCGCGCAAAGAGTACGCGGCGATCAAGTTCTTCTTGTTCACGCTCGTCGGGTCCCTGGCGATGCTCGTGGGCATCCTGATCCTGTACTTCAATGCGTCGCCGCGCACGTTCGACGTGCTCGACCTGATCGCTCAGCAGCCGCTGGCCGGATCATTGCGCCTGGCGCAAGTCGCCTTCTGGGGGTTCTTTCTCTCCTTTGCCATCAAGGTGCCGATGTGGCCCTTCCACACCTGGCTGCCGGATGCGCACGTGGAGGCGCCGACGGCCGGCTCGGTCATTCTGGCCGGCGTCCTCCTGAAACTGGGGACGTATGGGTTCGTGCGCTTCAGCCTGACGCTCTTCCCGCAGGTCTTCCAGCAGTTCGCCTTCGTCATCGCCATCCTGGCCCTGCTGGGGATCATTTACGGCGCGCTGGTGGCGATGGCGCAGTCGGATTTGAAGAAACTGGTGGCGTACTCCAGCGTCAACCACATGGGGTACGTGATGCTGGGCGTCGCCGCCGCCGCGGCGGCCTTCGGGCAGCCGGATCGGGCCCAGGCCGCCACCACGGCCCTCAACGGTGCGGTGTTCGAGATGGTCGCGCACGGCGTGATCACCGGGGCGCTCTTCCTGATCGTGGGGGTGATCTACGATTACCGCGCGCACACACGGGGCGTGGACGAGTTCGGCGGGCTGGGTTCGGTCCTGCCCGTCTACACCGGCATCACGATGATCGCGATGCTGGCCTCTCTGGGGTTGCCCGCGCTGATGGGGTTTGTCGCCGAGTTCCTGATCTTCCTGGGATCCTTTGGCGTCTTCCCCGTGCTGGCGGCGACCGGCCTGTTGGGTATCGTGATCACCGCGGCGATGTTCCTCTGGACGATCCAGCGCATCTTCCTCGGCCCGACGAACCCGCGTTGGACGGGCCTGCCCGACATGGACGCGCGGGAGCTGGTGTCGCTGGTGCCGCTCGCGGTGGCGATGGTGCTCTTTGGGATCTACCCGCGGCCGCTGCTGGACATCATCAACGCGGCCATGGCCGCGCTGACGGGGGCACTGCGCTAGCATGCCCGTTGAGGACCTCTTCGCCATCCTCCCGGAGCTGTGGCTGGTCGGATTGGGCCTGGTCCTGCTCGGCGTCGATCTCTTCGTCGCCCCGCAGCGCAAGGACACGGTCGGGTGGGTGGCTGTGGCCGGCCTCCTCCTCGCCCTCCTGCCGGCCTGGGGCTTGGCGGGCTCGCTGGTCGGGGCGGGACGGACGGCCTTCTCCGGTTCCTACGCGGTGGACGGCTTCGCCGTCTTCTTCAAGTTCATCGCGATCATCGCGACGGCGCTGGTGATCCTGGCGGCGATCGATTACTTCCGGGGGCCGTCGGCGGGGGCCGCGCGCGCGGCGAGCCCGAGCGCGACCGCCACCTCATTCGAAGGAGAAATCTACGCCCTGCTGGTGTTCACCGCCGTAGGCCTGCTCCTGATGGCCGCCAGCGCCGATTTGATCCTGCTCGCCCTGGCGATCGAACTCGTCAGCCTGACCTCCTACGTGCTGGCCGGCTACATGAAAGGCCACCCCAAGAGCAACGAAGCGGGGCTGAAGTACTTCCTCTTCGGAGCGGCGGCTTCGGCGACGATGTTCTACGGGTTCTCCTTCCTCTACGGAGCGACCGGCTCGACCAACCTCTACGACATCGCCGAGCGCGCCTCCCAGATTCCCGCCCCCATCCTCACGGTGTCGCTGGCGCTGATGCTGGCTGGATTCGGGTTCAAGATCTCGATGGTCCCCTTCCACCAGTGGACGCCTGACGTATACGAGGGCGCCCCCACGCCCGTGGCGGCGTTTCTCTCGGTGGCCTCCAAGGCGGCGGGCTTCGCGGTGCTGCTGCGGGTGCTCGCCGTCGCCGTGGCGCCGTCGGGCCTCGATTGGGTGACCCTCGTGGCGGTCCTGGCGGCGGTCTCGATGTTCCTGGGCAACCTGCTCGCGCTCCCGCAGCGGAACATCAAGCGCATGCTCGCCTACTCCAGCATTTCGCACGCGGGCTTCATCCTCATCGGAGTGGCGGGCTTCGCCTCGGGCGCGGCCTTCGGTGGGACGGCGCTGCTGGTCTACCTCTTTCAGTACGTGTTCACGAACCTGGGCGCGTTCTTCGTCGCCGCCCTCATTGGCTCGCGCCTCGGCTCCGACGACATCCCCGACTATGCCGGTCTGGCGCAGCGCGCTCCGGCGCTGGCCTTTCTGATGGCCCTCTTCATGCTCTCGTTGACCGGCATCCCGCCGACGGCGGGCTTCTTTGCCAAACTGGCGGTCTTCGGCGCCGCTCTGGAGCGCTCGCCCGACCTGCTCTGGCTCGTGGCGGTGGGGGTGGTCAACAGCGTCATCTCGCTCTTCTACTACGTGGGTGTCATCCGCGCGATGTACCTGATGCCGGCGACCGACCCGTCCCCCGTGCGCCAGCCGGCGGCGATGGCGGCGGCGCTGTGGATCGCCGGCGCGGGCACACTGCTGCTGGGGCTCTTTCCCGAGCCCGTGATCAATCTCGCGCGAGCGGCCGCCTTGTTCCTCCCCTAGCGCGTCTGTTATCATAGTTTAGGGTCAGTTCTGATAGACAAAATGAGCAGTAGTGCGATTCGCCCCGGGAGGGGATCTCCCAGGGCGTTTTGGGTGTCAAAAGGCCCTCTTTCGCTCCATATCGCCCTGACAAGTCGCCGCTCGCTCAGGACTCCCCGGCGCGCCATGTACGCGGGGTGCGAAGACTGATGACCGATCATCACCACGCCCGTCCGGACGACAACCCCCTCCAGGTGATCGCCCAGAAGGAGCGGGAGCTGGAAGGCATGCTCGAGCGGGCCCGCCATGAGGCGGCCGGGATGGTGGAAGCGGCACGCCGCGAGGCGGAGGCGGCCGTAGCCAAGGCCCGGGAAGAGGCGGCCGCGCTGGCGCAGGACTACACCTCGCGCGCCGAACGCGAAGCCCTGGAGATCGCCGGCGACGTCGTCGGTCGCGCCCGCCTCGAGGCGGATCGGTTGCGCGCACAGTCGGAAGAGCGGATGGACGTGGCCGTCAGGCTGGTGGTGGAGAGGATCGTGGGAGGCGCCGGATGATCGTCGCGATGAGCCGGGTGCTGGCCGTTGGCCCCAAGCGCCTGCTCACCCCGGTGTTGGAGACGCTCCAGGGGATCGGCAGCCTGCACGTCGACCGCGTCGAAGCCGAGGAAACGCCCGAAGCCTTCGCCGCCCCGGCCCCGGACGCCGCCTCGCGGGCGGAGGGTGAAACGCTGGAACGGCTGCGGGCCCGCGCGGACGGCCTGCTGGCGCTGCTGCCCTCGGTGCCGGAGGAGCCGGCGCGGCCGACTGAGGAGTGGGCAGCGCGTTCACCCGACGAACTGGAATCGGCGCTCGCCAGCTTTGAAGGGGAGATCCAGCCCCTGACGCGGCGCCGGCTGGAGATCCAGGACGAACTGGAACTGATCCGCTCCTACGAGGGGGCGGTGCGCGTACTCTCGCCGTTGCTCGGAGCGTTGGCCGGGAGCGCCACATTCGAAACGGTCGGGTTCATCCTCCGGAGTGGCGATCTCTCCATCGTGCAGCAATTCCGCCGTCAGCTGGAGGACCTCACGGGAGGCGGCGTGGAGGTCGTCAGCCGCACCATCGAGGAGGGCAAGATCGGCGTTGTCGTGGCCTTCCGCAAGAAAGATGCCGAGGCGGTGCGGGGCTTTCTGGCGCGGGCGGGGGTGTCCGAACTGCGCCTGCCCAGCGCTTACGCGGATCTGCCGTCGGCGGAGGCCATCACCAGGATGGAGCGGCGCAGCTCTGATTTGCCCGCCGAACTCGAGCGCGTGCGCGCTGACCTGCAGGCGGCGGCGCGCCGTGCCCGTCCCATGCTGGTGGCGATCCGCGCCGCGCTGACGGACCGCCTCATCCGGCTGCAGGTCGTGCCCCGGCTGGCCCAATCTCGCTACACCTTCGTCGTCCACGGCTGGACGCCCACGCGCACGGTGGAGGGAATCCGCCGCACCCTGGCACGCCGCTTCGACAAGGAGGTCGTAGTCTACGACACCCCCGCCGACCCACACGAAGCGGAGCGCGTCCCAGTCCTGCTGGACAATCCGGGGCCGATCAAACCATTCCAGATGCTGCTGGGGCTCTTTCCGCCGCCGCGCTACGGGACCTGGGATCCCAGCCCGCTGATGGCGGTCACCTTTCCCATCTTCGTCGGTCTGGTCATCGGCGACGCCGGATACGGGGCGCTCTTCTTCCTCCTGGGCTGGTGGCTGCGCGGGAAGGCGCGGGCGGGACAGAGTTGGACGGTGCCGGTCCTGGGAGGGACCCTCGACCCGCGCGGCCTCCTCGGGCTCTCCTGGGTGATCCGTGTGCTGGCTTTCTGGATCATTGTCTTCGGCGTCCTCTACGCCGAGGTCTTCGGAAATCTGCCCGAACTCCTTTTTCACGTCGAGCCGATCTTCAACCGCGTGCACGAACCGGGCACGACCCTGTACTTCAAGCTGATCATCCTCTTCGGCATCGTCATGGTCTACCTTGGCCTCGTCGCCCACTTGATCATGGCGGTCGGCCACCGGCACCTCGAAGGGATCTTCGAGAGTCTCGTACTCATCCTGGCCTCGGCGGCGCTCCTCATCTTCCTGGGCACGCAGGCGGAGATGCTCCCCGCCTTCATGAGTGGCTGGAGCCTCTACCTCCTCGGTGGGTCCGTCGTGGTAGCCCTGAGCTACGGGATCGTGTCCCGGCGGATGCGCAACAGCGCCGCCAGTCTGATGTGGTTCCTCGAGTCCTTCACCGCCTTCGGGCACATCCTCTCTCACGCCCGGTTGATGGCCTTCGGCCTCGCCGCGGCGGCGCTGGGCATTGCCGCGAACGAACTGGGCTTGATGGCGGCGCGAAGCGGCGGCATCCTCGGCATCATCCTGGCCGTTCTCATGGCAGGGTTCTGGCAGGGCTTGTTCCTGCTGTTCACGATCATCGGTCATGTGATTCAGCCGGCCCGTCTCCACTGGGTCGAGTTCCTGACGAAAGTGAAATACCACGACGAGATCGGACGGGAGTATCAGCCATTTCAGAGAGCAGGAGGTGGATAACGTGCGACGCGTTCTCGGGATGATTGGGGTGACGCTGGTGCTGCTGGTGCTGACGGCGGGCCCGGCGCTGGCGCAAGAGGAGGCGGCGCCCGCCGGCGGGCTGGGACTCGGGGCGGGACTCGTGGGCCTGGCCGCAGCTCTGGCGGTCGGGCTGGGAGCGCTGGGAACGGCCGTGGCGCAGGCCCGCATCGGGGCCGCGGCGTCCGGCGCGATGGCGGAGCGCCCCGAAATTGGCGGGCGGTTGTTGATCTTCCTGGCGCTGCCGGAAACGATGATCATCCTCGGCTTCCTGGTGGCCTTCTTCCTGATCAACAAGATCCAGTAGGAGGCTGATGGGCGCTGACCTGATCGCCCTCCTCGAGCAGGAGGCCGGCGCCGAACGGGAGCGCCTTCTCGGCGAGGCCCGTCGCCAGGCGGAGGAGATCCGCGCTGCCACCCGCGCCGAGGCGCAGGCGCTGATGGAGCGCACGCGCGAGCAACAGGAGGCGGCGCTGCGGGCGGCGCAGGTGCGGGCCCGGTCTACGGCCCAGCTGCAGGCCCAGGCGCTGGTGCTGGAGCGCAAAGACCAGGCCCTCGCCGAGGTCTTCCGCCGCGCCACCGAGGCGCTGGAGGCGCTGGTGCGCGACCGCGCCCGCTACGGGCACGTCCTGGAGCGGCTGATCGCAGAGGCCGCCGCGGGATTTTCAGGGCGAGTGCTCATCGAGACACACCCAGACGACGTGGAGCTGGTGCGCGAGGCGGCCCGCCGTCACAAGCTCGATGCGGACGTGCGGGGGACGAACGAGATCCGCGGCGGCGTGCGGCTGAGTTCGCCCGATGGGCGGTACGTCGTGGTGAACACGCTGGCCGCCCGGCTGGAGCGGGCCAGGCCGACCCTGGGGTCTGACGTGGCCCGCGCCCTGTGGGGATGATCTCGCCTCGTGCCTGATTTTCCATATATCAACGCGCGGGTGCGCGCGATGCGCAGCCGGCTGCTGGACGCGGCGCGGGTGGACGAATTGCTCGCGGCGCCCTCCTTCGAGGCCTTTGTCCACGCGCTGGGCTCGACGCCCTACGGCCGCGACCTCTCCGAAGCACAGACGCGCTATCAGGGGCTGGCGGCGGTCGATGAGGCCCTCGCGCGGAACTTTCGCGCCACCACGACTAAGATTCTGAGCTTCGCCGATGGCCAGGCGAAGGCCCTGATCGCGGCCGTCCTGCTGCGGTGGGACCTGGCCAACATCCGGGCGATCCTCCGCGGCAAGCACACGAGCCGGTCTGAGGAGGAGATCATGGCCTCCGTCCTTCCCGCCGGTCCCCTGGGCGATGCGGCCCTGCGCGATCTGGTGCGTCAGCCGGATGTCGGCGCGGTCGCCGGGGCGCTTGAGGCGATGGGACACCCGCTCGCGCCGGGTGTGGCCGCGGCACTGGCCGGCTACCAGGCCGATCAGGATCTCATGCGCCTCGAACTCAGCCTGGACCGCGTCTACGCGGAGGTGGTGCTGGCGGCGGCGCGTGCCCATGGCCACAACGAAGAGGTGCTGCGCCGCACAGTGCAGGCCGAGATCGACGCCTTCAACGTCAAGGCCGCAGTGAAGCTGGCCCGGTTGGAGGAGGGTCTGGACGAAGCGACCCGCCGGCGGTTCTTCATCCCCGGGGGCGCCGTCGTCGACGAGAAGCTCTTTCTCGGCCTCAGCGCGCGCGAGACGCTGGAAGGGGCCTGGCAGGTGCTGGGGGTCCGCGGGTTTGCGGCCGGAAGCGTGCCGGACGACCTCACCGAGTTCGAGCGCAGTCTCGACTCCCAGCTGGCT
>DASYRG010000015.1:0-70230 GCA_036004665.1 bacterium | reverse complement strand
GAGAGCGGCCCCTACGCGGCGATCCGCGCGGCGGTCAGGGCCCCCCGGCCGGCCTGGATCCAGGGCCCTTCTGGCGCTGAGAAGGGGTACGTCCTGGCCGCCCTGCTGGCCGACCCCGCCGTGGGCGCCCAGACCGTCCTCATCGTCACCCCTACCCGCGACGCCGCCGGCCGTTTGGCCGACGACCTCGCGCTCTTTGCCCCCGACCTGCACGACCGCACGATCCTCTGGCCCTCCTGGGATGGGCTGGCCTCGGCCGATCGCCCTGTCTCCCTCGAAGCAGTCGTTGGGTGGCGGGCCGTGCTCGAGCGGCTGACCACGGGGACCCCATCGGTCGTAGTGGTCCCCGCATCCGCCCTCCTGCAACGTCTGCCGACCCCAGAGAGCCTCGCGGCGGAACGGCGCCTCATTCATCGCGGCGATCACCTCGAGCGGGAGACGTTCCTGGAAGTCCTGACGGACTACGGGTACGACCGCCTGCCCCTGGTCGAAGAGCCCGGACAGATGGCCGTTCGCGGCGGGGTGATCGACCTCTTTCCCCCCGGCGGGGTGGCCTACCGGATCGAACTGCTGGGGGATGAGGTGGAATCCCTTCGCGAGTTCGATCCGGCCACGCAGCGGAGCCTGCGCGACGTCGATGAGATCGGCGTGCTCCCTCTCCGGACGCCGGGAGACGCGAGCGACGGAGCGGCGCAATTGTTTGACTTCCTCCCATCCGGAGCGCTCGTGATTCTCGACGAGGAGCCGGAACTGGTCGCCCAGGCGCGGGTGCTGCGCGAACTAGACGACCACGAGGCGGGTGAACGCTACCACGCGTGGGAGGTGGTGGCGAGTGCGCTCGGCGACCGCCGCCTCGTCATCTCGACGTTGCGCGGCGCCGTGCCTCCGTACGACGAGATCCCTCTGCGCTTCGGTGGGATGGAGGCCTTTGGGGGGCAGACCAACCTGCTGGCCCGCTCTATGCGGGAGTGGATCGCCGCCGGCCGCCGCGTCATCGTCGCCTCGGCCCACCCCCTGCGCGTCGGAGAAATCCTGCGCGAGCACGGCCTGGAGGTACCGAGCGTTGAGACGCTCGCCGCGTTGCCGTCCCCCGGCACGGTCACGGCGGTGGCAGCGCCGCTGTCTGGCGGCTTCGTCTTTGAACCTGCGGCCCTGGCGGTGCTCACCGACAGCGAGATCCTGGGCTGGCGGCGCCGCCGCGGCCGGCTACGGTTCGTCCGGGGGGGACGTCGCCTCTCCTCCTGGATCGATCTGAAGCCGGGGGACTACGTCGTCCACTTCCATCACGGCATTGCCCGCTACGGCGGGCTGACCCACCTGACGATGAACGGCAGCGAGCGGGACTACCTGCTCCTCGAGTATGCGCAGGAGGACCGCCTCTACGTCCCCGTGGACCAGATCGCCTTGGTCGACCGGTACATCGGCGTTGAGGGCGAGGCGCCCAAGATCCACACGCTGGGCGGCGCCGAGTGGGAGCGGGAGAAGGCGCGGGTCAAGGAATCGGCGCGCGCCCTGGCCGGGGAACTGCTCAGCCTCTACGCGGCGCGCCAGGCTGCCGCCGGCCACGCCTTTTCGCCGGACACGCCCTGGCAGCGCGAACTGGAGGCGACCTTCCAGTTCGAGGAGACCCCCGACCAGTGGCAGGCCATCCAGGACGTCAAGCGCGACATGGAGGCGGACCGTCCGATGGACCGGCTCATCGCCGGGGACGTTGGCTACGGCAAGACCGAAGTGGCGATCCGCGCCGCTTTCAAGGCGGTGATGGACGGCAAGCAGGCCGCCGTGCTCGTGCCGACCACGATCCTGGCACAGCAGCACTACGACGTCTTCTTGCAGCGCCTGGCGCCCTACCCGATCAAGGTGGAGGTCCTCAGCCGTTTCCGCACCCGCCGCGAACAGCAGCGCATCCTGCGGGAGGTCGCGGAGGGGCAGGTGGACGTGGTCATCGGCACCCACCGGCTGCTGGGCAAGGACGTACATTTCCGCGACCTGGGGCTGGTGATCATCGACGAAGAGCAGCGTTTCGGCGTGGAACACAAAGAGAGACTCAAACAGCTGCGCAAACAGGTTGACGTGCTCACGCTCACCGCGACGCCCATCCCCCGCACACTGCACATGTCCCTGGTGGGGCTGCGCGACATGTCGGTGATGGAGACGCCACCGGAGGACCGCCTGCCCATCCACACGGAGATCCGCGAGCAAGACGAGGACGTCATCTGGGAGGCGATCCTGCGCGAACTGGCGCGCGGGGGGCAGATCTACGTCGTGCACAACCGCGTGCAGACGATCGACCGGGCGGCCCGCGCCATCAGCCGCCTGGTGCCGGAAGCGCGCGTCGTTGTCGCGCACGGGCAGATGCCGGAGGAGAAGCTCGAACGGGTGATGATGGACTTCCTGGGCGGCCGCTACGATGTGCTCGTGTGCACCACGATCGTGGAGATCGGCCTGGACATCCCCCAGGTGAACACGGTGATCATTCAGGATGCGCATCTGATGGGTCTGGCCCAGCTCTACCAGCTGCGGGGGCGGGTCGGCCGGGCGGAGCGGCAGGCGTACTGTTACCTGCTCTATCCCCGAGGAGAGAAGCTCACCCCGGAGGCGGAGCAGCGGCTGGAGGCGATGCAGGAGTTCGTCGAACTGGGCTCGGGGATGAAGCTGGCCATGCGCGACCTGGAGATCCGCGGCGCCGGGAACCTGCTCGGACCCGAGCAGCACGGCCAGCTGGCCGCTGTGGGCTTTGACCTCTACGTTCGGCTGCTCGACCAGGCTATCCGTGAACTGCGCGGTGAAATCGTGGACGACGCCCCCGATCCGACCATCGACGTGCACGTCGATGCCTACATCCCGCCCGAGTACGTCTCCGATGACGCCCAACGGATGACGCTCTACCGGCGCCTCGGAGCCACTCAGACCCTCGAGGTCCTAGAAGGGTTGATCGAGGAGATCGAAGACCGGTACGGGCCGGCTCCTGCGCCGCTCGCCCACCTGTTGGGCGCGGTTCGGCTGCGCACCCTGGGCAAGCGCGTCGGCGCTTCCGCCGTGACGCGGGAGGGGCCGCAGTACACGATCCGGCTGCGCGCGGGGGCGTATCTGCCCGAGGCGGTGCAGCGCCGGCTGCGAGTGGCCTACGGCACACGCCTCCAGGTCACGCCCGCCACGGTCACGGTGCGGACCTCCGGCGTCCAGTTCGCCGACCAGGTGGCGGAGGTCCGGGACGTCCTGGAGGCCCTGGCCCACTATGTTCGGCAGCCGGAGGAAGAGCCGGTGCCAGCACACTAAATGACACCGACTCTGATGGCTTCAAGACTGCGAGAGGAGCTTCCCGCTTCAGAACTAAGAGACACTTCCGCGGGAAGCTCCTCTCGCAGTCTCCATGACATCACAGACAGGAGGCAGTCAGAGTGAGACAGCGGCGCAAGATTGCCCTGACGATCCTCATCGTGCTCGTGCTGGCGCTGGCCGCCGGCACCGCCTACGCCCTGACGTTCGGCGCCGACCTGCGGTTCACAGTAGGAAAGCGTCCGGTGGGGTTCCTCGTGCGCGGCCTCCGCGTGCGCTCGGCGGTGGCGGCGACGGTCAACGAAGAATCCATCCTCTGGAGTGAAGTCGACGCGGAGATCGCGCGGGCGGCCGCCCAGTTTCAGGTCAACCTCAGCGGCCCCGACGCCGAGAAGCAGCGCGCCGAACTCTCCCGTCTCGTCCTGGACCAGCTGATCGACCAGCGGCTGATCCTCCAGGCCGCCCGCAAGCGCGGCGTCCAGGTCTCCGAGGCGGCCGTGCGCGCCGAGATCGACCGGATCAAGAAGAACTTCGGCACGGAGGAGGAGTTCGCCCAGGCCCTCGCGCAGCGCGGCCTCACCATGGAAGACGTGCGCCGGTTGCTGCGGGTCAACCTCACCGTGCGGGCGTTGCTGCCGCTGGTGGCCAAGGTCGACGTTCCCGAGGCGGAGGTGCGCAAGAGCTTCGAGGCGCGGCGCGCCCAGTTCGATCAGCCGGAGCAGGTCCGGGCGAGCCACATCCTCATCCGCGTCGCCGATCCCAAGCAGGACGCGCGGGCCAAACAGACCATCGTGCTGATCCAGGGCCGGCTGGCGAAGGGGGAGAAGTTCGCGGATCTGGCCCGCCAGTATTCCGAGGATCCGGGCAGCAAGGAGAAAGGCGGCGACCTGGGGTTCTTCGCACGCGGGGCGATGGTAAAGGAATTCGACCAGGTGGCCTTCAGCCTGGCGCCCGGCCAGGTCAGCGCGCCGGTGCGGACGCAATTCGGCTATCACCTCATCCAGGTCCAGGAGAAGAAGCCCGCGAAGAAAGCCACCTACGAGGAGGTGGCCGCGCGGATCCGCGAGGAGCTGACGCAGGAGCGCCAGGAGTCGCTCTTCCAGAAGTGGCTGGCCGAAGAACGGAAAGGCGCCACCATCAAGAAGCTGCCCCGGCCCTCCTGACCTGATGAACGCGCCGTACACCTTCGACGACCTCGTCCGGGTGATGGCGCGCCTGCGTGGACCCGCTGGCTGCCCGTGGGACAAGGAGCAGACCCCCCGGTCGCTCCGTCCCTACCTGCTGGAAGAAGCCTACGAGACGCTGGACGCCATCGACCGCGGCGACGACGGCGCCCTGCGCGACGAGCTGGGCGATTTGCTGCTGCAGGTCGTCTTTCACGCGCAGATGGCGGCCGAGAAGGGCCGGTTCAACGCCGCCGCGCTCGTGGACGGTCTGGTGCGCAAGTTGATCGAGCGGCACCCCCACGTCTTTGGGGAAGCGCGCCTCCCCGATGCTGCGGCCGTCCTCGCTCACTGGGAGGAACGCAAGGCAGCACGGCGGGGCTCACTCTTTGAAGGCATCCCCGAGACCCTTCCCGCCCTCGTCCTCGCCCAGAAGGTGCAAGAGCGCGCCCGGGCCACCGGGTTCCAGTGGCCGGATGCCCAGAGCGCGCTGGCCAAGGTCCGCGACGAACTGGGAGAGCTGGAGGCCGCCGCAGCCAGCGGGGCGACGGGCGATGTGGCCGACGAACTCGGCGACCTCTTCTTCACCCTGATCAACATCGCTATCTTCTACAACGTGGACGCGGAGATCACCGTCCGCGACGCCACGCGGAAGTTCCTGGACCGCTTCACGCGGGTCCAGACGCTCGCGGATGCCTCGGGGCGGGCGCTGGCGGACCACAGCCTCGACGA
Source organism: bacterium (assembly GCA_036004665.1). Taxonomy (GTDB): domain Bacteria; phylum Sysuimicrobiota; class Sysuimicrobiia; order Sysuimicrobiales; family Humicultoraceae; genus JACQGZ01. The sequence goes on along the minus strand of DASYRG010000015.1, from coordinate 65,056 downwards.
GCTGCTGGCGCTCTGGGCGGAGAGCAAGCGGGGCTGATGCGCGTCGACAAGTACTTGCAGGTCAGCGGCCTGGTGAAACGCCGCGTCCTGGCACAGCGCCTCTGCGATGCCGGCCGCGTCCGCGTCGGCGACCGGCGGGCCAAACCGTCCTCCGACGTTGCCGTCGGCGACGTGCTGGAACTCGGCGTCGGCGAGCGGCGTCGCCGCGTCCGCGTCCTTGCCCTGCCGGCGTCGCCCCGGGAGGCGGCCCGTACCACGCCGTACGAAGAGCTGTCGTGATGCCGGCGATCGCAGGGATCCGGGCCCGCGAGATCTTGGACTCCCGCGGCAATCCCACGGTCGAGGCCGACCTGCACCTCGCCGATGGCGCGTGGGGACGAGCAGCTGTCCCCTCCGGCGCGTCCACGGGAGAAGGAGAAGCGCACGAAATCCGCGATGGGGAGGCCCGCTATCTCGGGAAGGGCGTGCGCCGGGCCGTCCGCGCGCTCACGGAGGAGATCGCCCCGGCGCTGCGGGGGATGCCCGCCGACCAGGAAGAGGTCGATCGGCGGCTCATCGCCCTCGACGGCACGCCGGACAAATCCCGCCTGGGCGCCAACGCAATTCTGGCGGCCTCCCTGGCCCTGGCCAAGGCGGTTGCCGCCTCGCGGGGCCTTCCGCTGTACCGCAGCGTCGGCGGTGCGGGGTCCCATCGCCTGCCCGTCCCGTTAATGAACATCCTCAATGGGGGTGCGCACGCGGATAACACGCTCGACATCCAAGAGTTCATGGTCGCCCCCATCGGCGCCGTCAGTTTTGGCGAGGCCCTGCGCGCGGGCACGGAGACCTTCCATCAGCTCAAGGCCCTCCTGCGGCAGCGTGGCCTGAGGACGGGCGTGGGAGACGAAGGCGGTTTCGCCCCCGATGTGGATGGAGCCGAGGATGCGCTCACGCTGCTCGTGGACGCGATGACGCGGGCGGGCTATCGCCCCGGCGAGGAGGTGGCCCTGGCTATCGACGTCGCCGCCAGCGAACTGGGCCGCGGGAGCGGATACGACTTTCGCCGCGAGGGAGTCGTCCGCACGACGGCAGGACTCATCGAGTACTACGGCGTGCTTGCGGCCCGGTATCCGCTGATCTCCATCGAGGACGGCCTCGGCGAGGACGACTGGGCCGGGTGGAAGACGCTCAGGGCGAGCCTGGGTCGCCGCCTCCAGCTCGTGGGGGACGATCTCTTCGTCACCAATCCCGCCCGTCTCCGCCGCGGTATCGCCGAGGGTGTGGCCAACGCCATTCTCGTGAAACCCAACCAGATCGGGACGCTCAGCGAGACGCTGGAGACGGTCCGGATCGCTCAACAGGCGGGGTACGCGGTCATCCTCTCCCACCGCTCCGGGGAAACCGAGGATGCGGCCATCGCTGACCTGGCGGTGGCCGTCGGGGCAGACCAGATCAAGACGGGCGCTCCCTCCCGTGGCGAGCGCACCGCCAAATACAACCAGCTGCTGCGCATCGAAGAGGAACTCGGGCCCGAGGCGGGCTACGCCGGGCGCGGCGGGTTCCCGGTCCTCGCCTGACTCAGACTCCTCCGACCGGCCCACGAGTCACACAGGAATTGTCGCGACGCCATCCGAACACTCGGAGCGCGGATGCCGACCCCTTCCACCTATCGCCGCGCTGCGCCCTCCGGCCGCCGCGTCGTTGCCCTGCCCCCTCCCCGCACCCCGCGGCTCCCCCGCTGGGTCCTTCCACTCGTGCTGATCGGCGTCGCCGCCCTGGCGGTCAACGCCTTTGGAGCGACCTACCTGGCGACCTACCGGTTGCACCGGGAGGCGGACCGCCTCAGTCGGGAGCTCGGGACGCTGCGGAGAGAGAACGCGCAGCTGCGAGAGGAGATCCGCCGCCTGCACACCCCCCAGTACATCGAACGGCTCGCCCGAGAGCAGCTGGGGCTGGTCCGGCCCGGCGAGATCCCGATCATCCTGGTGCGGCCCACTCCCGTCCCGCGGCCCTGAAGTCGGTGCGGGAACCGCCCCGGTTTTCCTTGACACCTCAAGGGGGCGGCCCAGTATAATCCGTCTTGCCCATTTCGGCAGCAGGTTGTAGGAGGCCTCAGTTTCGCCCGACATGAGTGTGGAAGCCGGCGCCATCGTCGAAGGAACGGTCGTCAAGATCACCCATTACGGCGCCTTCGTCGAGCTCCCCGACGGCAAGAGCGGTCTCGTCCACATCTCCGAGATCGCCGACACCTACGTCAAGGACGTCAAGGACTACCTCAAGGAACGGGAGCGCATCCGGGTCAAAGTCCTCGGGGTCAACGAGAAGGGGAAGCTCGATCTCTCCGTCAAGCAGGCCCTCTCTCCCGAGGAACGGACCGCCCGCGTCCGCTCCCGAGCCTCCTTTGAAGACAAACTGAAAGCGTTCATGAAGGAGAGCGAGGAGCGCCTCCTCGACCTCAAGCGGAACACCGAAGCCAAGCGCGGCGGCCGACGAAAGAAGTAATCCCCTCGCAGTTCCCCGAATTCCGAGGTAACCACCGCCAACCCGGTCGCCTAATGACCACGAGCTGTCCGACCTGCGGCTTCCAGAACCCACCGGGCATGCGCTTCTGCGGCAACTGCGGGACCGCCATGGCGACGGGTCAGACGGCGGGAGAGGAGCGAAAGTTCGTCACGGTGCTCTTCGCCGACGTCGTCGGCTCGACGCACCTCTCCAGCGCGGTGGACCCGGAGTCATTGCGCGCGCAGATGGCCCGTTTCTTCACCATCGCCCGGGAGGAGATCGAGCGCTTCGGTGGGACCGTGGAAAAGTTCATCGGCGACGCCGTCATGGCCGTCTTCGGCCTCCCCACCCTCCACGAGGACGACCCCGAGCGGGCGGCGCGCGCCGCCGCAGCCGTCGAGCAACGAGTCCATCCGCTCTCGGAGACCGGCGACCTCCCGCCGATCCGCATCGGCCTGTACACGGGCGAGGTGGTGGCCGATCCGCAGGCGGCCGCGAAAGGGGAATTCCTGGTCACGGGCGAGACCGTGAATCTGGCTGCCCGCCTGCAGCAGCATGCCGAACCGGGCCAGATTTTGGTCGGGGAACGGACCATGAGAGCGTTGCAGAATGTGGCGACGCTGCGCGCCGTGCCTCCGCTGGAGGTGAAGGGGCGGACCCAGCCTCTGCCCGCCTGGCAGCTCCTGGAGGTTCCGCCTCCGCGACCCCGTGAGCTGCGGGCGACGCCCTTCGTCGGCCGGCAGGAGGAACTGGACCTCCTCGGGGGCCACGTGCGGCGAATGCTGCGGGAGAGGCGGGGCCATGTGGTGACGCTCCTCGGCCCGGCGGGAGTCGGCAAGACCCGCCTGGTCCAGGAGTTTCGACAACGGACCGGATGGGTGCTGGAGGGGCAGGTGCACATCCTCCAGGGCCGCGCCATCCCCTATGGAACGGGGGTGCCGTTCTGGTCTCTGGCCGAGGCCATCCGCGAGCAGTGTGGCATCCTCTTCGGTGATCCCCTCGAGTCTGCCCGCCATAAGCTGGAAGCGGCCGCGGCGGCGCTGGAAGTCTCTGCCGCGGTCCCTGCCCTCTTGACCGTCCTGGGGCTCGGGGGAGGAGGACGGGACCTCACACGCGAGGAGCTCTTTGCCGGGATGCGCGGCTTCTTTCGAGCGCTGTCTGACCGCGCCCCGCTGATCCTCACCCTGGAAGACTTTCACTCCGCCGAGGACGTCACGCTGGATTTTCTGGAGGACGCCGGGGATTGGATCCGCGACATTCCCCTGCTGCTGGTCGTCCTCTCCCGGCCCGAGTTGTTGGAGCGGCGGAGAAGCTGGATGGGCGGCAAGCGCAGTGCCACCACGCTCTTCCTGGACCCTCTCCCAGGGGAGGACAGCCGGGCGCTCGCTCAGGCGATCCTCGGCCAGAGGGCGGCGCCCGAGGAGGTCGTGGCATTGGTCCTCCGCCGAGCGGAAGGCAACCCGCTCTTCATGGAGGAGATGCTGCGCGTCCTCGTCGAGGGGGGGATCCTGAGCAAAGAGAACGGCCGGTGGGCGTTGACGATCCCCCTCGGAGAAGTGGCGATTCCCGATACGGTCCAAGCCGTCATCGGCGCGCGGGTGGACACGCTGCCGCTCCCCGAGAAACAGACTCTGCAGGGCGCCGCTGTTCAGGGGAAGGATTTCTGGCTGGGCCCGCTGCGGCTGGTCGTTCAAGGCAACCACATCGAGGATGCAGTCCAGGCCTTGGTCGACAAGGAACTGTTGATCCGCAAGCTGCGCTCGACGCTCGTGGGGGAAGACGAGTTTACCTTTCGCCACATCCTCATCCGGGACGTAGCCTACGCGATGATCCCCAAGTCGCGCCGGCTGCTGCAGCACGAGCGGATGGCGGAGTGGACAGCGCAGATGGCGGCCGACCGGCCGGCGGAATGGTCCGACTACATCGCCCATCACTGGCTGCAGGTTGTTGGCCTGCGCCAGGAGTTGGGGCTCCCTCCGGACCTCCGAGCGCAGGAGGAGGCCACCACGCACCTGCTTCTGGCCGGAGAGCGCGCCGCCGGCGTCTACGCGAACACGACCGCGCTCGACCACTTCACCCGCGCCCTCGACCTTCACCCCGCCTCGCCGGCACGGCTGCGGGCATTCCATGGCCGGGGCGAGGTCTGGTTCCTCCTCGGACAATACGATCAGGCCCGCGCAGACTTCGATGCTGTCCGCGCGCTCGCCCGCGAGCTGGAGCAGCCCCGGTGGGAAGCCATCGCCCTCGACCGCACCGGCTTCGCCTACCGGCAACAGGACCAGTACGCGACCGCGCTGGAATACCTGGAGCGGGCCCTGGCGATCAGCCGTCGGTTGGAGGATCCTGTCTTGACCGGCCAGATCCTCAACCACATCGGCTTCACCATTTTCGCCCAAGACAATCATGCCGAGTCCATCCGCGTGCACGAGGAGGCGCGGCACCTCCTGGAGAGGGCCAACGACGCCGCGGGATTGGCGGAGAGCCTGCACGGGTTGGGAGACAATCTCGCGTTCCTCGGCCGCTTCGAAGACGCCGTCAAGTCGTACGTGGAGTCACTGGCCCTGTGCGAACGGCTGGGCAACCGTTCGCTCGGGGGCGAGAACCGCTACATGATCGCGTTCGCCCGGCAGAAAGGGGGAGACTACGTGACCTCGCAGGCCGAGGCCGACCGCAGCGTTGCCGTCCTCGGGGAAATCGGGGATGCGCGCAACCTCTCTCCCGCTCTCTTCGTCCAGGCCAACCTGGCCGCCATCCGGGGAGATTTCGGTCGGGCCCTCACTCTGGCCGCGCGCGGCGTCGACCTGGCCAGCCAGATCGGGGCGGTACGGATCCACGTCTACAGCCTCCTCATCATCGGCCGGGTCCATCGCGAACTCGAAGACTACGCGGGCGCTCTGGCCACCGACGAGGAGGCGCTGGCGCTGGGACATCAAGTCAGAGGAGTCTGGCTGCCGGTTATCCGAGCCTCGCTCGCGGCCGACAAGGCGGCGCTGGGGAGGTGGGAGGAGGCGGAGACGGAGATTACCCGGGCGCGGCGGGCTCTGGAGGAGACCGAGACCCGCCTGGACTTCGCAGAGGAGGTTGCCTACCTGGAGGGGTTGAGTGAAATCCTGCATGGTCGGCCTGCAGAAGCCCACAGAATTGCGGAGCATCTCGCCCGGCTCGTCGAGATCGGCGAGGCGAAGCACTGGCGAGTGCCAGGGCTGCTCATCGCCGGGGAGGCTGCCGCGGCCCTGGGAGAGCACACGGACGCTCTGGGGCAGTTTCAGGAAGCAGCGCGCGAGGCAGAAACGACGGGGCGCCTTCCCGCCTTGTGGCGCGCCCTCGCCGGCATGACCGAGGTGCACAAGACGCAGGGCCGCCCGGGGGAAGCCTCCGCCAGCGCCCAAAAGGGTCGGGAGATCATCGAACGCATCGCCGCATCGGTCCCCGACGAACGGCTACGCGCCGTCTTTCTGCATTCCCGTCGAGTCCAGCGGGTGCTGGCCCTCGCCGGGGGCTGACGGGACCGCCCCTGCAGGCTACAAAGGAAGCCGAGGGCAACAGGTGCAGGGAAGCCGACTGGGAAGGTGAATGAGAAACTGATCCCGCATGGAGGTGAAAGGCATGACGCTCTGGCGCGCCCGGCCGGACAAGATCGCGCTGCTCCAGCGCGTCCCTCTCTTCGACGGGCTCTCGCAAAAACAACTGGCCCAGATCAGCCGCCTCGCCGACGATGTGGAGGTGCCGGCAGGGAAGCGGCTGGCCACGGCCGGCCACGTGGGCCGGGAGATGTTCATTATCGTCAAGGGCGAGGCCACTGTGCGCACGCGGCAGAAACGCGCCATCCGCCTGGGGCCGGGCGATTTCGTCGGTGAAATGAGCCTGCTCGACGGCGGGCTGCGCTCGGCCGACGTCGAAGCGGTCACGCCGATGCGTCTGCTCGTGGTGAGCTTCCGCGACTTCTGGAGCCTGCTGGACGCCGCTCCCTCGCTCAGCCGCAAGATCATGCAGACCCTCTCGCGCCGCCTCCGCGACGCGGAGGGCGGCGTCTCCGCCTGACCTTCCCGAGCGACCGTTGATCGACCGCTCCCTCCTGGCCCTCGCGGCCGACTTGGCCGCGCGTTACCTCGAGACCCTGCCCTCGCGCCCGGTGGGGAGGCCGGTGGACGCCGCGGCGCTCCGAGCCACCCTCGGCGGCACTCTCCCCGACGATGGAGTGGATCCCCAGACGGTCATCCGGGAACTGGCGCGCGATGCCGACCCCGGCCTGGTCGCATCGGCCGGGCCCCGGTACTTCGGGTTCGTCATCGGCGGCGCTCTCCCCGCGGCACTGGCCGCCGATTGGCTCACCGCCGCCTGGGATCAAGACGCCGGGAATTACGTCTCCGCACCCGCGGCGGCCGTGGTGGAAGAGGTGGCCGCCTCGTGGCTGCTCGATCTCCTCGACCTTCCGCGCAGCTCGAGCGTCGGTTTCGTCACCGGTGCGACCATGGCGAACTTCACCGGCCTGGCCGCCGCGCGCCACCATGTCCTGGCGGGCGCGGGCTGGGACGTCGAAGCCCAGGGATTGATCGACGCTCCGCCGGTCCACGTGGTCGTGGGCGATGAAGCGCACGTGACCATCTTCGCCGCCCTCGGCTTGCTCGGGCTGGGCCGCGAACGCGTCAGGCGCGTCCCGGCCGATGGCCAGGGGCGCATGCGCGCGGAGGACCTCGGCCGCGTCCTGTCCGACTGCCACGGCCCGACGATCGTCTGCGCTCAGGCGGGCAACGTCAACACCGGGGCGTTCGACCCTCTCGCAGACATCGCCGCGTTGGCCCGGAGGCATGGCGCATGGCTACACGTCGACGGCGCGTTTGGGCTCTGGGCCGCGGTCAGTCCCGGCCTGCGCGGATCCCTGGCCGGGGCGGCCGACGCCGATTCCTGGGCGACCGACGCCCACAAGTGGCTCAACGTCCCCTACGATTCCGGGCTGGTCATCGTCGCCCACCAGGACGCGCACCGGGCGGCGATGCGCGGCGTCGCCGCCTATCTCATGGGGGCGGTGGAGGGACGCGATCCGTACGACTGGGTGCCGGAGTTCTCGCGGCGAGCGCGCGGGTTTGCGCTCTACGCCGCCCTGCGCTCCCTGGGCCGCCGCGGCGTGACCGATCTGGTGGAACGCTGCTGCCGCCTTGCCCGCCGCATGGCGGAGGCGCTGCAGCGCTCGGCGAAGGTGGAGATTCTCAACGAGGTCGTGCTGAACCAGGTACTGGTCCGCTTCCGCCCGCCTGCCCGCGACCCGGGAGCATTCACGCGCGCGGTCATCGCCGGGGTGCAGCGGGACGGGACCGCCTGGTGTGGCGGCACCACCTGGCAGGGAAAGGAAGCGATGCGGATCTCCATCTCTAACTGGACCACGACTGACGAAGACGTCGACCGGTCTGCGGAGGCGATCCTCAAGACGGCCGCGGCGCTGCAACCTTAGGGCCGCCGTGATGCTTCGAGGACGCGCGCCGGCGTGACCGGCAGGTCAGACATCGCGATGCCGAGATCGGCCAGCGCGTTGACGACGGCCGCGGCCCCGGCGATGATCGGCGGTTCCCCCACACCTTTGGCGCCGAAGGGACCGTCGATCGAGGCGACCTCCACCATCACCGCGTCGATCGGCGCCATCGTGGTGGCGCGGGCGATCGCATAGTCAGCGAAGGTTGAGGAGAGCAGCGCCCCGCCCTCGTCGTAGACCAGACCCTCCAGCATCGCCCAGCCCGCGGCCTGCGCCGCCCCGCCGAAGATCTGCCCCTCCACCGCTGCGGGATTGATCGCGAACCCGACATCCTGGATCACCGCGTGCCGGGTGATGCGGACCGCCCCGGTCTCCCGATCCACCTCCGCCTTCACGATGTGCCCGGCGAACCCCGGAGACTGCTTGGGAGAGGCGATGGACCCCCGGCCGAAGATCGGCGGGTACTTGGCACCGAAGCGCATCGACTTGATCGCTACGTCGTCCAGGTCGATCCCCTTGGCCGGCACGCCGCGCACGCGCACCTGCCCGTCGGCGATCTCGAGGTCCTCTTCGCTGGCCTCCAGCTCCTTCGCCGCGATGGCCAGGATCTGCCGCCGGGCATCCTCGGCGGCCAGCCGCACCGCGCTGCCCACGGTGAGGGTCGTCCGGCTCCCCGCCGACATACCGGCGTAGGGCGCCTGATCGCTGTCGGCGCCGACGACGCGGACCCGGTCCGGGGGAACCCCGAGTACCTCGGCGGCGATCTGCGTCATCGCGGTGTAGGTCCCGGTCAGATCGACCGCTCCCACCACCACCTGGAAGGTGCCGTCGGTGTTGGCCCGGCAGAGCGCGCTGGCCGATTCGATCGCCCCCGGCCAGCCGCCCACCGCCGCCCCAACGCCCTCGCCCGACCGCCTTTCACGCCAGAGAGGGTGCTCGCGCATCTGTTCCAGCACCGCGCGCAGCCCTATGCGCGCCCAGGGCCGGCCGTTCGGCAGAGGATCCCCTTCGGCCGAGGCGTTCTGCAGCCGCAGCTCCAGCGGGTCGCGCCCGAGGGCTCGGGCCAGTCTGTCCATCGTGGCCTCGATGGCCAGCGTCGCCTGAGGCGCGCCGGGCGCCCGATACGCTCCGACGGGCGGCTTATGCGTCATGACGTCGATGCCTTCGATGGCGAGGTGCGGCGTCTTGTAGTAGCCGCCCACCAGCACGCCGGCGATGGAGGAGGACCCGCCCGGGGCCGCGCCGACGTCGAAGATCAGGCGGGCGAAGATTGCCGTCAGGGTCCCGTCGCGCTTCGCGCCCAAGCGGACGGTGATGCGGGAGGCCGGCGCCGCGTTCGCGACCAGGAAGTCTTCCCGCCGCGGCAACACGAGCCGGACCGGACGCCGCACCGCCAGCGCCAGCGCGGCGGTGAGGCCCTGGGTGAGGAGAATCTTGCTGCCGAATCCGCCGCCGATGGTCATCACTACGACGCGCACCTGCTGCTCGGGCAACCCCAGCAGGTCGCTGACGCTCTGGCGCACGTAGAACATCGCCTGAGTGGAGGTGTAGACGGTCAGGCCGCCGCTGATGAGGTCGGGCACGGCGACGGTGGCGTGCGGCTCCAGGTAGGCCTGGTAGATTCGCTCTGTCGAATACGCCCCTTCCACCACGACCTCGGCCTCGCGGAAAGCCGCCTCGACGTCTCCTCGCGAGAAGCGGGTCACGTTGGCGCTGTTGCGCGGCCGCGGGCCCTTGGCCTTCCGCACCGCGACCGTGGCGTGCTGCCCCTCCTGCGTGTCGCCGTCGTCGCCCTCCGGGTGCACCAGCGGCGCATCCGGCCGCATCGCCCCCTCCGGGTCGAGGGCGGCAGGGAGGACCTCATACTCGGCCGCGCCGGCCAGCGCGTCCACGCCGTCGGCAGCCGCCTCCTCGCTCTCGGCCAGCACCGCCGCGACAGGGTGGCCCGTGTACCGCGTCTCCCCCTCCGCGAGCAGCAGGTGCTCTTCCCGATCGGCGTCGGCTGCGATGGGGAGATCCTCAGCCAGCAGCACCGAAACGACGCCGGAGACCGCCCCCGCCGCCGCTCGATCGATGCGGATGATCCTGGCGTGGGGATGCGGCGAGAGTAGCAAACGGGCGTGCAGCATGCCGGGGAGAACGAGGTCTTCGGTGTAGCGGGCGGCCGCGGTGACCTTCTCTCGCCCGTCGACGCGGCGCAACCGCTGTCCGACGCTGCTCATCTCAGACCCCATCTAGGGCTCGATCCCGAGGAGCGACGCTACGTCCTCAAAGGTGCGCCAAGTGATGTCGTCGCGCTCCAGGCGGCGGGAGCGCTCAGCGATGTCGCTGCGGTCAGCCAGAACGGCGAGCGCCTCGTCCATCTGCCCAAGGCGCTGCCGCACCGCCAGCGCTACCCCACCCGAGGGCAGCCGCTCCAACTCTCCACGCACCCGATCGAGTGCCTGCTGCTCGTAGTCGCGGGCCAGACGGTCCATCTCCGCTGCCTCGATCTTGGAATAGGCGATCAGCCCGCGGCGCAGCTCCAGGGCTTCCAGGAGGATCCGCTGCAACTCGGTCAGGACCGCGTCAGCCATCGCCGCGGGCCAGGCGGGGGATGCGCAGCTCCTGGTCGCGGTACTGCAGCTGGTAGAGCTTCGTGTAGATGCCGCCGCGGCCGAGGAGGTCGTGGTGGCGCCCCTCTTCGACGATGCGGCCCTTGTGCAGGACGATGATGCGGTCCACGTGCTGGATGGTGCTGAGCCGGTGGGCGATGATGATCGAGGTGCGGCCGGACAGCACCTTGGCCAGGGCATCCTGGATCAGGATCTCCGTCTCGGTGTCCACGCTGCTGGTAGCTTCGTCGAGCACCAGCAGGATCTCCGGGTTGTGGGCGATGGCGCGGGCGAAGGCGATCAGCTGCTTCTGCCCGACCGAGAGAGTGGCGCCGCGCTCGTGCACCTCGGTCTTGAACCCCCTGGGCAGCCGGTCGACGAAACGGTGGGCGTTGACGAAGGTGGCCGCCTCGCGCACCGCCTGATCCGAGATCTCAGCGTTGCCCAGCCGGATATTGGACTCCACCGTGCCGCTGAAGAGGAAGACGTCCTGCAGCACCAGCCCGATGTGGCGGCGCAGTTCACGCTGTCTGTAGCGGCGGACGTCGACACCGTCCACCAGCACCTGGCCGCGCTGCGGATCCCAGAACCGCGTGATCAGGTTGATGACGGAGGACTTCCCCGCGCCGGTGTGGCCGACGAAGGCCACGCTCTCACCCGCCCGGATGTGGAAGGAGACGTCCCGGAGCACCCAGTCGGGTGTCCCGTCCTCGCCGGCTTCATAGGCGAACCAGACGTTGCGGAACTCGATCTCGCCGCGGACGCGCTCCAGGGGCACGGGCTCGATGGGATCGGTGACCTCCACCGGCTCGTCGAGCAACCGGAAGATGCGCTCGGAGGACGCCATGGCCGCCTGCAGGATGTTGTACTTCTCCGCGAGCTCTTCGATCGGCTCGAAGAAGCGGTGCGCGTACTGGATGAAGGCCACCAGCAGACCGATGGTCACCGTCTCCCGGTAGAGGCCGCCGCCGAAGATCAGGATGAAGGCGATGGCCATCGAGCTGATCACGCCCACGGAGGGGTGGAACATGGCGAAGGCGCGCAGCCCGCGCAGGTTCCAAGTCAGCAGCTCGCGGTTGAGGCCATCGAACTGCGCGAAGTTGCGTCGCTCCCGGTTGAAGAGCTGCACGATGGCCATGCCCGTGATGTTCTCGTTGAGGTAGGCGTTGATGCGGGCCAGCCGCGTCCGCACGGCCCGGTAGGTATCCCGCGCCTTCACCCGGAACTGCGCCGTGACCCAGAGGATCAGCGGCAGCACGGTGAACGTGACCAGCGCCAGGCGCCAGGAGAGGGCCAGCATGACGACGACGATCCCCACCAGCATGATCAGATCGCCGAAGATGCCGACGATGCCCTGGGTGATCATCTCGTTGAGGGCGTCGATGTCGTTGGTGATGCGGGTGATCAGCCGCCCCACCGGCGTGTGCGTGTAGAACCGCACCGAGAGCCGCTGCAGGTGGGCAAAGAGCGCCAGGCGCAGGTCGAACATCGCACGCTGCCCGACCGTCGTCATCAGGTAACTGTGCACGTAGCGTAGGCCGAAGCCGGCGGCCAGGATGCCCAGGTAGGCCGCGGTCAGCCGGCCCAGTCCCTCCAGCCGGCGGGGCGTGACGTAGTTGTCGATGCCGAGGCGCCAGAGGTAGGGGCCGGCCAGCGAGGTGGACAGGTGCAGCAGCATCAGCACGACCGCGACCGCCACCGTCGGCCAGTAGGGGCGCACGTAGCCGAGGAGGCGCCGCATCAGGCGGGCGTCGTACGCCCGGCCGAGAATCTCGTCTTCCTGAAAGTGCATCGCCATCCTTAGCCGTCCGCCTCTTCCAGTTCCTCGGCCAGCAACTGCTTCCGGTAGAGATCGGCGTAGAGGCCGTCGGCGGCCAGCAGCTCCTCGTGCGTTCCCCGCTCGACGATGCGGCCCTCGTCCAGCACGATGATCTGATCCGCCCCCCGCACCGTGCTGATCCGGTGCGAGATGATGATGCTGGTGCGCGTGGCCATCACCCCGCGGAGGCCCTGGAGGATCTGCTCTTCCGTGTGGGTGTCCACGCTGCTGAGCGCGTCGTCCAGGATCAGGATGGCCGGGTCTCGGGCCAGCGCCCGGGCGAGGGTGGCGCGCTGTTTCTGCCCGCCGGAAAGGGTCACGCCGCGCTCCCCCAGCACGGTGTCGTACCCGTGCGGAAAGTCCTGCACGTCGCGGGCCAGCTGCGCCACCTCGGCGGCCGCCGCCGCCTTCATCCCGTCGCCCGCTTCGACGCCGAACCGCAGATTCTCTTCGATGGTCTCCGAGAAGAGAAAGGGTTCCTGGGGGACGAAGCCGATCGCCCGGCGCAGCGTCGCCAGCGGCAGCCTCCGCGTCTCGATCCCGTCGATGAGCACCTGCCCGTCGGTCGGGTCGTTCAATCGCCCGATCAGGTTGACCAGGGTGCTCTTTCCGGCACCCGTCGGGCCGACGATGGCCAGCGTGCTGCCGGCGGGCACGGTGAGGGTGACCTCGTGTAGCACGGGGTGCCCATTGTAGGCGAAACTGACGTTGCGGAACTCGATCCGCCCGGTCAGCCGCTCCACCGGCAGGGGGTCGGGGTGATCGGCGATCTCTGGGCGCGCGTTGAAGATCTCGTCCAGCCGGGCCATCGAGGCCATCCCTTGCTGGATCAGGTTGGTCACCCAGCCGAGCGCGATCATCGGCCAGCTGAGCTGCCCCAGGTAGGCGTAGAACTGCACCAGCGTCCCCACTGTGATGCGTCCCTGGCCGACCGCCCGGCCACCCTGCCAGAGGAGGAGGGCCGAGGCGATCCCCAGGATCAGGCTCATCGATGGCCAGAGCGCCCCTTGCACGCGGATGAGGCGCAGGTTGCGGGCGATGAACTCCCGGTTGACCCCGGCGAACTCTTCGACCTCGTAGGGCTCCTGGGCGAACGCTTTCACGACGCGGATGCCGGAGAAGTTCTCCTGGGCCCGCGCGGAGATGGTGCTGAACTGTTCCTGCACCCCCTGGTAGCGGTGGTGGATGCGCCGGCCCAGCAGGAAGAAGATCACCGTCACCAGGGGCATGATCACGGAGACGACCAGCGCCAGCCGGACGTCGAGGCTGAACATCCAGGCACCGACCAGTAGCAGCATCACCGGCGTGTTGATGGCGTACATGATTCCCGGACCGGAGAGCCGCTGCACTGCGTTGAGGTCGTTGATGGCGCGCGCCATCAGGTCGCCGGTGCGGGTGTGCTGGAAGAACCCCTGGTGCAGTCTTTGCAGGTGGGCGAAGAAGTCGTTGCGGATTTCGTACTCGATGCGCCGGGAGGCGCCGATGACCTCCGTGCGCCAGAAGAAACGGATCGTCGCCGCCAGGAGCGCCAGCCCGACGTAGATCGCGCCGAGGGCGATGAGATCCCGCGTCGCCATCCCCGCGCGGATGCCGTCCACCGCCCGCCGGAGAATCGAGGGCGTGATCAGGCTGATGCCGGTGGCGAGGACGCCCAGGGCGAACCCCTGGATGTACGCGCGGCGGTGCCTGCCGAGGTAGGTGCGGAGCCGTCTGCTGATCATGGGAAACCACGGCGCGCCCGAGGCGCGAACCTATCTATTATAGCGTGACGGGGGCACGGACTCTTCCCGCTTCAGTCGCTCCAGGAAGCGGCGGATGGCCTGGTTGACGGCGTGCGGCTGCTCAAGCATGACCATGTGCCCTGCGCCCTCGATCCAGACCAGCTCTGCCCGGGGCAGGTGGGCTGACAAGAACTCGGCGTGACGGGGCGCGACCATTCGGTCTGCGCTGCCGGCGATGACGAGGGCGGGGAGGAGCATGCCCCCGAGACGGTCGCGCACGTCAAAGCTCGCCGCCGCCTCGAAGTCGGCGCGGATGACCCGCGGATCCAGCGCGCGCAGAATGGCGAGGCTCTTCTCCCGGAGCCGCGGAGTGGCGGCAGGCCCGAAGGAGCGATCGGTCAGCGCCACCAGCGACGCCTCCTCCAGGGGCTGCCGCACCCACTCCTTCGCCTCGGGGAAGCGCGCTCCGGTCTCGATAAGGATGACGCCGCGCAGTCCCGCAGGCAATCCCAGCGCGTACTGCAGCGCGACGGCCCCGCCCAGCGAATGTCCCGCCAGCACGGCCGCGGCGTCGAGGACCGGCCCCAGCGAGAGGAGGTGGCCGGCGATGGAGGTCGGTGTCCCGACCCCGTCGCGCCCCGCCAGCTCGGGGGTCAGCGCCCGCGGGAACGCGAGGGCCTGCAGCTGCCAGAGGTCGCCGCGCGCGCCGGCCCCGTGCAGCAGCGTGAGACCCTGACCGCTGGCCGGGTCCAAGGGAGGCACCGTTTCAGATCCTCTCGCGGATGGACGCGACGCCTACCGGCGACGCCTAGCGAGGTACGCGGGCGAGGGGGAACTGCTCCAGGTAGGCGCTGGCCTCGCGGAGGCGCGCGGGCAGCCGATCCTCCCACCCTTCGCCGTCGATGTCCTCGACGGGGAGGAACAGCAGCGCGGTCGCCCGGCCCAGGCGGAGCCCGTATCTCACTCCCGGATAGGGCGTCTCCACCCAACGGACAGACGGCGCATCCAGTTCGACATCGGGGGCGGCGGCCGCCACCGCCGCACGCAGCCGGCGGATGGCCTCGCGATCATCCAATGGCATCAGGAAGTCTAGTGCAGAGGGGAGGCGGCAGGCCGCTGGAGTGCGGCGCGGCAGGCGGCCTCGGGTGTGTTGCCGGTCGCCAGGACGTCAACCACCTGGTTCTTGCGGACGACCAGCACCGCGAACAGCGGCACGCCGTCCTTGAGGGTCAGCCCCAGGGCGATCGTCTCTCCTTCTCCGGCGGACCGTTGCAGCTCGATGAGAAGCCCTTCGACCTCATGCATGATTCAGTATTATACTGTGGGGGTGGGAGACGCATGGCCTGGCAGACGGTATTTGACCGCGCGCAGCCGTACCACGAGTTCCTCGCCCGCCACGGCACAGAGGCGCACCGGGAGCGCTGGCACGCCGTGTACGAGCGGATCCGGCTGACCGAAGCGCAGGTCGAGCTGCTCTCTGGCTTTCAACGACGGATGCACCTTCTCTGCCTGGCGGGTACCTGGTGCGGCGACTGCGCGACGCAGGGACCCATCCTCCAGCGCCTCGCCGAGGCGGCGCCCCAGATTCGCCTGCGATTCGCCGACCGCGATGAAGAGCCTGTGGTGCAGGACGAGCTGAGGCTTAACGCCGGGCGGCGGATCCCTATCGTCCTCTTCCTGAGCGAAGACTTCGAAGAGTGCGCCCGCTATGGAGACCGCAGTCTGGCGACCTACCGCAGGATGGCTCACGAGCGGCTCGGCCCATCCTGTCCCACCGGTATCCTCCCACCCGGTCCCGACGTGCTGGCCGACGTGACCGCCGACTGGCTGCGGGAGTTCGAACGGGTGTCGCTGATGCTCCGCCTCTCTCCCCGCCTCCGGGCCGCGCACGGGGACTGACCGCGGCTACTTCTTCTTCAGTCTTCCGACAAAGGTGTCGATCGGAATCGCCGCCAGAGTGACGATACGCACGCTGCCTCGGGCACCGAGCTCCACAGAAACCCGGGCGACCGTGTCGTTGTCGGGCGCCTCGACAATGTTGACGAAGTCGTACGGGCCCAACACCGCGTACTGTTGAACCACTTTCACCCCCATCGCTTCGATCTCGCGGTTGACCTCCTTGAGGCGGTCGGGCTGTTTGCTCAGGGTCTCGGCACCACTGTCCGTCAGCGTGCTCAGCATGATGTAGGTCGGCACGAGCAGCACCTCCCAAAAAGGGGATAGCTGTTCCTTTCGCCCTCATGACAGCCCTTCCTACACGGTTTCTACCATTAAGTTCCCTTCTTCACCCCATTCAGTTTTACTGAAATTTCGGAGCCTGGAAGCAGGAACTTTAGTCTCTGACCAAGAAGGGGCCGCCTGAGAGACCCGGGGCCGGACCGACCTCCCTCCCCGAAGGGTGGGCCGGGGTCTAAAAACCGGCGCAGTTGCCGATAAGGCTTCTAACAGACACCACAAGGGGAGGGAGACAGGTGAAGAGGATCCTGATTGGAGTCCTCCTTGCCCTGTCCCTGGGAGTCCTTCTTCCGGCTGGCGCCGCGCCTGCGTTTGCGGGGTCGGGAGACTTCGACTCCTACGGGGGCACGGGGGAGAGGTAACCCCAACCGACTCAACACCCCGCCCCGGGTCATCCCGATGATCGCTCCGGGGGTGGGCCGTGGGGCTGGGTGTGAAAATCCGCGATCTCCGGAAGGCCAGGGGGATGACGCAGCGCGCCCTCGCCGGAGGCGACCTGTCGGTCAGCTTCATCAGCATGGTGGAGCACGGCAAGGTCCGGCCGTCCCTCGCCACCCTCCGCCTCCTCGCAGACCGGCTGGGCGTCACCTCCTCCTCGCTCCTATCCGAAGCTGACGGGCCCGGAGAGGCCGAAGCGAGGCTTCGCCACGGAGACATCCTCCTCCGTCAGCATCAGCTGACCCCGGCGCTCGAAGCCTATCAGGCGGCGGAGGCCCTGGCGGTGCGGGCCGGCGATCGGCGTCTGCTGACGCGAGCTCGCCTCGGGCTCGGGCAGGCGCTCCTGGGCCTGCGCCAGTTCGACCTCGCCGATGAACACCTTCGTCGCGCCGACAGTGGGGCAGCGGCACTGGCGGACGCAGGGCTGGCGGCGCTGGCCGCCAATGCCCGCGGGCTGCTCGCCATCCGGCGGCGGCGCTTCCGGGTGGCCCGCACTCACCTCACCGATGCCCTGGCCTTGATCCGCCGCAGCGACCCACCGGACCGGCGCCTCCAGGCGGTCATCCTCACCAACCTGGGACGCGTCTTCCTCAACCTGGGGCTCGCGGGGCAGGCGCTCGCCGCGTTCGAGGAGGCCAGGGCCTTCCTGGATCAGGCGGCCGATCCCGCCGCCCGTGCCCTGCTGGACATCAACAGCGGAATCGCGGCGATGCAGGATCGGGCCTTCGACGAGGCCGCGGCGTACCTGCAGCGGGCGTCAGCGCATCTGGAGGTCCAGGAAAACCTGCAGCTCCTCGGCGGCGTGAAGCGGAATCAGGCGATGCTGCTGCTGGAACGCGGCCGCCCCGCGGACGCCGAAACCCTTCTTCGCCAGAGCCTGACCATCGCCGAGCGCCTCGCCGACGATTCCGGCCGGGGGGCGACCTTGACCGAACTGGCCAGGGCCGCGCTGGCGCAGGGGCGGGCCGGTGAGGCGGAGCGGTGGGCCGCCGAGGCGGTGCGGCTGGCCCAGCAGCTCGAGGATCCCGCTGAGGCGGCGCGGGGCGAGGCGGTCCTGGGGGCGGTGGCCCGCGTGGAGCGGCGTCTGGACGAGGCGGTGACCCGATACCGCCGCGCCGCCGAGATGTTCGGCGAGATGGACATGAACAAAGAACGCGCCGAGGCGCTGCGCGACATCGGCTATGCGCACATGGAGGCGGGAAGGGAGGGGGAGGCCGCGCGCGCGTTTGCGCAGGCGTTTGCCGCGCAGGAGGCATGGGCGGCCGCGGGACGATGAAAACGATGACGGCACGGATGGTCCGACGGGTCGAGGAGCGCACGGAGGAGGGCATGCTGCGCGAGCTCGCGCACCTCGCCACCGCCCGGGAGCGCATGCTGCGAGAACTGGCGCTGATCAGCCGCGACCGGGCGGGCGCGGCGGCGCCGCAGCCTCACGGGGTCGTCCAGGAGGTGCTGGCCGAGATCGACGTCGAGGGCGCCACCTACCGCCTCAGCCGCCTGCGGGAACGGCCTTCCGACGTCGACGTGACACCGAGAGAGCTGGAGATCGCGCGCCTGGTCGGGCGAGGGCTGGCGACCAAAGAGATCAGCGTCCACCTGGGCATCAGCAGCTGGACCGTCCTCACCCACCTGCGCCGGCTCTTCACGCGCCTGGGCGTGAATACGCGCTCGGCTATGGTCAAGCGCCTCAGCGACGAGGGAATGCTGTGATCAGTAGAGGACGTTGAGGAGCAGGTAGACCACCAGCCCCAGGACCAGGCTGATCGACCACAGCAAGACCGCCCACCGCCCCACCCGCGGGTGCGCCGTGAAAGGAACCTCTCCGGGTCGATAGGTTAGACCGATCACGAGGTTGTGGATCACCAGGGGCACCGACAGGACGGACAGCCCGATGTGGACGGTCAGCAGGGGCAGATAGAGGTAGACGCGCACCGCCGCCGGCCCCGGAAACGCCTTCACCCCGCCTAGGCTCACCCTTGTGACGTAGAGGATGAGGAAGAAGCTGATGCAGCCCGCCGCCGCCAGCATCAGGGCGCGGTGGGCCCGCACCCGGCCGCGGCGGATCGCCCGCCACCCGGCCAGCAGGCAGAACAGCGCCGCGGTATTGACCACGGCGATGATCGTCGGGGCCGCGGCGACGAGGGCCGCCACCACCGCGGGCAGCGCCATGGGGGGTTCCGCCGAGAGCGCGGCGGCGAGCACCGCGTAGGCCAGACCCGACGCGAGCGCCGTCGCCCACAGCGGCGAGGGGCGCGGCCGTGGCGGCCTAGGGCCGGGGCCGGAGATGGAAGGCGTTCAGCGCGTCGGGGATGACGCCCCCGAAGAGCACGAGGATCAGGATCAGCGGGGTCAGCACCAGGTAGATCAGGTTGAGCCGCTCATAGCGCAGGTGCATGAAGTAGGCGACGATGAGGGCCGCCTTCATCAGCGAGAGCGCCAGGAGCAGCGTCACCAACAGGGCGCGCTCCAGCCGCAGCGCGACGGCCCCGACCTCGATGACGGTGAAGGCGAGCAGCCAGACCCAGACCACCACATAGGTCTGGTACCATCTCCCGCCCCCGTGCGCCGCGTCCGCTCCCTCCCTCATCCGGTCCCCCTCGCCTCAGAGCAGATAGAGCAGGGTGAAGATGAACACCCACACCAGATCGACGAAGTGCCAGTACAAGCCGGCCACTTCGACCATCTCCGCGGAGAACCGACCGCGCGTCGCTTGGATGGCCTTGATGATGAGATAGATGACCCCGCTGGTCACGTGGCCCCCGTGGAACCCAGTGATGACGAAGAAGGTCGCGGGGAACATCGGCGGGAGCGGACCGCCGTCGGCGTTCCCTACCCACCCGGTGAGCCGCGCGCCCTCGCGGATGAAGGAGGTCCATTCGAACGCCTGCATCCCCAGGAACATGAGGCCGCCGAGGATGGTCAGGCCAAGGAAGCGCGCCACCAGCGCGCGATCCCCGCGCCTCGCCGCGCCCACGGCCACCGCCATCGTCGCGCTGCTGCAGATGAGGATGAAGGTCATCGGGCCGACGACGAAGTTGATGTTAAAGAAGTCGGCCTGGCGAGGCCACCCTCCGGCCGTCAGCCGCATCGCCGCGTAGCCGGAGAGCAGCGCCGCAAAGGTGAGGGCGTCGCTGAGCAGGAAGAGCCACATCATCAGTTTCGGCCAGGGGACGGCGAAGGGCGATTCCCCGCCGCCCCACGCCGACACCGTCATCCGCTCCTGCTCTCCCGCCATCATCGCTCCTAGATTGAGATGAGGATCAGCACGTATACCCACAGCGCCGAGAGAAAATGCCAGAAGAGCGTCGCACCCTCCGCTGCGGGAACCGTCTGCCCCCCCGAGGCTGGAGCCGGCTGGCTTTCCGGGGCCGGGACCGGCTGACGTGCCGGCGCGGGGCGCGATGACCGGGAGAGCGCGTAGCCCAATCCCCCCAACCCACCCAGCAGGTGCAGCCCGTGCACCCCGGTGAGCAAGTAGAAGAAGGCGCTGTGCGGGCTGCTGCTCATGAAGACGCCGGCGGCGTCCAGCGCGCGCCACGCCGCGATCTGCCCGATCAAGAAGAGCAGGCCGAGACCCCCGGCCAGCATCAGACCGCGGCGCAGCGCGTCGCCCTGGTGCGCCCGGTGGGTCCGGCGCGTCCATTCCAGGACGCCGCTGCTCGCCAGCAGGACCGCGGTGTTCACCCAGAGGATGCCGGGAAGAGGCACCGGGGTCCAGTCCGGAGCGCTGCGGCGGGAGAGATAGGAGACGGTGAAAGCGATGAAGAGCATCGTCACCGCCACCAGCAGGATCCAGAGTCCCACGCGGGCAGTGGCGACGGGAGAAGGCTCGGCGCCCCAGCCGGGACCGTCGCGGTCGCCGAAGCCGGGCGGGGACGCCAGATGGCCGTTCCCCCCGGCCGCCCGGCGCGCCGCCTCGGGACGTCTGCTCACGATCACCCTGGCCACCGCCCCCTCTCTCCTACCCGCTCCGCGCTCGACCGTCGCCGTGCGTCCCGTCGCCGCCTCGGTGCGCACCTTCGCCGTCGCCGGTACCCGCGCCCACCGGGACGCCGCTGGGCTGGGTCTGGGGAATGAAATCGTCGGCCATGCCCGGGGTGCTGTATTCGTACGCCCAGCGGTGCACGACGGGCAGGTGCGCCCCCCAGTTGCCGTGCGGCGGCGGGGAAGGCGCCTGCCATTCCAGCGTGGTGGCGCCCCAGGGATTTCGCTCCGCCTTCGGGCCGCGGCGGGTTGAGCGGAAGAAGTTGTAGAGGAAGATGAACTGCGCTGAAAAGAGAATGAACGCCCCGATAGAGACCACGATGTTGATCGGCTGCAGCCCCTGCAGGTGCGCGTAGAGCGCCGGCGAGTAGATGCGGCGCATCATCCCCATCAGCCCGGCGTAATGCATGGGGAAGAAGGTCAGATAGGCGGCGGGGAAGGAGAGCCAGAAGTGCCATTTGCCCAACCGCTCCGACATCATCCGCCCAAACATCTTGGGGAACCAGTAGTAGGTGCCGGCGAAGGAGGCGAAGATGGCGGCCAGGCCCATCACGAAGTGGAAGTGGGCGACCACGAAAAAGGTGTCCTGCAGGTAGATGTCCACCGGCGGCTGGCCCAGCATGATCCCGGTGAGCCCGCCGGTAACGAAGAGCGAGAGGAAGCCCAGCGTGAAGAGCATAGCGCTGGTGAAACGGATCTTCGCCCGCCAGAGGGTGGCCAGCCAGTTGAAGGTCTTGATCGCCGAGGGCACCGCGATGATCAGCGTCGTGGTCATGAAGGCCGTGCCCAGCAGCGGATGCATCCCGCTGGTGTACATGTGATGCCCCCAGACCAGGAAGGAGAGGAAGGTGATCGAGGCAAGGCTGGCCACCATGAAGCGGTAGCCGAAGATGGGCTTGCGCGCGTTGTTGGCCAGGATGTCTGAGACCATCCCCATCGGCGGCAGGATCAGCACGTAGACCTCGGGGTGGCCGAGGAACCAGAAGAGGTGCTGCCAGAGCAGCGGGTTGCCGCCGGCGTGGTCGACGGGCACCGTGCCCACGATCAGCCCGGCGGGGACGAAGAAACTCGTCCCGCCCATGCGGTCGAAGAGCAGCATGATCGACGCCGCCAGCAGCACGGGAAAGGCCAGTAGGGAGAGGATGGAGGTCAGGAAGAGCGCCCAGATCGTCAGCGGCAGCCGCAGCATGGACATGCCGCGCGTGCGCAGCTGCAGCACGGTGGTGATGTAATTCAACGATCCGAGGAGGAAGGCCACGATCAGGATGGCCAGGCTGACCAGCCAGAGCGTCTGCCCCATCCCCGAGCCCGGTGCCGCCTGCGGCAGGGCCGAGAGCGGAGCATAGGAGGTCCATCCGCCGCCCGCTGCGCCGCCGGAGACAAAGAAGGAGGCCAGGAGCACGATGATCGCCGGCGGATACAGCCAGTAGGAGAGCGCGTTGAGGAACGGAAAGGCCATGTCCCGCGCGCCGATCTGCAAAGGAATGAGGAAGTTGCCAAAACCGCCGGTGAGCAACGTGGTGAGGACGAAGAAGATCATGATCGTGCCGTGCATCGTCACCGACGAGAGATAGAACGCCTGGGTCATCTCTCCCCCGGGCATACCGCCGGGAAAGAGGCTGCCCAGGATCGGCCACTGGCGCCCGGGCCAGCCCAGCTGGAGGCGCACGAACATCGCCAGGAAGCCCCCCAGCACGGCCATGAACATCGAGGTGAGCGCGTACTGGATCCCGATGATCTTATGGTCGGTGGAGAAGATGTACTTCCGCCAGAAGCTCAGTTCGTGCTCGGTATGGGCCTCGGCGTGCGCCGTCGCCGCATCCATCAGGCTTCGCTCCTCTATCCTCTCACGGGTTCTGGCCCGCCAGCCAGGCGTCGAACTGCTCCTGCGTCTCCACGACGATCTTCCCGAGCATGCTGTAGTGCAGCAGCCCGCAGAGTTCGGCGCAGGCGATCTCGTACGTGCCGGTTGCCGTGGGCGTGAACCACATACTCACGGTAATGCCGGGGACGACATCCTGCTTCATGCGGAACCGCGGAACGAAGAAGGAGTGCACCACGTCCTTGCTCCAGAGCCGCACCTCCACCGGGCGATTGACGACCAGGTGCATCGGCGCGGCGCGGAGGTCCTGGGTGACGATGTCGTCGCGCCCCGCTGGATCGTTTGGATCCACGGCGAACGGGTTCTGCTGAATACGCTGCGTCATCGTGGCCGGATCGACGCGCTCGCGGGTAAACGCGGCGCGATCGGACTTTCCGAACCGACCGTCCGGCCCGGGATAGCGCGCCCGCCATCCGAACTGCTCCGCGCGGACCTCGACCACCAAGGCGCCGGCCGGCGGCGTGCTATGGATGCGCGACCACAACCCCGCGGCGGTGATCGTCAGGCCGGCCATCACGACCGCGGGCACGATCGTGTAGGTCAGCTCCAGGCCGCGGTGCTCGTGCCAGTGGCTGGCGCGCTGCCCCCGGTCGCGGTACAGCCAAACCAGCAGCGCCAGGAGACCCTGCACCAGAATGAAGGCGGCGCTGATGATCCCGAAGGTGACGAAGAGCAGCCGGTCAACGTCGCGGCCCTGGACGGAGGCCAGCGGCGGAATCCACCAGCGGCCGCGCGCCACCAGCGTGCCCACGACCGCCCCCACGACCAGCACTGCCATAACCAGGGCGAATGCGACTGCGGAGCGATCCGAGTGGGTCGGTTCGCCGGTTGTCGAGTGCTCTGACGCCATCCGCTCTCCCGAGTGCCGCTATGTTGTTGCCCGCTTCCGCAGCAATCTCCTCCCGCATGCACGAAGGACCGCTCGCCTCGCGCGACGACACCGGCTCATTCCGGCGGCGTCTCTTCGGCGTCGTCCGGCGCCGCGGCCTCGTCGGCATTCGGCGCGGAGGGTCCGGGCTGGCGCTGTCCCAGCGCGACCGAGCGCTGGTAGGCTGCCCAGACCGCCTTGCTAAAGATGGTGCGCAGGGCGCCCTTCTCCAGCTGGTAGATGGCGGCCGCGCTGGTCCCGCCCGGCGAGGTCACCATATTGCGCAATTCGGCCGGGTGCGCCCGCGACTGCTCGGCGAAGAGCGCCGACCCACGCAGAGTCTGCACGACGAGCGTTCGGGCGTCGGCGCGGGAGAAGCCCAGGTGCACAGCGGCGTCGATGAGCGCCTCCATCAACAGGAAGACATAGGTGGGTCCGGTGCCGCTGACCGCGGTGGCCATGTCCAGGAACTCCTCATCATCGACGTGCAGGTCTTTCCCCAGGGCGCCCAGCACCGCCTGGGCCTGGGCGCGCTGACTGGACCCCACCGCGGGCGTGGCCGTCCAGACCGTCATCCCTTCGCCCACCTGCGCGGGCGTGTTGGGCATGCAGCGCACCACGGCGCGGTGCTCCAACCCTTTCACGATGGTGGCGATGCGCGCGCCCGCCACGATGGAGAGGACGAACGCCCGTTTGGGAATCCGTCCGCGCAGTTCGCCCAGGAGGGCGGGGAGGACCTGTGGTTTCACCGAGAGGATCACGATGCCGGCGCCCTCGACCGCCTTACAGTTATCCGTCGTGGTGCCGATCCTAAACTGCGCGGCGAGTTCCTCCAGGCGCTCGCGGCGCGGGTGGCTCGCCGTGATCGCCTCCGGCGCGACGAGTTCGTGCGCGAGCAGGCCGCGGATCATCGCCTCGCCCATGACGCCGGCGCCGATAAAGGCGAGGCGGGTGTCCGTCAGCATGGGGTCAGACCTGTCGGTAGCGGAAGCACGAGGTTGTGTGGTCGTTCACCATCCCCACCGCCTGCATGAACGCGTAACAGATGGTCGGGCCGACGAAGGCAAACCCCCGCCGGCGCAGATCGCGGCTGAGCGCTTCGGCCTCCGGCGTCGTCACCGGGAGATCCGCCAGGGAGCGGGAGCGGCGCCGGATTGGGTGTCCATCCACGAACCCCCAGAGGTAGCGGCTGAAGGACCCGAACTCCTTTTGGATCGCCAGCACCGCCTGGGCGTTGCGGATCGCTGCGCGGATCTTGGCCCGGTTGCGGACGATACCCGGATCGGCCAACAGACGCCGGATGTCCCGCGAGCCGTAGCGCGCCACCCTGGAGGGATCAAAGCGGTGAAAGATCTGCCGGTACCGGGCCCGCTTTCGCAGCACCGTCTCCCAGGAGAGGCCGGCCTGCGCACCCTCCAGGACCAGGAATTCGAACAGGGTCCGGTCCCGATGGACTGGGGTCCCCCATTCCCGGTCGTGGTAGGCCCGCATCAGGGCGCTCCCCTCTGCCCAGGCGCACCGCTTGAGTGTGCGCCGCCGGGATGGGCCGGGACGTCGCAAGGACGCTGCCATTGTGCTCGTCGAGGAGTACCGTCTGGTGGCCCCAGGGGGATTCGAACCCCCGTTTCGGCCTTGAGAGGGCCGCGTCCTGGTCCCCTAGACGATGGGGCCACGAGGTAGACATTTGATTATAGTCTGAACGGCTCCGGACGGTCCAGCCGTGCCGCATCGCGCTCATCCAACGGGACACCCCGGGCCATCACCGCCCGAACCGTCTGAGCGCGGCCTCGTGCGCGGCGCGCTCGAGCCGGTCGTCCAGTGGGGCCAGTGTCACCTCTCCGTGGGTCCGGCGCAGCGCCGCGGCGATGAGGTGATCCGCCAGCCAGGGATTCTTGGGCAGCAGCGGCCCGTGCAGGTAGGTACCATAGGCGTGCCGGTAGACCGCCCCCTCTGTGCGGTCCTCGCCGTTGTTGCCCCCGCCTCGCTCGACCCGTCCCAGCGGTCGGGCAGATGGGCCAAGGGTAGTGCGGCCGCCGTGGTTCTCGAACCCGACGAGAGTCTCGCCGCCACATCGCCCACCTATCTCGCCACCACATCGCCCACCTATCTCGCCACTACATCGAATGATCAGGTTGCCGATCAGCCGGCGCCGCCCTTTGCCGGGGTGACGCGTCTCCAGGTCGAGGAGACCGATCCCCCTCAAAGGCTCGCCCTCCGCCGGCAGATAAGCATGGCCCATCAGCTGATACCCGCCGCACACCGCCAGCAGGACCGCTCCGTCTTCGACGGCGTCGCGCAGGGCGCCGCCGGTCCCCGCGCGCAGATCCGCCGCCGCGAGGACCTGCTGGCGATCCTCCCCGCCGCCGATGAAGAACAGATCGTGCGCCTCCGGCCGCAGCGCCTCCCCGAGACCGACCTCGGTGACCTCGACCGCGATACCGCGCCAGGCGGCGCGACGGGTCAGCGTCATGATGTTGCCGCGGTCGCCGTAGAGGTTGAGCAGGTCGGGATAGAGATGACAGACGCGCAGCCGCATCGTCGTGCGTCCCGCCATGCCCTCAGTCCTCCCAGGAGGCGCGCACGAGGCCGCGGCGGGCCAGGGCGGCGCGCAGCCCCAACATCGCCGTGTAGGTGGGCATGACGTAGAGGGTCTCCCCGCCGGCGAGGCGTCTCAGGCCGATACGCAGGGCACGCTCGAGATCGGGTTCGACCTCCACGGCAGCCCCGTCCAGCCCCGCGTATTTGAGGCGCACCGCCATTTCCGGCGCCCGCAGCCCGCTCAGCACCACGGCGCGGCAGCGCCCGGCGAGCAGCTCGAAGTCCACGTCCCAGAGCCAGGAGATGTCGCGCCCGTCGGCGATGTGGTCGTTGATGGCGATCACGCCGACGAGGGGCTCCCCCGCCGCGGTGACGGTGCGCAGGACTTCGTTGAACCCCGCGGGATTCTTGGCCAGCAGCATCACGACCCTGTGACCCTCGATGAGGATCTCTTCTCCCCGACCGAAGGCGGGCCTGAATTCCTCCACCGTCGCGGCGACATCTTCCAGGGAGGC
Organism: bacterium; assembly: GCA_036004665.1. GTDB lineage: Bacteria > Sysuimicrobiota > Sysuimicrobiia > Sysuimicrobiales > Humicultoraceae > JACQGZ01. The sequence goes on along the minus strand of DASYRG010000015.1, from coordinate 38,514 downwards.
ACCTAGCGCCAGCGCGGCCGTCGCTGCCGCCAGCACGTTGTAGACGTTGTAGAGTCCGGGGAGGCTGCTCTGGATCAGGACCGACGCGGTCGGTGCGCGCAGGGTGAACGTTCCGCCGGCCGCCCCGCGCAACTGCACGCTCTCCGCCGCCACCTCGGGAGAAGGACGCGCCGTGCCGCAGCGGGGACAGCGGTACGTGCCGAGATGCGCCAGGTGAACGGCCGAGTAGGAGTAGGGGACGCCGCAGCGGTAGCAGTAGCGTCCGTCCGCGGCGTGCTCCAGCGTCGCCTTCGACAGACCGGGGTGCTCGATGCCAAACGGCCGCCCCGCCGGATGGGTCCGTCCCACGTCGGAGACGAGCGGGTCGTCCGCGTTGTAGATCACCGTGCCGCCGTCCAGGTGCGCCAGCGCCGCGCGCCAGCGGTCGGCGACCAGATCGATCTCGCCGTAGCGATCCAGCTGGTCGCGAAAGAGATTGCCCAGGACCAGCAGGCGCGGGCGCAACGGCTCGGTGACCAGCGGCAGCGCGGCCTCGTCCACCTCAAAGACACCCACGTCGCCGACGATGCGCCCCGAGAGCGTGCCGGCGCGCACCAACGCGGAGACGATCCCCGAGGGCAGGTTTGCCCCGGCGCGGTTCGCCACGACGCCTCTGCCCGCGCGCTCCAGAACGGCGGAAAGGAGGCGGGCGGTGGTGGTCTTGCCGTTGGTGCCGGTGATGAGGACGGAGCCCTGGCTCAGCCGCCGGCCCAGACGGGCGAGGATCTGGGGATCGACGGCCGCGGCGACCCGGCCCGGCATCGTCGTGGCCCCGCCGGCGGCGATGAGGCGGATGAGGCGCGCGGAGAGACGGCCGGCGGCGATGCCGGCGCGCAGACGCAGGTGGCTCACCTCTTCAGGATACGGCGGGTCGGGACGGCGTCCAGCGGATCTAGAAGCGGCGGGCTCCCAGGTACCGGTTCTTGTAATACTGCTTGCTCATCGGCGTGATCGTCACGCTGCCGTAGGCGGAGGAGGAGTGGATGAACTGATCGTTGCCGAGGTAGATGCCGGCGTGCGACGGGCCGGGGCGGTAGGTGGTGAAGAAGACCATGTCGCCGGGCTTGAGTTCACCAGGCGGCACCCGCCGGCCGGCGGCGAACATGGCGTTGGTGGTGCGGGGCAGCGAAACGCCCATGCGCGCGTGCACGTACTGCAGGAAGCCGGAGCAATCGAACGCTCCCGGTCCGGTGGCGCCCCAGCGATAGCGCGTGCCGATGAAGCGGCGGGAGAGGCCGATCAGGCTGCCGGCCCATTGGGTCCCCCGATATGGGAGGACGCGCGCCCTGACCGGCGATGCCTTGGGCGGCGCCGCGGCCGGGGAGGCTGGACCGGAGGCGGCGGGGACGGTGCGGGCGCGGAAGGCCTTCACCTTGAGCGTCTGTCCGATGCGGAGCGTGGAGGCGGCGCCGATCCCGTTGAGGGCGGCGAGTTCGCCCACGCCCATCCCGAACCGCCGGGCGATCACCCAGAGCGTGTCCCCCGGCCGCACCCGATACCGCTCGATGTGGTAAGACGGCGCCGCAGGGGGAGCGACGCGCGCCCGTGGCGCCCTGAGCTTGAGGACCTGGCCGATGCTCAGTGTGCTCTCCGTGCCGATGCGGTTGAGTGTCGCAAGTGCGTCGACCCCCATGCCGAAGCGGCGAGCCAGGACCCACAGCGTGTCTCCCGCCTTCACCTGATACCGCTGGCTCGGAAAGGACGCGGAGGGAGCCTGGGAAGGCGCCCGGGCGGAGGAGACGGGGATGACCAGCCGCTGTCCCGGCTGGAGGAGGGAGTCAACGTCGGGGAGGCCGCTGGCCCGGGCGATCGCCTCGACTGAAACCTGATAGCGGGAGGCGATGTCCCAGAGGGTGTCGCCCTCGCGCACGGTGTAGGATTGCGCGGCAAACGCCGCCGGAGCCGCGACCGCGAGGAGCATCAAGGTGACAACGAAAACGCGCATCGCGCCTCCGGGCGGGCGATTTGGGTGGGAAAACGAAACGGCGTGCTTCCTGTGTCGAAAGGGGCGGCCGGGGTTCTCTCTCCCACGCCCCGCTACTCGCCAGCGCCAAAATGTTCGCCTTTCAGGCGGGAACTCCTGCCTGCCGGTCAGGCGGAAGGGTCACCGCGCCGGGGGGAAGTCCGCGGTCGGCCCGGCCATGTCCCGAAGCCGCCGGATGCGCTCCTCGATCGGCGGGTGCGTGTTGAACAGGGAGTTGAGGGACCCGCCCCACTCCTTCAAGGGATTGACGATGTAGAGATGGGCCGTCGCTTTGTTGGCCACTTCCAACGGCTCGCGATCGGCGTCCAGTTTGGCCAGCGCGCTCGCCAGACCGGCCGGGTAGCGGGTCAGCATGGCGCCTCCGGCGTCGGCGAGAAGCTCGCGGCGGCGGGAGACGGCAAAACGGATCAGCTGCGCCGCCAGCGGCGCAAAGATCGCCAGCACCAGGGCGAACAGCGCGAGCAGCCCCGCCGCGCCCCCGCCGTCCCGGGAGCGGCGGCGGCCCCCCCAGCGCATCGAGCGCCAGAACCAGTCGGAGACCAGCGCCACCATCCCCACGAGCACGACGACGAGGGTAGAGAGACGGATGTCCATGTGCTGGATGTGCGCCATCTCGTGAGCGAGGACCCCTTCGAGTTCCAGGCGATCCAGCTTCTCGAGCAGCCCGGTGGTGACGGCGATGGAGGCGTGCTCGGGATTCCGGCCGGTCGCGAAGGCGTTGGGGGCCGAATCGGCGATCAGATAGACGCGCGGCTTGGGGATCCCGGCGGCGATGGCCAACCCCTCGACGGTGTTGTGCAGGAAGGGCTGCTCGTCGTGGCTGACCTCGCGGGCGCCGCTGACGGCGAGCACGAGGCGGTCACCGTAAAGGTAGGACGAGGTCGCCGAGACGCCCGCGACAACGGCGGCCACCGGGAGCGCCGCGTAGCCGACATCGCTGACCTCGCCGACGGCGTACCCGAGGGCCAGGATCAGCAGGACGAAGAACGCCAGCAGCAGCCAGGTGACCCGCGCGTTGCGCTCAATGTGCTCGTACATGCCGCGGAGTCAGCTCAGCTCTGATCAGAACTGCACCTTGACCGGCTCGCGCGCCGCCTCCTCCATCTCGAAGTACTCGCGCCCGCCGAAGCCAAAGGCGCCGGCCAGCAGCGCGGTGGGGAAGGACTGGCGCAGGTTCTCGTAGCGGAGGACGGTGTCGTTATAGAACTGGCGGGCGAAGGCGATCTTGCTCTCGGTGCCGGACAGCTCTTCCTGCAGCTGCTGGAAGTTCTCGGTCGCCCGCAGCTGCGGGTAGGCTTCCGCGACGGCAAAGAGGCTGCGCAGCGCGCCGGTGAGCATGTTCTCCGCCTGCGATTGCTCCCCGACCGACCCTGCGGCGATGGCCCGGGCACGCGCCTCCGTCACGCGCTCGAAGACCTCTCGCTCGTGGCTGGCGTATCCCTTCACCGCCTCCACCAGGTTGGGGATCAGGTCGTAGCGGCGGCGCAGCTGCACGTCGATCTGCGACCACGCGTTGTTGATGCGGTTCCGCAGCACGACGAGCTTGTTGTAGAGGTAGACGACGTAGAGCACGAGCAGGACGACGATGCCGATCACGATCCACCCAGCCATCCCACCGCTCCTCTCTCCACTGGCGCGCGGGCCTGGACAGCCCCGTCACGGGGTAATGATATAATACGCGCGATACCCGCGGACGCTCCGCCGGCGAAGGAAACATCTGGGAGGGGGAGACGCTCGTGCTGCAGATGAAGGTACGAGGCGTGGCGCTGGACCAGCAGATGAACCCCGTCGTCCTTCTGGTCGATCAGCCGGAGACGATGGCCCTCCCCATCTGGATCGGACAGGCGGAGGCCACTGCCATCGCCATGGAACTACAGGGCGTGCGACCGCCCCGACCGATGACCCACGACCTGGTGCGCACCCTCCTCAGCGAACTGAAGGCGAGCATCTCCCGCATCGTCGTCACCGATGTCCGGGACAACACCTACTTCGCCGAAATCCACGTGGCGCAGAACGGCACCGCGATGGTGATTGACTCCCGTCCCAGCGACGCCATCGCCGTGGCCCTGCGCATGGAGGCCCCCATCTTCGTCGAGGAGAAGGTGGCCGCGCAGGCGATTCAGTTGAAGAAGTCGTTTGACGAGAGCGACATGGAAGAGTGGAAGAAGTTCCTCAACGACGTCAAGCCCTCCGACTTTCACACCACCCACTAACGGAGCGTTTAGCTAAGGCTGCAGAGCCCATCCTCGGAAACCGAACTACGGGATCACGGTTTCCTCAGACGTGCTCTGCAGCCTTACACAAGAGGTCAGTTCCGTGCGTGGCCTTTACTCGGCGTGACTCTGAGAGGCTAAGAGCGGCACCCGATGAAAACCGTGATCCTATCTGTCGGTTTTCGGAGGGTGCCGCTCTTGGCCTCTTGAGTTATGTGGACGAAAAGCCGCGGCGATCATAACTGAACACTTTGCCGTTGGCGCGCAGCCGCACGGGGTTGCGCCAGAGGGAGTGCACGGCGCGCAGGAAGAGGGCGATGCGCTTGGCCTCCAGCTTGCGCTCCTCCTCCCGGTGGACCAGGGTGAGGTCGCGGTGGTGCCCCACCTCCACCTCGACGTGGGGCTGCCCCTTGTGCTCCTTCTGGTCGATCAGCATGTCGCGGACGCGCTGGATGTCGTAGGACTTCTGCTTCTCCTTGGGGTCGTAGACGAAGATGTCGAGACGCCGGATCAGGTCCTCGGTTAGGGCGTCCTGGATCAGCATCACGTCCTCGTAGTAGGTGCGCGCGTCGAGCGCCGCGTCAAACCCCCGCCCGTCCCGAATCGCCTTGAAGAGGCTGTAGCCGATGGTGTAGGGCGCCGGGCGGCTGGACAACTGCACCGAGATGCTCACCCATTCCTGCGGGTCCAGGATCTCGCGCAGCAACTCCGCCTCGACGAAGGTGGCCCAGCCCTCATTGATGATGTGGGTGCGCTGAATCAGGTCGAAGTACTCCGCCTCCTCCCGCACCGACTGCAGCAGGTGGCGCTCGTAGTCCTCCAGGGGCGCGCGGTCCTCCAGGAAGTAGATCAGCCGGCGGCGCCGCACCTCCGCGCTGCGCTCGAACGCGTTCACCGTGGTGGCCACGGTGAGGAGGGCGTCGAGGAGCGACTCCACCTTCTCGCGCCCGTGCTTGCCTTCGTAGCGCCGGATCAGGCGGGCGTGCAGCTCGGCCTCGTTGAGCATGTTCTTGTTCGACTTGCGGTACCAGTGGTTGTTCTTGAAGAAATCGAGATGGCCGAAGACGTGCGCGATCACCAGCACGTTCTGCAGGTAGGTGTTGTTCGCGCGCAGGAAGGCGTGGGAGGGGTTGGTGTTCAGCACCAGTTCGAGGATGCTGAAGAGGTCCTTGTTCTGCTGCGCCACCAATTCCTTGTAGGCGCCGCCCCAGTACCAGTGGATGAAGCGGTTGGGCAGGCCCATGCTGGCGACTTCCGCGATCTCATCAGAGTCGGTGAGGCGGAAGTACACGGGATCGAAGGAGAGCCCGCGCGCGCGGGCCAGCGCTTCGATCCGCTCAATGATCGGCGCGTAGCGCGCGAACCCCTCCACGACTCCCCTCCCGGGTGAGCAGGTTCAAGAACTCTCCCATGGCGGTGCGGATCGACTCCACGTCCACCAGGTTGGCGAACGTGCCGTTGGATGAGCGGCGCACGTTCTCGTGCACGTATTCCGAGAACCCGCCGATGCCGCGCCCGCCGGGGTTGACGTGCCCGTAGCAGACCAGGTCGAAGCGCCGCAGCGCCTCTTCATATCGCCGCTTGGCGAGGTCGAAGTCGCCCGAGCTGGTCTCCCCGTCGGTGAAGAGGAAGAGGAAGCGGTCGTACTCGGTGGCGCCCTCCAGCAGCGCCATCGCCTTCTCGAACCCGGTGGAGATGTGCGTGCCGCCGCTGGATTCCACGCAGAAGAAGTCGTCGCGGACCTTCTCGGTGGCCACGTCCTGGAAGACGACGTAGCGCCGCAGGTTGGTGGGGTAGCGCCGCTCCAGGTAGTACCAGAGGACGAAGATGGTCTTGCGCACCAGCGCCAGGTACTCCCCGCGCATCGAGCCGGAGATGTCCAGGACGTAAACCTCCAGGGAGCGGTGGTTGCGGTAGGTGGTGGGGTCCTCGATGAAGTACCAGCCGTCCTGCCGCAGGTCCACGTCGTAATCCAGCGCGCCCCGCTCGCGCACGTTGCGCAGCAGCGAACTGAGCATCGTCTCTTCCAGGTTCAGGTCGGGACGCAGCCCGATGCGGTCCAGGTCGTCGAGCTCGGGCATGTCCTCGGACTCCATCTCGCCGGCCGCACCCGGTACGGAGAGCGGAGGCAGGTGGATCTCCTCCAGCAGCACCTCCTGGGCCAGCCGCACGAACTCGTCGAAATCCAGCTCCACGCGCAGCTCCCGGCCGTGGTGATCCCCGCCGAGGAGCCCGCCCAGGGCCTGCATCTCCTCCGCGGCGCCGTCCCGCCCGCCACGCTTGCCGCTATCGCCCGCGCCGGTCCCCTTGCCCTGCGCCAGCAGCGTGCTTTCCTCTCCGTAGCGCAGGGTGGGCAGGTCGAGGGTGGCGATCTGCGTCTTGATCCGACCGTCGATGATCAGCTCTTTCTGCTGGATTAGCTCGTTGAGGTTCTGCTTGAGGTACTCCCGCAGCAGCCGGTCGTGCTTATGCTGGGCGATGCGGGCGCGGTGAATCCGCAGCGGGGGCACCTCAGAAGCTCCGCCCGATGACCTTGAAGAGCGCCCGGGCGCAGACCGGGCAGTACCCGCCTTCGGTGATCGCGGTCTGGTAGAGGACGTCCAGCAGCTCCTGGCTGCGCGCGTCGAACTCCTCGCTCTTCTCGTACAGGCGCAGCAGGTTCTTGATCTTGCTGAAGACGATCTCGTTGATCACCGGCCGCAAGTGCTCGTTGTCCTTGTAGGACATCTTCTGTAGCTCGTCGCGGCGTTCCAACAGCACGTTCTCGAAGGCGACGCGGCCCTGGCGGCTGATCTGCCGCTTCTGGACCATGATGCCCTCGACCTCATCCACCAGCTCCTTCTCCGAGTCAGAGAGGGTCTCGCCCCCGACCCGCCGCGCCGCCGCGTCCAGGTAGTTCAAGTAGAGGTTCTGCCCGTAGTCGTAGAAGTGCGTGGGGATGAGGTCTTCCACGATCATGTCGATCTTGCTGTTGATGAATTCGATCTTGGTCTCTTCGAACTGCTTGAGCAGCTCCTTCAGGTTGAGGTCCTTGATCGACTGGTGCTGAAACGTGCGCTCGATCGACGCGGCCACCGTCTCCAGGTCGAGGCAGCGCTCCCCCAGGGTGTAGGCGTAGGAGAAGGCATCCTCGAAGAACCGCGGGCTCAGCCCGCGCACGCCCTGGCTCTCCTCCCGCGTCTTCAGCGCGTAGCGCGCCGCCAACTCGAGGGCGTCGTCGGGCACGTGCTTGCTCTCGCTGCGCACCCGGTTGGCCCGCTCGACCTCCGTGGCGTAGATGCGCTTCTCGCCGGCGAGATCCACGTTGTAGGGGAAGTCGATCTTGTGGATCCGCCCGCGCAGCGGCTCCATGATGTCCTCGGCCAGAAAGACGTTGTACTCGGGGTAATTGCTGTGGCCGATGACGACCTCGTCCACGTGCACCGAGGGAAAATTGGCCAGGTCCACGCGTTTGGATTGGATCAACTCCAGGAGCAGGCTGAGGAGCTGGCGGCGGGACTTGAAGACCTCGGTCCAGTCCAGGATCCCGCGGTTCGCCCAGATGATCTTCCCTTCGAAGTCGTAGGCGTCCGGGTCGTAGGTGGAGCCGCGCTCGCGCAGGAGCGCGAAGTTGATGTTGCCGACGAAGTTGGTGATGTCTTCGCGGCGCAAGTCGGTGGGGGTGTGTTTGGCCACGCCGACCTTGTCGCGCGCGGAAATGCGGATCGGCCGCAGGGGCACGGCCTCCCATCCCACACGCGCGATCAGCCGCTCGCAGATGGGGCAGGGCGTTGCCTCCTCGTGCCAGTAGAATCCGGCGCGTTCCAGGTCGGCGGCGGGAACGAGGTCGAAGGGGTGCTGATGGAAGGGACACCCTTCGACTGCCATGAGCAGTCCGGGCTCGGTGCGGGAGTACTCCTCCAGGCGCCGCTTCAGCCGGTCCACGGTCATCGACTTCCCAGATCCCTGCGGCCCCACCAGCAGGAGGAGGCGCCGCTCCATGCTCATCGAGTACGCCTTGAAGTAGGCTACGATGTCGACGAGCTGCGGCTCCATGCCGTAGACGCCCTCGAAGACGCGCTCCGGCCCGAAGTAGTCGATCATGTCGGAGATGTAGTGGTGGGTGGTGCGGCGCAGACGCGGGTCGCCTGCGGCGGTTTCAAGGTACCGTCCGACGGTCGTCGCTGTGTGATGGGCGGTCTGCATCGTCGTCTCAGCTCCGGCTCGAGAATAGGCGACGGCCCAGCCGGGTGCCGACTGGGCCGTCAGATGCTTACTCCCGGGCGCGCGGCTGCCCCTCTGCCCTTCCCGGGTGTCCTCCTCGTCCCGTGACGTCCGATTCCGCTGCCTGTCTCATCGGCTTCGCTTCAAGAACGGTCTCAGGTGGCGACGAAGTTCCCCGGCAGTGGAACCTTGCCGGGGAGTATAGGCACCGGCCGACCGCCGTGTCAATTCAGCCTGATCGGCCGGCCGGCGCCTTGACTGGGTTGTACCCAAAATCCCTTCGCCGGGACAGATTGGCCGCGCGGCTAGCCCCGCGGAGCCACGAAGACGGCCCGGGCCAGCTGGGCGCTGACACGGCGGGGCCGTCCGCCGGCCACTGCGGCCAGCGTTCCGGCGGCGCCGCGGCGCAGCACCCGCACGCGCGCGCCCGGCACCAGACCCAGGGTGGCCAGGCGGCGCAGGCGGCGCGGGTTCTCGTCGCTCACGCGCACGACCTGTCCGCCCGCTCCGGGGGCGAGATCGCCCAGGCGGGGGTGCGCGATCTCCGTGACGGCGCCGCCGTGCGAGGGGATCGGATCTCCGTGCGGATCGGCGGTGGGGTGTCCCAGCATCGCAGCGATGCGCGATTCAACCGGCTCGGAGAGGACGTGCTCGAGCTCTTCTGCCTCATCGTGCACCTGGTCGAGCCCCAGCCCCAGGTGTTCGTGGAGAAAGAGCTCCAGCAGCCGGTGGTGGCGGATGATCTCGAGCGCCGCCCGCTCCCCCTCCGGGGTGAGCACCGCGGCGCGGTAGGGGGTGTGGCGCACCAGGCCCAGGCGCGTCAGCCGTTTCACCATGTTGGTGGCCGACGCCGCGGACACGCCCATGCGCTGGGCCAGGGCGGTGGTGGTGACCGCTCTCCCCCGCCGGCCGATCTTGTAGATGACCTTGAGGTAATCCTGAATCGCCTGGCTGAAGGTGGCCATGGACGCCCGCTACACCGCCACGAAGATACCGGTGACGTACATGATCAGCAGCCCTAGCGCAAAGCCCGCCACGTTGATGAGCGTCGCCACCTCCTGACCCGCCTCCGCCACCATCAACTTCAAGATCTCGTAGACGACCTGGAAGATCGCGCCCGCGCCGACCGCGAGGAAGAGGGTGGCCGCCACCGGGGACACGGTGAACCCGCCCAACCACGCCCCGGGGATGGTCGGCGCGCCCGCGATCAGTCCGAGCACGGACAGCTGCCCCAGCGAGGCGCCCTGACGGGCAATGGGGGCGACGATCCCCAGCCCCTCCGTCGTGTTGTGGAGCATGAACCCGAGGACCAGGAACGTGCCGAGGGCGATCTGCCCCAACGAGTAGGCGGCGCCGATCGCCAATCCCTCCCCCAGGTTGTGCAGCCCGATCCCCACCGCGATCAGGTAGGCGACGACCAGCGGGGAGGCCGCCCCGCCGCGGCGCGCCACGCGCCCGACCGCGATCAGCACCAGAATGCTGACGAGCGCCCCCACGCCGACCAGCCCGATCCCCTGAAACGCGCCCGGGACGCTGTGCGCGTTCTCCAGCGCTTCGGCAATCGCGTCGATGCCCAAGAAGACGAGGAGCCCGGCGGTAAGGCTGAGGAAGAAGTTCAGCCAGCGCCGGCCGATGCGGCGGAGGAACGGGAACCAGAGCATGCCCAGGAAGACGGGGACCACCCCGACGTAGACGCCCAGCAGGGTGAAGGTGAGCAGGGATTGGCGGTCCGGCCGAGGGCTCTCCGTGGCCACCGCGACGGTGTGCGTGAAAGCGATGCCGTTCTCCGAAAGGACGACGATCTCGTGGGTCTCGCCCTCCACCCAGGGATAGGGAATCGCGATCGTCGCCCGCCCCAACCGCGGGATGGTGCGGTCGGGACGGATTTGAAAGTCCCAGTAGGCTTCGTCGACCAGGACCTGCGCCACAGTCACCGGGGAAGGGCCGCCGTTGGTGACGGCCAGCTCGATCATCCCCGGTGAGAGGGTGGCGCGCGTGATCGTCAATTCCTCCACCGGCGGAAACGCCGCCCGGAAGACGCCGAGGGGGCCGAACCGGAGAAACAGCGCGACGAACACCGCCAGCAGAAGCACCGGGAACAGGCCGTACGCCCAGGTGCGGCCTCGGCCCGCAGACGCCGGCGGGGCCGCGCGGGCGGCGGCGCGATCAGACGCCATCGTCGCTCACCTCGAAGAATCCCGCCCACCCCAGCTCGGTGAACTCGCTGACGTGGGCGTGAAACATGTAGCGGCCGGGGAAGGGGAACCGGACCTCCAGCACGGCCCGCTCTGCCTGCGCAAGCATGATCGTGTCGGTGAACTCCTCGGTGCGCAACCGCGTCCCGGTGCGGTAGACGTGGAAGAAGTTGGCGTGGATATGCAGGGAGTTGACCGGGTCGAACTCGGTGATGTTCACCAGATAGATGCGCACCAGTTCCTTCCGCCGCACCCGGATCGGATGCTTCATGTAGTGGAAGGCGACCGTGTTGACAGCGTAGACCTCGTTCTCCCCGTCGAAGTTGGTGTCGAAAGCGTTCATCATCATCACCAGCTCGCGCGCGGGCGGTCGGCCCTGCTTCGGATCGATGATGAACACCCCATAGAGTCCTTTGTGAATGTGCCGCTTCAACGGCAGGGCGTGGCAATGGTACAGGTGGAGGCCGAACGGCTCGGCGCCGAACTCATAGACGGTGCTGGCCCCGACGGCGATCTCGCCCGGGCCCACGCCGGGCACGCCGTCCATCTCCGCGCGATGGATGCCGTGGAAGTGCATGGTGTGAGGGTGGGTGCCCACGTTGATGAACTTGACCCGCACGAGATCTCCCTCGCGGGCGCGCAGGGTCGGGCCGGGGACGGTGCCGTTGAAGGTCCAGGCGGGGAAGAAGAGCCTGGGCGCGATCTCGATCGTCTTGTCGAAGGCCACCACCTGAAACTCTCGCAGCGTACGGCCGTCCGGACGTACCCGGGCCCGCCCGCGATCAAAATTCGTGATGTACCAGGTCGGGTCGTACCCCATCCGCCCGGTATCGACCTCTCCCACCGCCAGGTTGCCGCCGTGCGTCATCCCCGGCGCGGCGACGGGTCCCTGGCCGGGTGCGGCCTGGGCGGCCGTCGCGTCGTGACGGTGACCCGTCGAGGCGGCGGCGGGCGCCAGCGCCGAGGCCAGCGGCAGCAGAGACGCCCCCGTGGCCAGGCCGGCGCTTCTGGCCAGGAAGGCACGCCGGGAGAAGCGCCCGTCCGTCGGGGCGGGCGAAGGGGGCGTGCGATCGGGCTGGGGCCGGCGGAGCCGGCGGAAGATGCTCATCGTGGACCCTCGAGGCGGAGATTTAGTCGAGGCTAAATTCGCCTGACCCTAAGGCTATCTTCCCCCCGGCAGCGCCGTCAAGACCGCGAGGCGGCCAGGGCGGCGCAGCGGACGCAGGCCCGACCGCAGGGCTCGACGTGGATCGTGATGTCGGTGCGGGGCAACACCTGCCGGATGTGTTCCTCCAGGTCGTCGCAGAGCGTATGCGCCTGCCCTACGGAGAGGGTGCGGTGCAGCACCAGGTGCAGATCGACGAAGCGGTCCGAGCCCGCCTTGCGGGTGCGCAGTTCATGATAGTTGACAATGTCGTCGGCGTGATCGGCCAGAATGGCGCGCACTCTGGCTTCTTCGTCCTGCGGCAGGGGGGCGTCCATCAGGCCTCCAACGGAGCCGCGGGAGACTCCCCACCCCAGCCTGGCGATGTGGGCGCCCACGAGCACGGCGATCAGGGGGTCCAGCCAGAGCCGCCCCGTCGCCTGCTGCAGCCCCAGCCCGGCCACCACTCCCACGGAGGTCACCACGTCGGCGAAGAGATGGCGCGCGTCCGCCTCCAGCACGACGGCATCGTGCTCGCGGGAGATGCGCAGGAGGAACCTGGCCACGAGGAAGTTCGCGACGGCGGCGACGGTGACGAGCCCCAGACCGAGGGGCAGGGATGCCAGCGGCACGGGGCGCACGAAGCGGCGCACCGCGTTGCCGACCACGATGAGACCGGTGATCAGGATTAACGCGCCCTCGCTGGCGCTGCTCACGTACTCCGCCTTGCCGTGCCCATAACGATGCCCGGCGTCGGGCGGACGCGCCGCGATCATCAGGCTGATCAGGGCCAGATTGGCGGTGAGGACGTTGAGGACCGACTCCGCCGCGTCGGAGAGGATCGCCGCCGAACCGGTGAAGAGGTAGGCGCCGAACTTCAGCGCCAGCAGCACCACGCTCACGGCGACGGAGAGAAGCGCGGCGCGCACGGGAACGCGCGCCGCGACGGGCAGCTGCGCCACCGTCTCACTGTAGCATGCGGCTGCTGACCGCAGGAAGTGGCCCCGGAGAGGGGAAACCACCGGCGTGCGCCCGCTGGCTCGCGTGCTGCTCGCCCTCGCCCTCGCGCTCGTGCTGGTGGCGGGGGGCGGCGCCGCCTACCTGGTGCGGCGTCCCTTCCCGCAGGTCTCGGGCACCATCACCGTCCCCGGTCTGCGGGCGTCCGTCGAGGTCATCCGCGACCGCTGGGGCATCCCGCACATCTACGCGCAGTCGGCGGCCGACCTCTTCTTCGCCCAGGGCTACGTTCACGCTCAGGACCGGCTCTGGCAGATGGATCTCTCCCGCCGCCTCGCCGCGGGACGCCTCTCCGAGATCTTCGGGCCCGTGACGCTGGAGACCGATCGGCTGATGCGCGTCCTCGGACTGCGGCGCGCGGCGGAGGAGGGCTGGGCGTCCATCGCCCCGGCAGGGGCGGCCAACCCCCCCACCGCCGCCGCCATCGAGGCGGCGCAGGCGTACAGCGCGGGGGTCAACGCCTTCATCGAAACCCATCGGGCGCGCCTGCCGCTGGAATTCCTCCTGCTGCGCTTCCAGCCCGAACCCTGGACGCCGGTGGATAGCCTCAGTTTCGCCAAGCTGATGGCCTGGGTGCTCGGCGGCACCTGGCGGAGTGAACTGCTGCGCGCCGGGCTGGCCATCCGCTTCGGGGAGGAGGGAATCCAACTGCTCCTTCCCAATCAGGCGCCCGGCACCCCGACGATTACGGCAGGGGGCGGTCTACCCGGGTTGACTCCGCCCGCGGGACTGCCCTTCGCGGCGCTTCTCGCGGGAACGCTGGGCGCCGGGAGCAACAACTGGGTGGTGGCCCCGTCGCGGTCGACCTCGGGGGCGCTGCTGGCCAACGACATCCACCTCGACATCCAGATGCCGTCGGTCTGGTACGAGAACCACCTGGTCGGCGGCGGGTACGACGTCACCGGGGCCTCCTTCGCCGGGGTGCCCAGCGTCCTCATCGGCCACAACCGCCACATCGCCTGGGGCGCCACGAACGTCAACCCCGACGTCCAGGATCTCTACGTGGAGCGCTTCCACCCTCGAGATCCGACCCTCTACCTCTATCAGGGCCAGTGGGAGCGGGCGAAGGTCTTCCGCGAGGAGATCCGCGTGAAGGGGCAGGCCGAGGCCGAGATCGTCGTGGTGCGCGTGACCCGGCACGGGCCGATCCTCAATGCGGCCGTGCGCAACCTTGGCTCCTTCATGGCGCTGCGTTGGACGGCGTATGATCCCGACCGCATTCTGCAGGCAGCCCTGGGGATCAACCGGGCCGCCAACTGGACTGACTTCTATGAGGCCCTGCGTGAGTGGTCGGTCCCCGCCCAGAACTTCGTCTTCGCCGATCGAGAGGGAAACATCGGCTACGTGGCCCCCGGGCGGATCCCGATCCGTCCGGCGGGGACTGACGGCCGCCTGCCCGTCCCCGGTTGGACCGGCGCCTTCGAATGGCAAGGGTACATTCCACACGAGCAGCTGCCCACCACGTTTAATCCCGCCGGAGGCGTTATCGTCACGGCCAACAACCGCGTCACCCCGCCCGGCTTTCCCCAAGAGCTGGGCCATGACTTCGACGTGGGGTTCCGCGCCGCGCGCATCAGCGCGCTGCTGGCTGAGAGACCCCGCCTCAGCCACGACGACATGGGGTCGATCCAAAGGGACGTCCTCTCACTCCCCGCGCGCCGCTTCATCGAGGCCTGGCAGGGCGTCCGCGTCGCCGATCCCGCGCTGGCCGCCCTCTTCAAAGAGATCACAGAGTGGGACGGCATGGTGAGGCCCGACTCCCGCCCCGCGGCCCTCTACGAAGCGCTCGTGGTGAACCTCTCCCACCTTGTGTTCAAAGACGCCCTCGATCGGGATCTCTACCGCCGCTACCTGCGGCGGGGTGACGCGCCGCTGCTGTTCCTGTTGGAGATGTCCGGCCGGCCCGCCGATCCCTGGTGGGGAGAGGGGCGCGACCGGGTGATCGAGCAGGCGTTGGCGCGGACGGTGGTCGATCTGGAAGCCGCGCTGGGCCCAGATCGGGGCGCCTGGCGGTGGGGCCGGTTGCACACGCCGACGCTGCAGCACGCCCTGGGGAGCCAGCGTGGGCTGGGGTGGATCTTCAACGCCACGCCTCCCGAGATCGGAGGGGATGCCTTCACCGTAAACGTCGCGGCGTTCGATCCGGAAACGCCCTACCGAACGGTGGCGGCCGCCTCGTACCGGCAGCTCATCGACACGAAGGATTGGAACAGCGCCCGCGCCATCCACGGCACCGGACAGAGCGGGATCCCCTTCCACCGCCACTACCGCGACTTCGTTACGATGTGGGCCGCGGCGGAGTATCATCCGATGCTCTACGAACGAGACGCCATCCTCGCGGCGCAGGAAGGCACCCTGCGACTGACGCCGCCCTGAGCCGCTCGGGAGGATCCCACCCGTGTTTGCGTCGGTGACAACGGACCCCACCAGCTTCGCCGGCTGGTCGTGGGCGCAGATCGAGCCCTACTATCGCGATCTGGCCGGTCGGACGCTGACCGCCGGCAGCGTTGCCGAATTCCTGACGGACTGGACCTGGCTCTCCGAGCGCATCAGCGAAACACAGGCCCGCCTGCGCGTGGCCACAACGCAGAACACCACAGATGAGGAAGCGGAGCGGCAGTACCACCTCTTCCTCGAGCAGATCTTCCCCGCGGCGCAGGCGGCGGAGCAGGGTCTTAAGGCGCATCTGCTCGCCAGCGGGCGGGCCCCGCACGGCTTCGCCCTGCCGCTGCGCAAGATGGCCGCCGACGCCGCGATCTTTCGCGAGCCCAACCTGGCGCTGCTGGCAGAAGAGCAGAAACTCGTCATCCGGCACAACAAGATCCTGGGCGCGCAGACGGTGCGCTGGGATGGGCGGGAACTGACGCTCCCTCAACTGCGGCCCTTCGGCAAAGACCCTGATCGGTCGGTGCGGGAACGGGCCTGGCGTCTGGCCGCCGAGCGGCAAGCGGCCGACTACGACGCGATCGCAGAGCTGTGGCGGCAGCTCCTCACCCTGCGGCAACGCATCGCCGCCAACGCGACCGCGGGCGACTACCGGGCGTTCAAATGGCAGCAACTGCACCGCTTCGACTATTCTCCCAGCGACTGCGCGAGCTTCCGCGAGGCCATCGCGCAGGTGGTGGTGTCGGCCGCTCGGCGGGTCTACGAGCGGCGGCGCCGCCGCCTCGGGGTGGAAACGCTCCGCCCCTGGGATCTGCCGGCGGACTCCCTGGGACGGCCTCCCCTCACCCCGTTCCACGACGCGGCCGAACTGCAGGGCCGCGCCGCGGCGATCTTCCACCGCGTCGATGACCGCCTCGGCGTCTACTTCGACACCATGATCCAGGAGGCGCTCCTCGACCTGACCAACCGGAAGGGCAAGGGACCCGGGGGCTACTGCACCAGCTTTGCCGCGTCGAAGCGACCGTTCATCTTCATGAACGCCGTGGGACTGCACGGCGACGTCCAGACGCTGCTGCACGAGGCCGGCCACGCCTTCCACGTCTTCGAGCGCAACGCGCTCCCCTATCTGCAACAGCGAGTGGTCGGAGCCGAGTTCGGCGAGGTCGCGTCGATGAGCATGGAGCTGTTGGCCTCACCCTATCTCGCCGCTTCCGAAGGAGGCTTCTACAGCGAGGGCGACGCCGCACGCGCGCACATCGAGCACCTGGAACAGATCATCCTGTTCTGGCCCTACATGGCCGTCGTGGACGGCTTTCAGCACTGGGTCTACGAGCATCCTGAGGACGCCGGCGACCCGAGCCGCTGCGACGCCGCCTGGACGGCGCTGTGGGAGCGGTTCATGCCCGGGGTCGAGTGGAGCGGGCTCGAGGCGCACATGGCCGCGGGGTGGCAGCACAAGCACCACATCCACACGGTGCCCTTCTACTACGTGGAGTATGGGCTGGCGCAGCTGGGCGCGGTCCAGGTCTGGGGCCACGCACTGCGCGATCAGGATGCGGCCGTGGCCGCCTACCGCCGGGCCCTCGCCCGCGGCGGCACCGCCTCCTTCCCCGAGCTCTACGGCGAGGCCGGCGCGCGCTTCGCCTTCGACCCGGCCACGCTGGAGCGCGGCATCGGCCTCATGGAAGGGATTCTCGCCCGGCTCGACCCTGACTGAGGATCTCGCGCCCGTGCCGGGCCAGCACGCACGGCATGGCGGGCGTCCGCCGCGGCGCAGTAGACTGAAGGCGCATGCAGACGATCGCACCGGCGGTGCGCCGCACGGCGCTCAGGCGCGCCGCCGTCCTTGGGGCGGGCACGATGGGGCAGGCCATCGCCGCGCACCTGGCCAACGCCGGCATCCCCACCCTCATGCTCGACCTCGGCGACCTCGCCTCCCGGGCCCGCCAGGCGCTGCGGAAGATCGACCCAGCTCCGCTCTTCCTGCCGGACTTCGACCGGCTCATCGAGGCCGGGTCCATCGAAAGCGACCTGGCGCGCGCCGCCGAGGCCGATTGGATCATCGAAGCGATCATTGAGGACCTGCCGGCCAAGCAGGCGCTGCTGGCGGGGCTGCTTCCGCACTGGCGGTCGGGGACGATCGTCACGACCAACACCTCGGGTCTCCCGGTGGGGACGATCTCTGCGCAGATGCCGGCGGAGTTCCGCCGGCACTTCCTGGGCGCGCACTTCTTCAACCCGCCTCGCTATCTGAAACTCCTGGAGATCATTCCCACGCCCGACACCGACCCAGATGTGGCCGCGGAGGTGGCGACGTGGGGCGACCGGCTCCTGGGCAAGGGCATCGTCACGGCCAAAGACACGCCCAACTTCATCGCCAACCGCATCGGCACCTACGGCTTCATGCGGGCGGTCGGCCTGATGTTGGAGATGGGGCTCACCGTCGAGGAGGTCGACGAGCTCACCGGCCCGCTGCTGGGGCGGCCACGGTCGGCCACCTTCCGCACCGCCGACCTGGTCGGGCTCGACGTCGGCCTATCCGTGGCGGAGCACGCCTACGACCATCTGGCCGCGGACGAAGCGCGAGAGGTCTTCCGCGCCCCCGCCCCGCTGCGCGAGATGGTGGCCCGCGGATGGCTGGGTGAAAAGAGTGGCGGCGGGTTCTACCGCCGGCGAGACGGCGACCTCGAAGCCCTGGACCTCTCCACGATGACCTACCGGCCGCGGCAGCGGCCCTCGTTCACCTGGGCAGAGACCGTCCGGGCGATCGATGACCCGGCCGAACGGCTCCGGGCCGCCACTGCGGCATCTGATCACGGAGGCCGGTTCACTTGGAAGCTGCTTCGCGACGTCCTCCTCTACAGCGCCCGCCGGATTCCCGAGATCAGCGACGACGTCGTCAACGTCGACCGCGCCATGCGCTGGGGGTTCGGCTGGAGCGCCGGACCCTTCGAGACCTGGGACGCCCTCGGCGTCGCCGCGGCGGTGCGGCGCTTGACAGCAGAAGGTCAGGATGTGCCGCCCATCGTGGCGCAGCTCCTGGCCGAGGGGGAGGGCGCTTTCTACCGGCGGCAGGGCGGGAGGACGCAATACTTCGACGTCGCGCAGTCCGGCTATCGCGACCTCGCGCCGATCCCCGGCCTCATCATCCTCGCCGATCTCAAAGCGGGGGGCGCCGTGGTGGCGCGGAATCCCGATGCCTCCCTGGTGGACCTCGGCGACGGTGTGGCCGGCGTGGAGTTCCACTCCAAGCTCAACACCATCGGCGAAGGGACGGGGCTGATGCTGCGCCAGGCTCTCGACCGCCTGGAGACAGACTTCGACGCCCTGGTGATCGGCAACCAGGCGCGGGATTTCTCCGCGGGCGCCAACCTGATGTGGCTCCTGCTGGAGGCGCAGGAGGCCAACTGGGAAGAGCTCGACATGGCGATCCGGCAGTTTCAGGCCCTCGCCCAGCGCATCCGCTACGCGCGCCGGCCGGTCGTGGGCGCGCCGGCGGGCCGCACCCTCGGGGGGGGAGCGGAGATCTGTCTGGCCTGCACCCGGGTGCAGGCCGCGGCGGAGACCTACATGGGGCTCGTCGAGACAGGGGTCGGCCTCATCCCGGCGGGGACCGGCACAACCGAGATGGTCCGTCGCGCGCAGGCGCGCGTGCCCGCGGAGGTCACCGCCGATCAGGTCCCCCTGCTCCGCTGGACCTTCGAGACGGTCGCCCTGGCGAAGGTCTCCCGCTCCGCGCACGAGGCGCTGCGGATGGGGTACCTGCTCGACTCCGACGGAATTTCCTTGAACACCGACCGCGCGATCGCCGAGGCCAAGATCGCCGCGCTCTCACTGGTGCGCCTGGGCCACCGCCCGCGGCTGCCCGACCCCATCCGCGTGAGCGGCGGGCGCGGGCGCGCGGCGCTGGAGTCGCTCCTCTACATCCTCAAGACGGGTGGACACATCACCGCCTATGACGAGGTCGTGGGCCGCAAGCTTGCCCACGTCATGGCCGGCGGTGAGGTGCCGGAAGGGTCCTGGGTCTCGGAGGAGTACCTCCTGGACCTGGAGCGCGAAGCGTTCCTCAGCCTGCTGGGGCAACGGCAGACGCTAGAGCGGATGCGGCACACGCTGCAGACCGGGAAACCTCTGCGCAACTGAGGTGCGTCAAAGCCTCGTCGCGGCGCTGCCCGTCGCGCTGGCCATCGCCGTCTTCGGGACCATCTACGGGGCCACCGCCGTGCCGCTGGTCGGGGCCGGTCCCGCCGTGCTGGCGTCGCTGATCATCTTCTCGGGATCGCTGCAGTTTGCTCTGGCCAGCCTCCTGGTCACCGCTGCGCCCCTCTCCGCCATCCTGATTACCGCCGTCACGCTGAACCTGCGGCACCTTCTCCTCGGCGCGGCGCTGCGACCGCGCCTGCCCGGCTCTCCCCTCCGGCGGGCGGCGCTGGCCTGGTTCATGATCGACGAATCGGCGGGGCTGGCTCTGGCCACCCGAGCCGATGCCAGTCTGATCCTTCTGGTCACCGGCGTCCTCGCCTACGTCTCCTGGACACTGGGGACGTGGATCGGCACCCTCGGGGCCGCGCTGACTGAACTGCGGGGGATATCGGAAGCGGTGTTTCCGGTCCTGTTTGTGGGGCTGGCGGCGATCTCCGCCAACCGGGGGCATCTCCTGGTGCGGGCCGGCGCCGCAGCGGCCATCGCCCTCGCCCTGGCCCTCCTGTGGCCGCCGTGGCGAGGGGTGGCGCCTGCGATCGCGGCGCTGCTGGTGGCGCTTCCCCCCCATCGAGGCGGGCCGGAATGAGCCTCCTCCTGATCCTCGCTCTCGGCGCGATGACCTACGGCAGCCGCGCCGCCGCCCTGGTCCTGATGCCCCCTCCACCCGGGTGGCTGCGAGGCATTCTGGAGAGGATTCCCGCGCCGCTCTTTGCCGGTCTGGCCGTGCTGCCCCTGGTCAGCGCCGACGGGACTCTGAGGGCATCGACGCCGATCCTGGCGGCCTTCGTCGCCTCGCTGCTGTCCGTCCCCTTCCGGTCGCTGCTCCTGACCTTAGCGGCAGGTCTGATCGGGTATGCTGTAGGCGGAATCCTGGGAAGGTAGGCTACGGCGTGAGGTGGGCATCGGATGCGCGATGCGGTGATCGTTTCAGCGGTACGGACGCCCATCGGCAAGTCGCCGCGGGGGGCACTCAAAGACACCCGGCCTGATGAGCTCGCCGCCACGGTCATTCGAGAAGCGGTGCGGCGCGTCCCGGGTCTGTCCGGCGACCAGGTCGAGGACGTGGTCCTCGGCTGCGCCATCCCGGAAGCCGAACAGGGGCTCAATGTCGCCCGCGTGGCCGCTCTCCGCGCCGGGCTGCCGGTGAGCGCCTCCGCCCAGACCGTCAACCGGTTTTGTTCCTCGGGACTCCAGGCCGTCGCCACCGCCGCCCACGAGGTCATGCTGGGGCAGGTGGACGTGGCGGTCGCCGGCGGCGTCGAGTCGATGACGCTCATCCCCATGACCGGCAACAAGTACGCGCCCAACCCCCACTTCACAGAGGAGTGGCCGGAGGTCTTCCTGTCGATGGGACTCACCGCTGAGAACGTGGCGCGCCGCTTCCACGTCAGCCGCGAGGACCAGGACGCCTTCGGCCTGCGCAGCCATCAGCGCGCGGCGGCGGCCATCGCAGCGGGGCGCTTCACCGACGAAATCCTGCCTCTGACGGTGACCCGGTGGGAGGATGGCAACGGCCGCCCGCAGCCGACAGAGGTCGCCTTCAGCGTGGACGAGGGGGTGCGCCGGGATACGTCGCTGGAACGTCTGGCCGCGCTGCCTCCCGTGTTTGCCCGCGACGGAGTCGTCACCGCCGGCAACGCCAGTCAGACCAGCGACGGCGCCGCGGCCGTGGTCGTGATGGCGGATGAGATGGCCGCGCGCCTCGGCGTCAGGCCCCTGGGGATCTTCCGCTCGTTCGCCACCGCCGGAGTGCCACCGGAGCTGATGGGCATCGGCCCGGTCGATGCCATTCCCAAGGCGCTGCGGCTGGCGGGGGTGCGCCTCGAGGACGTGGACCTGATCGAGTTGAACGAAGCCTTTGCCGCCCAGGCCCTCGCCGTGGTCCGGGCCCTCGAGCTGGACGAGGCCCGCCTCAACGTCAACGGGGGCGCCATCGCCATCGGCCATCCCCTGGGCGCGACGGGCGCGCGGATGACCGCCACCCTGCTCTATGAGATGGCCCGCCGGGGAGCGCGCTACGGGCTGGTGACGATGTGCGTCGGCGGCGGAATGGGCGCGGCCGGGGTCTTCGAGCGGGCCTGAGCGGAGGAAGAGGTCATGAGTGCGCAGGAGACCACGGCGGTCCGGCGCGGTGGTGGATTTCTTCTCGAGGAGGCCGCTCCCGATGAGGTCTTCATCCCGGAGCGACTGAACGAAGAGCAGCGGCTGGCCGCGCGGACGATCCAGGAGTTCCTGGAGCGAGAGGTCCTGCCGCACACCCAGGTATTAGAAGGAAAGGACTGGACGCTGACCCGGCGGCTGATCCGGCGGCTGGGTGAGCTGGGAGTCCTGGGCGCGGAGATCCCCGAGGCCTACGGCGGCCTGGGGCTGGATAAGATCACCTCACTCGTCATCACTGAATATCTCGGCCCAGCGGCCTCGTTCGCCGTCTCAGTGGGGGCGCACATCGGCATCGGTACGCTGCCGATCGTCTTTTTCGGCACCGACGAGCAGAAACGCCGCTACCTGCCCCGCCTCGCCGCCGGGGAGCTGATCGGCGCCTACGCCCTCACCGAGCCGACCGCGGGCTCAGACGCGATGGCCATCCGCACCTCTGCGACGCGCAGCGCCGACGGTGCCGCGTATCTGCTGACCGGCACGAAGCAGTTTATCTCCAACGCCGCCTTCGCCGATCTCTTCATCACCTACGCCAAGGTAGATGGGGAGCACCACACCGCCTTCATTGTTGACCGTTCGACGCCGGGACTCACCGTAGGAGATGAAGAGCACAAGATGGGGATCAAGGGTTCCTCCACGGCATCGCTCTTCTTCGAACAGGCGCGCGTGCCCGCGGAGAACGTGCTTGGCGAGGTCGGCCAGGGGCACAAGGTCGCCTTCAACATCCTCAACGTCGGCCGCTTCAAACTGGCAGCCGGGGCCCTCGGCGCCGCCAAGGTAGCCTTCCGCGACGCCCTCGGCTATGCGAAGGAGCGTCGCCAGTTCGGCAGACCGCTGGCCGATTTCGGTCTGATCAAGCAGAAGCTCGCGCAGATGACGGTGCGGCTGTACGTCAGCGAATCGATGGTCTACCGCACCGGCGGGCTCGTCGACGGCGCCCTCGGCGGGATGCACGCCGACGCCCGCGCGGTGATGGCGGCTCTGGAAGAGTACGCGGTCGAATGCTCCATCAACAAAGTCTTCGTCTCCGAGGCGCTCGACTTCGTCGTGGACGAGATGGTGCAGATCTACGGCGGGTACGGCTTCATCGAAGACTATCCGGCGGCGCGCGCCTACCGGGACGCCCGCATCAATCGCCTCTTCGAGGGCACCAACGAGATTAACCGTCTGCTCATTACGAGCATGCTCCTGCGCCGTGCGCAGCGCGGGCAGCTGGGGCTGATCACGGCGGCGCGAGCGGTGGCGGACGACCTGCTCAGTCCACCCCTCCCCGGAGATGGGCAGGTCACCGGCAGCCTGCGCCCGGAGCGGATTCAGGTGGAGGGAGCCAAGAAGGCGGCGCTCTTCACCGCCGGCGCCGCGCTGCAGCGGCATGGAACGGCCGTCGAGGAGCAGCAGGAAATCCTCGCCTGGCTGGCCGATATGGTGAGCGAGATCTTTGCGATGGAGAGCGCGGTCCTTCGGGCTGCGGCGGCTCCCTCCGGCGAGTCTGGGGAGGAGGCGCTCCAGGTCCGCCTGGCCCGCGCCTACCTGCACGAGGCGCTGCCGCGGATCGACGGACTGGCGCGACAGGTCCTGGCGGCCTCCGCGGAGGGAGAGAACCTGCGCACGGCCCTCTCCGGCCTGCGCCGATTCCTTCGCTACACGCCGCTGAACGTGGTCGCGGAGTGGCGCGCCATCGCCGATCGTGTCATCGAGGCTGGACGCTACCCTCTCTAGAGGCGCGAGAGTTCATCACAGGGAGGCGGCATGAAGACGACCACAGACCCACGCAAGGCGTTTCCGCGCAGATTTCTTCCCGCGGAGGCGGACATGGGCCGATGGGAGGAGATCGAGGCCATCGGCACGCAGCTCGCCGACCGCCGGGTCGACTCGCCGGAGGCGTTAGAGCGCTGGCTGGAGGACCGCAGCGAGGCGGCCTCAGCCATCTGGGAGGAGCGCAATAGACGCTACATCGCGATGACCTCGCAGACCGATGACCCGGAGCGGGAACGGGCCTACCTCAGCTTCGTCCAGGAGATCGAACCCAAGGTGAAGACCCTGTTCCACCGGCTGGACGAAGCATACCTGGCAAGTGTGCACCGGGCGGCCCTGCCGGCGCGGTACCGGCTCCTCGACCGCCGTGTGGAGAATCGGGTCGCGCTCTTTCGTGACGAGAACATCCCGCTGCAGGTGAAAGAAACCGAACTGGAGACCGAATTCCAGAAAGTCGCCGGCGCGATGACGGTGCATTACAAAGGCGAGGAGCGCACGCTCCCGCAGATGGCCAAGTTCCTGGAGGAGCCCGAGCGGGCCGTGCGCCAGGAGACCTGGGAGCTGGTGGCCCGCCGCCGCCTGCAGGACAAGGAGACGCTGGAGGAGCTCTTCGACCACCTGAGCGCCGTGCGTCTACAGATCGCCGCCAACGCGGGGCTCTGGTCCTATCGCGACTACGTCTTTCGCGCCTACGAACGCTTCGACTACGGCCCCGAGGACTGCTGGCGCTTCCATGACGCGGTGGAAGCCCACTTCGTTCCCCTGGCCGAACGGCTCACCCAGGAGCGCGCTACGGTCCTTGGCGTCGACCCGCTGCGCCCCTGGGACCTCGACGTCGATCCTCACAACCGCCCGCCCCTGCGTCCCTTCGAGCAGACCGCCGAGCTGCTGGATCATTCCGAGGCGATCTTCCGCCGCGTCGACCCGGAGTTGGGCGAGCAATTCGCCTTCATGCGCGAACAGGGGCTACTGGACCTGGAGAGCCGCAAGGGCAAAGCCCCCGGCGGCTATCAGGCGGATCTGACGGAGCGGCGCTGGCCCTTCATTTTCATGAACGCGGTCGGACTGGACAAGGACATCCGCACCCTCCTGCACGAAGGCGGGCACGCTTTCAATGCGATCGCCGCCCGGGAGGAACCGCTGGCGGAATACCGCCACCCCCCGATGGAGTTTGCGGAGGTCGCGTCCATGGGGATGGAATTGCTCAGCGCACCGCACCTGGGGGCGTTCTATCCGAACCCGACCGACTACCGCCGCGCCTACCGGGAGCGGCTGGAAGGAATCATCCGCCTCTTCCCCTGGATCGCCACCGTAGACGCCTTCCAGCATTGGCTCTATGCGCACCCGGGCCACACGCGCGAGGAACGCCGCGCTGCCTGGGTGGAGACCTACACGCGCTTCCACCGGGGCGTGGACTACTCCGGCTACGATGAAGAACTGGCCTACATGTGGCACCGCCAGCTGCACATCTTCCTGCACCCCTTCTACTACATTGAATACGGTCTCGCTGAACTCGGCGCTCTCCAGGTCTGGCTGCGTTCCCGCACCGACTATGCCGACGCCGTGACTCGCTACCGAGAGGCCCTCGCGCTGGGTGGAACTCAGCCGCTGCCTGCCCTCTTCGAGGCGGCAGGAGCGCGCTTTACCTTCGACGACTCCACGGTGGGGCCGCTGGCACGCGCGCTGGCCCTGGAGGTGGCCAAGACTCCCTATGCCTGAGACCGAGCGTGGACCGCGCGTGGGGGAACCGATTCCGCCGTTTCAGGCCCCCGACCAGTCCGGCCGCGGGCAGACCTTCGCGACGATCCGCGGGCCCGGCGGCGCCCTGTTGGTCTTCATCCGCAGCGCGGACTGGTGACCCTACTGCAAGGGCCAGCTCGTCGAGCTGGAGCGCAACCGACAGCGGCTGGCTGCTGAGGGCTTGGGCCTCTGCTCGATCAGCTACGATTCGGTTGAGATCCTGCGCGACTTTGCGGATCGGCGGCGCATCACCTTCCCCATGCTGGCCGACCCCGACTCGGCGATCATCCGCCGCTTCGGGCTCTTCAATGACACCATCGACCCGACCAGCCGGGATTACGGGATCCCCCATCCGGGGACGTTTCTGGTGGACGTAGAAGGGGTGGTGCGGCAGAAGTTCTTCGAGGGCCACTACATCAACCGGATGCCGGTAGCCACGTTGATGGTCCGCATGGGGAAAGCCGCCCCGCCGGCGGAGTCGCAAGGGATTCGCCGCCTGGAGTATCTAGAAGTGCACACGGCCGGCACGGAGGAGCGGCTATACCCCGGCAACGTCTTCACGCTCTTCGTGGACGTCCACCCCAAACCCGGCGTGCACGTCTATGCCCCTGGGTCGACCGATTATCAAGGACTGCGGGTCACCCTCGAGGAGAATCCCTACGTCAAGGTTGGGATGGTGCAGTACGCGCCCGCCGAGACGCTGACGCTCCCCCTGCTTGGGGAGGCGCTTCCCGTCTATAGCCGCCCGGTGCGTGTCTCCATTGACGCGGCGCTCCCGTCACGCCAGGACCTGGCACCGCTGCTGGAGTCCGGAGCACCACTTCTGATTCGCGGGACGATTCAGCTGCAGGCGTGCGACGACCGGGCCTGCTGGCCCCCGCAGGCCTTCCCCCTCGAGTGGCGATTCCCGGTACTGCCGCCCGATCTGGAGCGCCCGCCTGAAACTCTCCGCCACCAGCCGAAAGGGTAAGAGAGTGAGGCTTTTGCCGCCGATCCCGTCCAAGGACGGCCTGTCCCAGTGATCGGCTACGCGCTGGCTTCCGCCTAGGGGCTAGCGAAAAGCCTTCAGCATTGGCTCCAGATCGACTTTCGCCAGCTCCTCGGTGTGGATCGGCACTGGTTTGAAGGTCTTCCGCTTGCGCGGACCGCGGTAGATCACCCCAAGCGGCTGGCGGTCCCGGCGCTCGAAATCCGCCAGCAACTCCCACGCGGCCCGCGGGTCGGCGGGGTCATGGCTCTCGGGGACGTGCTCGACGTGGCCCTTGAACCACTCGTAGGTATTGAACTTATTGTAGGTGACGCAGGGCGAGAAGTCGTTGACGAAGGCGAAGCCCGGGTGCTCCATCGCCGCGACGTACACGTCGGCGGCGTGGCGGGGGTCGCCGGAGAAGGACTGCGCCACGAAGGTGGCCCCCGAGGCAAGGGCCAGCCGCAGCGAGCTGAAGGGCGGAGGAAACTCCTCCGACCACTCCTTGATGTCTTGACCCAGCCCCGCCGTGGGAGAGCGCTGCCCGGTGGTGAGGCCATAGACGCCGTTGTCCATGACGATGAGCGTCACCTGCGGATCGCGTCGGCAGGCGTGCACGAAGTTCTCTACGCCGATGGCGAAGGTGTCGCCGTCGCCGGCGAGGGCGATGACGCGCTGGCTGGGGTTGGCCATCTTCACGCCCACCGCGTAGGCCATCGGACCGCCGTGGGTGCCGTGGAAGCCGTAGCCGTTGAGGTAGTTGCGGATCTGCCCGGAGCACCCGATTCCGCCGATGAGGAAGACCTCGTGCGGCAACAACTCCAGCTTGGTCAGGGCCATCTTCAGGGCGTTGAGGACGCCGAAGTCCCCGCAGCCCGGGCACCACTGGATGCGGTGGCGGGGAACGGCGTTCTCTTCCCAGATCTTGCTGGCCGCGATCTTGGCGGTGGGTTGAGCCGGCTGGGCCGGCTGCGTGCTCATGCCATTCGTCTCCTTCGTGAGCCTCTTTTAGTCGCCTTCGTGGGCCTCTACGGCTGCCGCGTGCTCGGGCTCGCCGACGCGGAATGCGGTCGCGTCGTTGAGCAGGATCTCGCGCACGCCGTGGATGATGTCCGAGACGTAGAAGACCCTCCCGTTGTACTTGAGGATACGGCGCGTGGGCAACAGGCACTGCTCCTGGAGCAGGTCGGCCAGCTGCCCGGTGAAGTTCTGCTCGCAGACGATCAGTGCGGAGGCGCGTTCCAGCACGGGTTTGATCAGGTCGATGGGGAAGGGCCAGAGGTGCGTGATGTGGACGACGGCCGCCTCGATCCCCTCCGCGGCGAGCGCGGTCCGCGCGCTCAGCAGCACCGGTTTCGTGGATCCCCAGCCCACCAGAACCGGCATCCCGGTAGGATCGCCGTACACCTGCGGACCCTGGGCGTCTTCGCGCAAGTAGGTCTCGAGCTTGCGCATGCGCTTTTCCATCATCGCCTTGCGCCGCGGCGGTTCGGTCGTGACGAAGCCGAACTCGTCGTGCTCGGTCCCGCTGACTTTGAAAATGCCGCCGGGCGTGCCGGGGAGGCTGCGGGAGGAGATCCCCGAGTCGGTGATCCTGTAGCGCTTGAACCCGTCGCGCCGCAGCTCCTCTTCGCTGAGGATACCCTCGCGCTGCACGGTGACCGTGCGTTCGGTGAAGAAACGCTCGGGGACAGTCTTGCGCACCTCGGCCAGCGTCAGGTCGGTGAGGAAGAAGATCGGGCACTGGTACTTGTCCGCGAGATGAAACGCCTCCAACGCCATCGTGTAGCACTCCTCCAGCGTGGAGGGCGCCAGAACGATGCGGGGGAAATCGCCGTGGCCCGCGCTCAGGATCATGCGCAGATCGGCCTGCTCGGTCTTGGTGGGCATGCCGGTGGACGGTCCGGCGCGCATGCTGTCCACTACGACAATGGGGATCTCCGCTGTGCCGGCCAGCCCGAACTCCTCCACTTTTAGCGAAATGCCTGGACCGGAGGAGGCCACCATGACGCGCGCGCCGGCCATGGAGGCGCCGAGGGCGGCCCGGATCGATTCTCGTTCGTTCTGTCCCTGCAGCGAGCGGCCCCCATACTGCGGCAGGTACCGGTCCATGAACTCCAGCAGGGGCGAAGCCGGGGTGATCGGGTATCCCGCGTAGAACCGGCAGCCCGCCTGGATGGCGCCCATGCCGAGCGCCTCGGTCCCCATCATCCAGAGCATCTTCTCCTTGGGAGGATTCGGCTCGAGCCTGACGCCGACGCCCTCCCAGCCGCGTTCCTTCAAGACCTCCTCGATCGCCTCGCGGCCCCGGCGCGCGGCGGTGAGGTTGAGATCGACCAGTTCGCGGCCCTTGCGCAGGAACCGCTCCTCGAGATAGGCGGTCAGGTAGGCCAGGTCCATGTCGAACTCGAGGAGGCGGAAGAGGGCGCCGCTGACGACCATGTTCTTGACGATCTCTTTCTTCAGCTCCCGCAGCGCGATTTGGCGCGCGGGGAGCGGGAAGACTTTCACGCCGCGCCCTTCGAAGTCGTCCGTGGAGACCGTGCCGGTGGAGGAGTCGTAGAGTAGGACGCCGCCGTCGGCGAGATACTGTCCGTGCCGGATGATCGTGTCGCGGTTGGGCTGCGCCGGCACGTCGGGGTTGGCGTCGTACTCCAGCGCGACCAGGACGTCGCTGACGTTGTCGCCGTGAGAGACGGGGGGCTCGGCGGCGACGACGAGCGGATCGAACTGGTGCGCGCCGTAGATCGTCGACGCGTAGTTGCGTTCGTTGGCCAGCACGTGGAGCCCGGCGCGCGTCAAGATACGCCCGACCAGATCGACGACGGTGCCGACGCCGTCCCGCAGCTGCACGCCGCCGACGAGAATCTTCAGCTGCCTGCTGCTCACCGCAGATCCCTTTGCCATTGGTCTCCCGCTGAGATAACGAGACCTCTGGGCCGTGAGGCCGCAGAGGCCCATTCGAGAAAACTATAACACACGAGGGAAACGCATCACGATCCCCGAACCGCCCTCGTGCGGGATGGAGCTCCGGCAGCGGTACGAGGAGGATCTCTTCCTGGTGCGCGGCGCGGCGGCCTGGCTGGCCACCGCAGCGCTGCTGGCCGCCCTGGCGTTCTTCCCCTTCTACTCCCCGCGCTACCTGCTCTTTCCGGCCATCCTGGTGGCGGTCAACGCCATCGTCGCGGTGGGCCTCAACGTGTTGACGGGTCTGACCGGCCAGATCTCCCTCGGGCACGCCGGGTTCGTCGGCATCGGCGCCTATGCGGCCACGCTCCTGGCGGCGCGGGTCGGCGTGCCCTGGTGGCTGGCCTGGCCCGCAGCCGGGCTGATCGCCGCGGGCTTCGGCGTGCTGATCGGTGTGCCGGCCCTGCGCCTGACCGGCCCCTATCTCACCATCGCCACCCTCGGTTTCGGCATCGCCGTCCACCAGGTACTGACCAACTGGGAGGGGCTGTCGGGCGGCCGGATGGGGCTGGAAGTGCCACGCGTGAGCGTCGGCCCGGCGGCGCTCACCGGGGACCAGCGCCTCTACTACCTCGCCGTCACGATCGCCGCGGTGCTGACCTGGGCGGCGGCGAACCTCGCCCGTTCGCACGTCGGCCGCGCCTTCGTCGCCTTGCGGGACAGCGACATCGCCGCGGAGGTCATGGGGGTCAACCTGACCCGGTACAAAGTGCTGGCCTTCGCGGTCTCGGCCTTCTACGCAGGCATCGCCGGAGCGTTGTTCGCGCAGGCGCTGCGCCACCTGGAGCCGCAGTCCTTCGACCTCATCCAATCCATCTACTACTTCAGCATGATCGTCCTCGGCGGCCTCGGCAGCGTTCCCGGCGCCGTGCTGGGGGCGGCGGTGCTCACCATGCTGCCGGGATTCCTCAGCGGGTTCCGCGAGTGGCTGCCGGTCATCTTTGGGGTGGCGATTATCCTGATCATGGTGATCGAACCGCGCGGACTCTACGGCCGCTGGCAGCGGATTCGCCGCTATTTCAAGACGTGGCCGCTCTGACCCCAGTGGTTGACTTCGCGCAGTTCCTCGTCGGCGGCTTGGCCACCGGCACCCTCTACGGCCTGGTCGCCCTCGGCATCGTGCTGCTCTACCGGTCCTCGCGCGTCCTGAACTTCGCGCACGGGGATCTGGCCGCCCTCGGCGCCTTCATCGCGTACACCATGCTCGTGCAACTGGGCTGGCCCTTCGTGCCGTCGGTCGCGGTCAGCCTGGTGGCCACCGCCGCCGCCGGGGCGCTCTTCTACTTCATCGTCCTCCGGCCGGTGAAAGAGGCCACCCTGCTCGGGCGGATCGTCGTCACCCTCGGGCTGGCTCTGGCCCTCTCGGGAGCGGTCACCCTGATCTGGGGCGCGGACACCAAGGTGTTTCCCTTTCCGCTCTCTGAGCTGCGCGGCTACCGCCCGGGCGGGGTCTTCGTCAGCCACCTCCGGCTGGGGCTATCGGCGGCCGGCCTGGCGCTGATGGCGTCGTTGTACCTGCTCGTGCAGCGGACGCGGGTGGGCCTGGCGATGCGCGCGGTCTCGCAAGACCTGGTCGCCGCGCAGGCGCTGGGGATCCCCGCGCGGCGCATCTTCGCCCTGACCTGGGGGCTGGCTGGAGCGCTGGGAGCGGCCGCGGGGATCCTCACCGCCCCGGTGACGCTGCTGACACCCTTCATGATGCTCGATCCCTTCCTGAAGGGCTTTGCCGCGGCCGTGCTCGGTGGGATGGACAGCATGCCCGGCGCCGTTCTCGGGGGATGGCTGCTGGGCCTAGCGGAGAGTCTCTTCGCCGGGTACGTCTCGGTCAAGTTCAAAACGACGCTCGCCTTCGTCATCATCATCCTGACGTTGATGGTGCGGCCGGAAGGGCTCCTGGGCCGTGAGTTCCACCGCCGGGTTTGATGGCAGGATGGAACACCACGGCTCGACGATGAAGAGTGGCATAACGGCCTTTGAAGTAGGGTCAGGAGCGGGGACGCCGAAGAAAGTCGACGACCGCTCAGCAAAAGAGGGGGAGAGGCCACAATGAGGTACCTGCGAATCCTGGGACTGGCGCTCGTCCTGACGGCGCTGCTATTCCCCGCCCGCCTGGGGGTGGCGCAGGAGCGGGGCATCACGCCCACCGAGATCATCATCGGCAGCACGGTGCCGCTCTCCGGACCCGCCGCCTACTGGGGATTGGGGGTGGGCGGGGGGATCGACACCTACCTCAAGTCCATCAACGACGCCGGCGGCATCCACGGGCGGAAGTTCCGCACCGTGCTGCTGGATGACTCCTACCTCCCTGCGCGCGCCGCCGTGAACGTGCGCGACCTGGTGGAGCGGCACAATGTCTTTGCGATCGTGGGCATGATCGGCACGGCCAACGCGTTCGCGTCGCGCGGGTACATCCTGGAGAGCAAAGTGCTGTGGATTACCCCAACGACCAACGACATCTGGGCGGGGCTGCGGCCGGAACAGAAGAAGTACCTCTTCGTCACGTACCCCTCCTACCTCAACGAGGGGCGCATCCTCACCCAATACGCGGCGGAGAAGCTGGGGACCAAGCAGATCGCCGTCTTCTACCAAAACGACGAGTACGGGCTGGGGCTGCTGCGCGGCGTCAAATACGGCGTCGCCGCGGTCAAGGGGGTCAAGTTCGTCGGGCAGGCCTCCTACGAGGTCACGGACGCGGACGTGAGCGCCCAGGCAGTGAAACTGCGCGCATCGGGAGCAGACACCGTCTTCATCGCCGCCACACCGAACCAGGGCGCGCTGATCGTGCGGGAGATGGCCAAGCTGGGATGGCGGCCGCAATTGCTGTCGACCTTTACCCTCGGCGACCCGATCATGTTCCGGCTGGCCGGGGAAGCCTGGAACGACATCTACGCTGGGGCGTACTTCCCAGTGCCTGGCACGGACCCAAAGCTCGATGAGACGCTAGCCAATCTCGTTCGCCTCAACCCGGGCCTGCGCGTGACCCCATACAATGCCCTGGCCGGAGTCTCGTTCATCGAGCCGCTGGTCGAGGCGCTGCGCAGGGTCGGGCCCAATCCCACCAAGGATCGCGTCGTCGAGGCGATGGAAAGTATCCGCAACTGGGACGGCGCCGTCGCGCGCTCCGTGACCTTTGGGAAAGACAGGCACCAGGGGTTGAACCGGATTTTCATCGTGAAGGCCCAGGGAGGGCAATACGTGAAGGTCACCGACTGGATCAGTTACCCAACCTCTTTCTGACGCGGTGGCCGACCCGGACGCGCTCCTGGAAGTCACCGATCTCTCGATCGCGTTCGGCGGGGTGCAGGCGCTGGTGGGGGTCGACTTTACGGTCGGCCCCCGTTCGCTCGTCTCCCTGATCGGTCCCAACGGGGCGGGCAAGACCACTCTCTTCAACTGCATCTGCGGCCTCTACCGGCCCGACGCCGGGAGGATCCGCTTCCGAGGG
Organism: bacterium; assembly: GCA_036004665.1. Classification (GTDB taxonomy): domain Bacteria; phylum Sysuimicrobiota; class Sysuimicrobiia; order Sysuimicrobiales; family Humicultoraceae; genus JACQGZ01. Next base: position 6,100 of record DASYRG010000015.1, on the reverse strand, counting down.
GACTCGCTGCGCGGGCTGCGGCCCGACGCGATCGCCCGCCGCGGCATCGCCCGCACCTTCCAGAACGTCGAGCTGTTCCGCACCAGTACCGTGTTGGACAACGTGATGCTGGGCCGCCACCGCCACTTCCGGGCCGGCTTGCTCAGCGCGGTCACCGGGGGCTGGGGCTGGCGCCGCGAAGAGGTGCGACACCGCCGGCGGGCCGAGGAGATCCTGGATTTCCTCGACCTGCAGAGCGCCCGGGAGCGCCGAGTCGGCGACCTGCCCCTGGGGCCGCAGCGCATGGTCGAGATCGCCCGCGCGCTGGCCGTGGAGCCGGCGCTGTTGCTGCTGGACGAACCGAGCAGCGGGATGACCGGAGAGGAGAAGGCCGATCTGGTCTTCCGCATCCGGGACATTCAGGCGCAATGGGGCATCGCCGCGGTGGTGGTCGAGCATGACCTGCGTCTGGTGATGGACCTCTCCGAGCGGGTGACCGTCCTCGACCACGGCCTCAAGATCGCGGAGGGACCTCCTGCCGAGGTGCAGCGGGACCCCCTGGTCATCCAGGCCTATCTCGGGGAGACCGTTCCGGCATGATGAGCGCGCCAGGCCCTCCACGGGACGCCGCCCTCCTCACCGTCTCCAACGTGGAGACCGCCTACTACGGCCGGTTGACGGTGCTGCACGGCGTCTCGCTGATGGTGGGGGAGGGGCAGATCGTCGCGGTCCTCGGCAGCAACGGGGCAGGCAAGACCACGCTGCTGCGCACGGTGATGGGGTACATCCTTGACCAGCCGGAGAAGGGCACCGTCGAGGTGATGGGCCGCCGCGTCAACGGATGGGACCCCGACAACGTGGCCCGCCTGGGCGTGGCCTACATCCCCGAGGGGCGTGGCATCTTTCCTGAACTCACGGTGGAGGAGAACCTCGCCCTGGGAGGGTACACCCGCCGCGACGGCGAGATACGGCGCGACCTGGACCGGGTGCGCGCCCTCTTCCCGGTCCTGGCCGACCGCACCCGGCAGCAGGCGGGGACGCTCTCAGGCGGCGAGCAGCAGATGCTGGCGATCGGCCGGGCTCTACTGATGCGCCCACGGCTACTGATGCTAGACGAGCCGTCGCTCGGTCTGGCCCCGCTGGTGGTGCGGGAGATCTTCCGGGTGATTCGGGAGATCCACGCCGCCGGCACGGCCATCCTCCTGGTGGAGCAGAATGCCCGCATGGCCCTGGAGCTTGCCGACCGCGGCTACGTGTTGGAGGGTGGGCGCATCGTGCTTGAGGGGGACGCCGCGCGCCTCCGCGAGAACCCGCACGTGCAGGAACTCTACCTGGGGATCAGCCGCGAGCCGACGGTAAAGGGGTTCCGCCGCTACAAACTACGCCGGCGGTGGTCCTAAGCCAGGCAGACCCTCACGCGTACATTTGCTCAACAAGGTCTGCGTACTTCGTCATCATTTCGGCGCGTTTCACTTTCATCGTCGGGGTGACCTCGCCGTCTTCCGCATACAGTCGCTTGGGCAGGATGGCGAACTTCTTCACCTGCTCGGGGCCGGAGAGGGTGCGGTTGACCGCCTCCACCTCGCGCCAGATCAGGTCGCGCACCTCTTGGTGCCGGGAGAGGTCCGTGTAGGTGGTGAAGGGGAGGCGGCGGTCCTGCGCCCACTTCGTCACGTTCTCCTCGTCGATGACGACGAGGGCGACGAGGTAGCGGCGGCCGTCCCCGATGACCACGGCGTCGTTGACGTAGGGGGAGAACTTCAGCTTGTTCTCGATGAACTGCGGGGCGATGTTCTTTCCGCCGGCGGTGATGAAGAGGTCCTTCTTCCGGTCGGTGATGCGCAGGTGGCCGTCTGGGTCGAAGGCCCCCACGTCCCCGGAGTAGAGCCAGCCGTCCCGCACGGTGGCGGCGGTGGTGACGGGATCCTTGAAATACCCGGCAAAGACGTTGCCGCCGCGCACCAGGATCTCGCCGTCGGGAGCCAGCCGCACCTCCACCCCCGGCAGCGGCGGGCCCACCGTCTCGGGCCGAACGTCGCCCACGCGATGCGTCGTGGTTGGTCCGCTGCCTTCCGTCTGCCCGTAGATCTGGAGAATGGTCACGCCCAGGGACCAGAAATAGGAGAGCATGTCGGGGGCGATCGGCGCGCCGCCGGAGAGCGCCCAACGGAGACGGTGCAGTCCCAACCGCCGCCGCAGCGGGAGGAGTACGCCGGCATCAGCGACACGATACAGTAGGGTGAGGCCCGCCGGCATCCGCCGCCCCCGCTGGCGGTAAGGAGCAGCCCGTCGTCCGATGGCCACCGCGGCCCGGTAGGCGAGACGCTTGAAGGGATCGACCTCGCGCATGTGCAGGTCCACGCCGGAATGGAGCTTCTCCCAGATCCGCGGCACGGCGAAGAGGATCGTGGGCGCCACCTCGCGCAGGTTGTCCAGGACGGTATCGACGTTCTCCACGAAGTTCGCCGTATACCCGTATCGGTTGCGCACCAACAGCGAGACCAGACGTTCAGCGATGTGAGAGAGGGGCAGGTATGAAAGCACCTCGTCCTCCATCCGATGCTCTAGCGCCGCGCCCAACGCCTCGGATGTCCAGAGGATGTTGCCGTGGGTGAGCATGGCGCCCTTCGGGGGCCCGGTCGTACCGGAGGTATAGATGAGCAGCGCCACGTCGTCGGGTCCGATCCGCGACAGCCGATCGTCTAGCGCGTTGGGATGTGCCGCCCGCTGCGCCCGCGCCAAGTTGAGGAATTCGTCCCACATCAGCACCTGCGGATCGTGGAAGGTCCGCAGCCCCTCGGGGTCCATGACGATGATCCGCTCCAGCGCCGGCAGCCGGCCGCGCACCTCCAGGGCCTTGTCCAGCTGCTCCTCGCCTTCGACGATGAAGAACCGGCACTCGGCGTGGTCGAGGATGTAAGCGACCTGCTCGGGGCTGCTCGTCGTGTAGATGCCCGTCGTCCAGCCTCCGGCGCTCTGAATGCCGAGGTCGCTGTATAACCACTCCGGGCGGTTCTCTCCCACTAGGCCGACGCGCTCGCCGGGTTCGAGTCCGAGCGCCATCAGCCCGTACGCCACGAGCCGGACAGCCTCGGCAAAGGCGCCCCAGGTGACGGGCTGCCACAATCCAAGATTTTTGCGCCGGAGGGCGATGCGCTCGGCCTGGCGGGCGGCCATGGCGAAGAAGGCGCCGGGGACGGTGGTGGCCGTCGCGGGCGGCGCCTGGGTCAGCACCATGTGACCTGAGTTGGGCGTGCCGAAGGGACCTTCCTCCCGTCGCAGAACTCCCTCCCCCGTGCCAGCGCCCTCCTCCTCGTGATCCCTCGCATCGTCCGCATCAGCCTTCCCACCCCATTCCGCGTTGGGGCGGTCAACGCGTACCTCCTGCCCGATCCTCCGGTGACCCTGATCGACGCCGGACCCAAGACCGGGGAGTCGGCAGAGGCCCTGCGGAAGGGCATCGCCGAGAGCGGCGTTCCCCTGGCCTCGATCAGCCGGATCGTCCTCACGCATGGCCACCTGGACCACTTCGGCGGAGCGGCCGCCCTCGCCGCCGAGACCGGCGCGGAGGTGTTCGCCCATCCCGACGACGAGACGAAGTTCTCCGGCGTCCGCGCCATCACCGACCTCCTCCCCGCGCTCCTCTGGCGGCACGGGGTGCCTGAGGCGCTGGTTCCCGCCGTGGTCGAGGCCTACCAATCCATGCGCCGGCTGGCCGACGCGCTGACCTCGTTTCGCCCCCTCGCCGGGGGAGCGCGCATCGAGGCCGGCGGCGTGGAGTGGGAGATCCTCCACACCCCGGGCCACTCCGCCGGGCACATCTGCCTGCACCGGAACGACACACTCATCGCCGGCGATATCCTCTTGGAGGAGATCACGCCCAATCCCATCGTAGAATATGGACCCGACGGTCGGCGCATCCCCACCCTCCCGCTTCTGCTCTCATCGCTGCGCCGCCTGGCGGAACTGAATCCTGCCGAGATCTTCCCCGGCCACGGGGCACCGTTTGGCCCCGCCGCCCCTCGCGTCCGGGAGATGCTGGCCCATCAAGCGCAACGCCAGGACGAGGTGGCGGCGCTGCTGACGGACCACCCGCGGACCGCGTTCGACCTGGCCGGGGAACTGTTCCCGCAGGCCGACAGGCTCAACATGATCCTGTCGGTCTTCGAGACCCTAGGACAGCTGGATCTGCTTGTGGCGGAAGGCCGCGCCGCCGAGGAGACCATGGACAAGGACCGGACGGCGTACCGCCGGGCGGGTGGGACATAGGAGTTCCCCTCGGCCACGGCGTCTGCCCGACGTCGCGGCCATGACTGAATCCTCGGGGCTGCGGGCAAGATACCGGCGTGGCGATGGCGAGCGTGATTGGGCCAGATGTGCGCCGCACTGAGTTTGGGACCCCGGCGGCAAAGCGCCGCGGCGGCCTGGCACTGCTCGGATGGATCGTCGTATTACTCGCGGCCGGCCTGACCATGGGCTGGCGCGCGCTCCGCTGGGCCGATCGTAACCTGTAGTCTCCGTCGTCTCCCGTCACTCCCCACCAGAAGCGAAATCCTCCCACGGCGTTCATCGTTTTCTCGACAAGGACGTCCATCAACGCCGAAGGGTAGGAGCAGCCCATGGCCCGTCGAAGTGCCGGTACGTCCACCATCATGCCGATGACGAAGAAAGAGAAGGTCGCCTGGCTCGGCAAGGTTCCCCTGTTCGCGGAGTTGTCGCCGCGAGAAATCGGGCTGATCGCCGATCAGGTGACCGAGATCGACTTCCCCGCTGGCCGCTATATCGTGCGGCAGGGGCAGGTGGGCACGGGCTGTTACCTGGTGGTCAGCGGGCGGGTCCGGGTGGAGCGGGGCGGTGAGGTGCTCACCAGCCTGGGGCCGGGGGAGATCTTCGGCGAGCTCTCGGTCATCGACCAGATGCCGCGCATCGCTCACGTCATCGCCGAGGAACCGACGGTCACCCTGGGCCTAGCCTCGTGGGACTTCACCAAACTGCTGGAGCGAAATCCCAAGATCACCCTTGGTCTTCTGCGCGAGCTGGCCCGCCGGCTGCGGTCTGCGAGCAGTCTGCCGCACCATTGAGGCCATATCTTTCTTGCTTCACGCCAGCGCTTTGCCGAGGAATGCAAGCATTGCCGTGTTGAATTGCTCGGGCCTCTGCAGTGGTGCGAAGTGACTCACACCAGGAAGATCGATCAATTCTGCATTTGGAATGCTCCGAGCGAGATACTCGGCGTGTTCGCGCCTGATGAATTCATCATGCTCGCTATGTACGATCGCGACTGGCACGCTGATCTGAGCCAAATCATTCGCCGAATAATTGGGTTGCGTTTTCTGCATGAGGCCGACCGCGTCGGAAAACTCGTCGAATTGGTCCGGCGTGGCCGATACCCGTTTGTAGTCTTGCGAGTGTCGGCCTATACATCGTCTGAGAATCGGCGTGAATTCCGTAATTTGCTTTGCGCCGCTCGGGTCCATATTGCACGCAAAGAAAAACACGCCTGCAACCCATGTGGGAGCTTTCGAAGCAAGAATCAGTGCCGTGCACGCGCCGTCGCTCCAGCCCACCAGACCCGCTCTCTCGAGGTGCAATGCGTCCATGACGGCCGAAACGTCAGACGCCATCAGCTCATACGTAAATGGTCGCGCGTCGCGCGTGCTGCGGCCGTGGCCACGGCTGTCCATCAAAACGGCACGATAGCCACTCACGACCAGCGCTGGAACTTGATACCCCCAGTTGCCACTATGGCCGAGACCACCATGCAGCAGGATCACGGGCGGGCCGGACCCGTACGTAGCGTACCAGAGCCGAGCACCGTCGTGTTCGACGTACCCTTGATCATCTGTGACCGGCAACGGCGCGGCACCGTACGCTTCAAACCCGCGGAGGTCGTCGTCGTAAGTTTCCATTCTGACAATCCTGTGCTTCGAGAGCTGTATCGATCCGTGCTCGCGGTCGCTAGTCTACTGGTGCGGTGACTTCGCTGCCTTCCATCAGGCGGGGGGCAAAGCGAATGACCTCCTGGGCCAGGCGCCGTAACCGTCCCTGACTCTCTTCGCTCAACCCCCGCTTGCACTCTGCGGAGGTCAAGGATAGTTGCGAGGGCAGGACCCAGGCGCCC
>DASYRG010000014.1:0-13347 GCA_036004665.1 bacterium | reverse complement strand
TTCTCAGGCTCTTGAACGCCATCCCTTCGTAGAGGTGCTGCTTGCGGAACTCCTCCCGCTCGGTGGTCTCGTCGAGCGTGCGCTCTGCCACGTTCCACCTCCCCGCCTTCCGGCCCAGCCCCTCGAGGATGCGGGTCTCCGTACCCGGTGCGGTTCCCCGCGGGTGCGGCGCTCCCCTCCCAGGTATCGGCCGGCCCCACGGCGCTTTACAGTGCTCCGAACGACACACGAAGATGGGGGAGATGTCGGTGATCTGGGGAGCGGCCCTCGCTCTGGCCAGCGCAGCGACCTTTGGATTCAACAATGCGGCGCTGCGCCGGGGCGTCCTGCAGGGCTCGGTGCTTCAGGCTCTGGCCATCACAGTCCCGCTAGGGATTCCGCTCTTCCTGGCCGGGGCCTGGCTGAAGGGGGAACTACCGGCCCTCGCGGCCTTCAGCCCGCCCGCCATGCTGTCGCTGGCGGCCGCGGGGATCCTCCACTTTGGCATCGGCCGCTATGCCAACTACCGTGCGGTCGTCGCCGTCGGCTCAAACCTTTCGGGCATTCTCTCCGAGTTCAGCATCGTGGTCTCTCTGGCCCTGGCGGTGGGCCTGCTGGGGGAGCGGCTCAGCGTGGTGCAGGTGGCCGGCATCATCCTAATCTTCCTGGCCTTCCGGGGAGTGGGACGCGGCGAGACCCTGAGCAGCAAGCTCTTCCGCCCTGATCTCCGCAGGGGGTACCTCTACAGCCTCCTCTCGGCGGGCGCCTATGGCACGAGCCCCGTGCTCGTGCGGGCCACGCTTTCCGACGTCAACCTTCCGCTCGCCGGTGGGTTGATCTCCTACGTCGCGGCCACCCTGGCCTTCGCAGCGTTCGCGCTGATGAGCGGGTCTCTTCGCCACCTCCGCGCCGTGCCGCGCGCCGCGCTGCCCTGGTTCCTCGTCTCGGGGCTCTTCGTGGGGGCCTCTCAGGTCTTCCGCTATCTGGCCCTCAGCCTGGCTCCCGTGACGATCGTCGCGCCGATCCAGCGTCTCTCCCTTGTCTTCCGCGCGCTCTTCGGGATGAGGCTCAACCCCGAGTACGAGGCCTGGAACGCCCGCATCCTCCTGGCGCTGATCATCGCGCTCGTCGGCGGCGTCGCGGTGGCCTTGGGCTAGTGGGGGAAGACCGCCACGTGGATCGCCGAGGGGTCGGCACGCTCCCCCAGGATGCGGAGCGCCTGGTCGGTCTCAGCTAACGGAAAACGGTGGGTGCGCATCCGCTCGAGGGGATACCGCCCGGAGCGGATGATCCGCAGGGCCTCTTCCACGGACCGGTAGTCGCGGCCCCGGACGCCCTTCACGGTCAGTTCGTTCCGCACGACGGTATCGTTCTGGAAGGTGACCGGTTTCCCGTGCTTGGCCGCGGCCAGGATGACCGTGGCGCCCTTGCGCGTCATCGCGATGGCCGCTTCAACTGTGGCCGGCGCGTCTGGCGCCAGGTCCACGACCAGGTCGGCCATCTCGCCGTTCGTCGCCTCGCGCACCGCCGCCACGACGTCGGTGCGACCGGCCTCGATCGTCACGGCGCCCAGCGCGCGCGCAGCCTCCAGCCGCGCGCCGGCGGTCCGTCCGATCACGATCACGCGCCCGGCGCCTGCCTCCAGCCCGGCGATCACGCACCCCAGGCCGTGCGCTCCCGGTCCCTGCACGACGAGCGTGCCGCCGCGCCGAAGCCCGCCCTCGGCGAGCACCCATCGCACGCCGTTCGAGATCGGGACGAAGAGGGTGGCCAGGTCCGCGGACAGCGTATCCCCGAGGCGGTGCACCAGGGCGCGGGGGTGGAGGTAGAGCACCTCGCTGAACCCGCCCCACAGGCCGGGAGGGACCTCGGTAGAGGTGGCGCCGTAGCGGAGGAACGGCCGCTCGGATCGCGAGTCCGTCTCCGCGCAGAGAGCGGGCCGGCCGGAGAGACAGAACTCGCAGTGCCCGCACGGCAGGAACTCCTCGACGGCGACGCGCTCCCCCTCCCGGACCCCCCAGCGCACGGCGGCCCGCTCGCCCAGCGTCATGATCCGGCCGACGACCTCGTGTCCGAGGATCAACGGTCCGAGGGCGGCCCCGCGCCGGCGGGTGTAGAAGTCCCAGTCGGTCCCGCAGACGCCGCACGCGTCCACCGCGAGCAGCCCGTCGTCGGGGCCCAGCGGCGGCAGCGGGAATTCCCGCACTTCGGTCCGCAGGGGCGCAACCGCCACGGCCGCCTTCGCGGTCTTGAGGGAGGTCACGGTCCGTTCAGGCCTGGTCGATGTCCGGTTCGGGGAGGGCCATCAGGTCGCTGGTGTCGACGAGGGGGGCAAAGTCGCGGTGCCGCGCCCGCAGCAGGGCTTCCACCTCATCCGAGGTCAGCGCGACCGCCTGCCCCGCATTCATGTCCCGGATGAGGAGCACCCCGCCGATTCCGCGGGCAATCCCCACATCGACCAGGGCGAACTCGTTCTGCAGCCGCTCCATGCCCTCGGCGGCCGGCGCCCGTGGCCCTGCTTCCCGGGACGGCCCCTCCCGCGCGGGGAGGATGGCGATCGGCTTGTAGCGGACGCGCGTCAACCCTTCCAGCTCCAGCGGATCGAGGTAGGTCTCCACGGGTTTCGGCTCGGCCCGCCGCAGGCGCAGGCGGGCGCCGGTCGCGGTCTCGAACTTGCTCACTTCGACGTTCCCCAACCGCCCCAGCGGCGTGTCGGCGATCCAGAACGGGTGATGGGCCACGGCTAAGGGATGAACGACAGGTTGTAGTGCGGCAGGTCGGAGGTGAGGAAGACAACCTTCTTGGAGGCGATCTTGAGCGCGCCGTCCATCCGCCGCAGGCCGTACTCACAGCGCGCGGCGAACAACCGCGGCGCGTTCAGGCCCGCCTGGCCCGGACCGCCCGGACGCATCTCGGCGATCAGCTGGTGGCAGCGGACGGCGAAGCGTCCTTCCGCTCCCCCCCCTTCAGGAGCCACCTCCACGTTGGAAACGAAGCGGATGGTGCGCGAAGGCGGGTTCTGATCGAGGACGGGCGTCTTCATCTGGCGGAACACCCGCTCACTCAGGCGGCGGCGGTCATCGTAGATGATGGAGATGCTGCCGGAGGGATCCTTCTGCGGATCGATCGGCACGAGGTAGACCCCGTCCGAGGTGAAGAGTGCTTCCCACTCATCGAACCGCCGCTCATCCAACAGGCGCGCCTCGGTGAAGAGGAACCGCTCCGCTTCTTCAACCCTGAGGGTCGCGTCCGTCTGGCCGTCGCCTCCCACCGACGCTAGGCCTCCGACATCATCCGCCGCCAGTGGCGGTACAGCGAGCGCTGCGGCGCCTCGTCGGTGGTGTGCCCGATCCATTCCCCTTCTTCCATCCGCTCGCGGTGCTGGCCGCGGTTGAGCAGATTCCAGCCGTTCCCGGTGGCGTGCACACCCGTCTGAACTTCGGTGAAGACCTCAATGTCATCGGGGGCCCCAAACCCCGCCGGCCCGTAGAACCGTTCGTGACCGCGGAAGCGCCCCTCGTTGATCGCGTCCGGCACGCCCTTGAGGGCATAGACGTGCAACTGCACCTCGGTGCGGTCCGGAGCCTTGGGCACGATCACGCGGATATGGGTGTCGAAGAGGTAGAGGTTCGGGAAGATGAAGATGTTCCGGCGGGCGGAGATCTCCGTCAGGTCTGCTTCGGAGAAGCGGCCGCGCATCGCCTCGGCGTAGTCTGGGTAACGCTCCATCATCCGCGCCGTCCAGGAGGCGTTGGGGTTGAGGCTGCCTGGACGCTCCAGCAAGCCGTGCCCGTTGGCCAGCCCCCGCGCCGCCCCCGCCTGCCGGTACTGCTGGATCGCCTCCACCGTCGACTCTTTTGAGAGCTGCAGCACGCGCTGCCAGGAGAGGTGGACGTAGTTCCCGTGGTAGCCGTCGTACCCGTTCTCTGCCTGCAGCTTCCAGTTGCCGGGGTATTCGTAGCGGTGGGGCGGCAGGATCACTTCGACGTCCTCCACCGGCGAGCGGCCCACCCACCAGTCGATATAGCGGCGTGCCGGGGCGAGGTAATCCTGGAGACTGGGCCCGTTTTCAGCCAGGCGCACGAAGAGCAGCCCGCGGTGGGCCGCCAGGTGGGGGGCGCGCACGAGACCGTAAGCGCTACGGTCGAAGTCGTCTGGGTAGCCGGTGCTCTGACTCATGCCGATCAGGTCACCGTTGTTGGCGTAGACCCAGTTGTGGTAGCGGCAGCGGAAGAAGTTGCTGTGGCCTCGCTCCTGACGGCAGACGACGGCGCCGCGGTGGCGGCAGCGGTTGTAGAGGGCGTAGATCTCCCCGTCCTCATGGCGGGTCAGGATGAGGGGCTGGGTGCCGATCAGGACGGTCTTGTAATCGCCAACCGCCGGCAGTTCCGATGCGTGGCCGACGTAGACCCAGGACCGCTCGAAGACTCGCGCCATCTCCGCGGCGAAGACCGCGGGGTCCGTGTACACGGCTCCATGAATGCGGAACTCGCGGGGGTCGTCGTCGACGAGCTCCCGGAATGCCCCCGCCGTCCTCTCGCTGATCGCCATCGGTGACCCTCCCGCCTCGCCCGTCCGCTAGGGACGCGCGGACCACCGGGCCCTAGCGGACCACCTGAAAGTCCACCGCGCCCAGCAGCTCGCGCAGCGAGAGGCCGCGGTCAAACTCGGGCGCCTTCTCCAGTTGCTCCAGGTTGTTGAGCCCCGACCATTTGTAGACGCGGTTGGTGGCCGAGATGATCCTCGCTGGCCTGCCTGAGTCTCCGTTGAAGTGCTGGTGCATCGTGGCCGGAGGGATGTAGACGACGTCCCCAGCCCTCCACTCGAAACGCTGCGCCGCGTCGGGGACGATCCAGCGCCATCCCTGCTCGTCCGCCTCGACGTCGCAGTCCCAGTGCAGGTCGTAGCCGGAGCCCTCCGCGACGTAGAAGGCCTCTTCGGCGAAGTGGCGGTGTTTGCCAGAGCGGCTGCCCGGAGGGATCACCTGCATGTAGATGTCGATCGTTTCGGCCATGGTCCCCATGGCCTCGTTGACGATGTGCTTGAGCAGGCCATGGGGGGAGAGCTCCCACGGCATCTCCTCGGGCTTGACGATGCGCTTCTTCTCTGCGCTGCGCGCCGGCCGCTCGGTCGCGTCCTGCATCAACCGCTGGAAGTAGTCGGCCTGCAGCGTGCCGCGGCGCCAGGTGTTGCTCTCCCCCCAGGGCACTGCCTACTCCTCCTCGCGGGGCACGAACCCCGCGCCGGTGGGGCTGGGGTCTTTGGGCCGCGGGATCACCGTCTTCTGGAAGAGCATGTTCATGAAGATGAACATCGGCTTGGTCTTCATCACCAGCAGGCGCGCGGGCCGCTGGGTGTCGGCGTTGTTGTGCATGTGCACCGTGTGGTTGGGGACGATGGCGGCATCCCCTGCCTCCCACTGGTGGCGCTCACCGTCATGGATCTCGAACCCTGTGCCGTCGAGGATATAGAAAATCGCCTCGTTCACGTGGAAGTGCATCTGAGCGTGCCCGCCCGGCGCGTACTCCTCGAGGTGGATGTGCAGGGTCTGGCCGAGGTTGTCCTCGGGATGGAGGTAGTGGCGGGAAAAGGCCTGCGGACCGTCGATGAAGTCGATTTCGGTGGCCCGGCGCACGCGGGGCATCGCCCGGAGTCGGCGCAACTCTTCCTTCAGGTTATATTCACCCTGGATGCCGCGGACGAAGACGCGGTCTTTGCGCTCGTGAAAGTGCTGATGGGCCATGCCGCTCGTCTCCCCAGGGCGAGATGTGAGCCGAATCACTAGGAAGTATACACGACAGGGAGGTGGCGAAGACGCAGCGAAAATGGCCTCCAATCTGATTCCACACCGGGGAGACATCGACATGAGCTGGAGGCGGAGTGCTCAGACCGCGCTGGCGATCGCCGCGTTGGCCATGCTGCTCGGGCTGACCGCGCCGTCCGGGCAGGCGCAGACCGACCTGGTCAACGCCGCGCGGCGGGAGGGTAAGGTCGTTGTCTACGGGTCGATGGAACTCTGACCATCAGTCCTCGTGGAGGAGTGGCCCACATGGCCGCCGTGGAAGACGCCCTGCTGCACACGATCCGCTGGCCGCGCGAGGACAACAAGATCCCCCGGGAGATCTTCACCGATCCCGACCTCTTCCGCCTCGAAATGGACGCCGTCTTCACGGGTCCGGTGTGGGTCCTCGTGGGCCATGAATCGGAGATCCCCCAGCCCGGCGACTACAAGACCTTCTCCGTCGGCGCGATCCCCGTCATCGTCGTCCGCGGCCGGGACGGCGGGGTCAGTGTCCTGGTCAACGCCTGCGCCCATCGCGGCACGCGGCTTGTCGAGGGGCCCGCGGGCAACATCGGGCGTGGGGGGTTCCGCTGCATCTATCACATGTGGACGTACGACACGGAAGGCCATCTCACCGCGGTCTCGCTGCCGCAGGACTTTCCCGCCGACTTCCGCAAGGAGGATTACGGGCTGGCCCGCGCGCGTGTGGAGACCTACCGCGGCCTGATCTTCGCCTCGTTCCACGAAGAGACGCCGGCGCTCTCGGACTATCTGGCTGAACTGACGGAGGGATTGGATACCGTCCTGGGCGACGGCGCGCTCCGCTACCTCGGGTCGATCAAAGTCATCTTCCGCACGAACTGGAAACTGTACGTCGAGAACATCTACGACGGCTACCACGTCACCGCGCTGCACACCGGGTTTCAGGTGGTGCGCCTACGCTCCCACGAGGGGGAGCGCCTGGTGCCCAACTACGAGCGCAACGGCCACCTCTGGGGCCGGTCGCACTCGACCCCGGTCGAGCAACTCAACCCCGTGCTGCGGGACATGAGCCTCTTCGAGGTGCGCACGAAGCCGACCACCGACCACACCATGATGGTGGTCTTCCCCACTGGGGTCGTCACCGACTACTTTGACACGCTGCAGATCCGCTACGTGCTGCCGCTGGAACTGAACCGCACGCTGATCGAATTCGCCTTCTATGCCCGCGCCGGAGACACTGAGGAAGAGGTCTGGCACCGGGTGCGGCAGGGTCCGGCGGTGCTCGGGCCGGCCGGGGCGATCACGCTGGAGGACGCGGCGGCGCTCGAGCGGGTGCAGTTGAGCGCCGCGGCCCGCGGTGAGAACGTCGTGCTGAAAGGCACGCCGCGTCGCTTTCCGCCGTATCGCCACGTCGACGAGGCGCCGATCCGCCACCTCTACCAGGCCTACAGGCGCTTGATGGGATTCCGGCTGCCGGAGGAAGGGGCGCACCCGGAGGACGGCGCGCGGTGAGACCCGCCGGCGTGTTGGAGGCCGACGCGCGCCGCCAGGCGGCCCTGGATCTCCTCGTCCGCTACGTCCGCGTCGTGGACGATCCCCGGCGCATCGGCGAATGGCCGGACCTGTTTGGACAACAAGGGCAATACCTGGTGATCACACGGGAGAACCACGAACGGGGACTGCCGATCGCCATCATCCGGGACGACTCCCGCGACCGCATTCTTGACCGCCTCGTCGTGATCAGGGAGTTCTGGGCCGCCGGGGGGCGGCCAGAGGATCGCCACTACAACACCGGCTGGCCGAGGCACGTCGTGGGGCCATCCTGGGCCGAACCCGGCGAAGGTGGAGCGATCGCTGTGGGGGCGCACTTCGCCGTGTGGAGCACGGCCGCGGTCGACGGCAGCCCGCGCCTGCTGGCGGTCGGCGAATACCGCGACCTCGTCGACTTCTCCACCGGCGAGCCGAAACTCCGGAGCAAGACCGTGATCCTGGACACGCCGGTCCTGCAGGACGTCTTCGTCTACCCGCTCTGATGTCGACCCTGCGCCTGAGCCTGGCCTGCGGTCCGTACGATCGCACCGAAGCGCTGCGAAGCGGCGTCGTCCGCCCCGAGGGCATCGACCTGGTCTACGTGCCGATCCAGTCCCCGCCGGAGATCTTTGCCCGCATGATCACCACCCAGGCGTTCGACGCCTCGGAGATGTCCTGCTCGCACTACCTCATCCATAGGGGCAGAGGGGACTTTCCCTTCGTGGCCATTCCCGTGTTTCCGTCGCGGATGTTCCGGCACGGCTACATCTTCGTGAATGCCGGCGCCGAGATCGAGGGACCGAAGGACCTCGAAGGGAAGCGCGTGGGGGTGCCCGAGTATAGCCAGACCGCGGCGGTCTGGATCCGCGGAGTCCTGCAGGATGAGCACGGTGTGCGTCCCGAGTCGATCAGCTGGTTTTCCGGAGGGGTCAACGCGCCGGGCCGGCCGGACGCGCTCGTCAACGTCCCGGACACATCCGTCTCCATCACCCGCGTGGCCGACCGGACGCTCAACGACATGCTGGTCGATGGGGCGCTCGACGCCCTCATCGGCGCGCGCAAGCCGGCCGCCCTCGGCCGCGACCCGCGCGTCCGCCGGCTCTTCCCCAACTACCGGGACCTGGAGCGCGACTATTACCGGGACACCGGAATCTTCCCCATCATGCACACCGTCGTCATTCGGGAAGCGCTCTACCGGGAGCAGCGCTGGGTCGCCGACAGCCTCTTCAAAGCCTTCGCGCAGGCGAAAGAGTGGTGCCTGGCGCAGATGCGCTTCAGCAGCAGCCTGCGCTACACGCTGCCCTGGCTGCATGCCGAACTGGAGGAGATGGGAGAACTCTTCGGCGCCGACCCCTGGCCGTATGGCCTTGCCCCGAACCGCAAGACGCTCGAGACGCTTGTCCGCTACCTCGCCGAACAAGGCTTCCTCCGCGAGCCTCTCGCGCTGGAGACGTTGTTCGCTCCGATCACGCTCCTCAACGAGTAGCTGGCTCTCGCGGTCTGTAGTTCCGCACGCTCTGACAGCCACACTCTCGGAAGATTGCCGCGACGTCGTGCGTCCCGTCGTGCTCGAGGGCCATGACGCTGCGGCGCTCCAACTCCGAGGCATACTCCTCCGCGTCGGCCTCGGGGATCCCCAACTTGCTGACCAGCCCGACGAGGGCGCCCACCGAGGCGCCCGCGACACCGCCCGACAGCGCCGCGGCGAGTGCGGACAGTCCCGTGGCGATGGGACCGGCCGCGACGATGAGCCCGACGCCGGGGATGAAGGCGGTCGCCGTACCGACGACCAGTCCGGCGATGCCGCCGATGACCGAGCCCTTCACCGTTTCGGTGGCGGTCCCGGCGCTGACGTCGGCCTCCGGGCGTGTCTCACCGGGGCCGGTGTCCTCCTTGACGACGAGCGAGAGGCCGCCCGGATCAATGCCCAGCCGGCGCAGCGCCGCCGCGACGCAGTCTACGACCTCTGAACCACGGAAGGTGCCAACCGTCTGCATCCGCCTTCACCTCTTTCCTTTGGATTACCCCGCTCGACCGGTGCTCGGGCCCTAGGGCGTGAGCAGGCCGGTGAGCCGCCAGTAGAGGATGCTCGCGGTGACCGCGGCGAGGGTCACCGCGGTGGCGGCGATGCCGAGTATGATGCCGTGCCGGTCGGTGAACATTTCGTCTCCGGTGGCTTCTTTCGTCAGCCGGTACCAGTCGTACTGGCTGGGATGCAGCCAGGTATTGGCCATGAGCAGGACCACGAATCCGGCCACCCATGGCTGCAGTCCAATGCGGGGCGCGACCGGGACCAGCGCCAGACTGAGCAGGAGCGTGGCAGGCTGGCGCGGGAGCACCAGGCGGGCGGCGATGACGAAAAGGGACAGGATGATGACGACGCCGCCGGCGCTGCCGACCGCGCGGGAGAGGGGAATCAGCCGTTCCGCCACCCACCCGTCCACCCCGACGCTGTGCAGGACGCCGCCGGTACCCAGGAGAACGCCGAAGAGCACCAGGAATCCCCAGTCGATCGACCGTCGGAACCCTTCCCGATCCAACGCGCCGCCGGCCATCGCCACGGCGACCGCGCCGATGGCCAGCCACGCCGTCTCGATGCGGAGGATGGGCTGAATCAGCAACCCGCCGAGCAGCACCGCCACAGCCCCGATTGTCACCCACTCCGCCCGTGCCACCCCTCCCAATACCCGTTCCTGGCGCCGCAGGACCTCCGGGGCGGTCATCGGCTGGACCTCCGCGCGGAACGCCCACAGGAGGACAGCGGCCATTCCCACCAACAGCACGACGCCGGCCACCGCCGCCGCGCCCATCCAGGGCAGCCAGCTGAAACGCGCTTGATCGGCCGGAGGCAGCAGTTCGAGGACGAAGAAGTTCATTGCCAGGCCTGTGAGGAAGATGCTGCTGAAGGAGCCGTACCCGATCAGTCCCGCGAAGGAGAGGGCCGCGGAGGCGCGGGAGCGCATCCGGTAGCCCATCGCCTGCGCGAGCTCACGCGCCAGGGGCGCCACCGCGGAGACGCGTGCAGTCGCCAGTGGAACCAGCGGCGTGACGAGGATGCCGCCCGCCAGCAGCGCCAGCACCTGGCCCGCGTGCGTGGCCGGAAAGGTCTTCAACAGATACAGGGCGATACGAAAGAGCAGCCCCGAGCGGGCCATGGCGGCGGCGAGGGCGAGGGCGCCGAGGGCGACGACCCACGAGGAGCTCGTGAATCCCGCAAAGACGAGGTCGAGCGACGCCAGGCCGCCGATCCCCCATGCCGCCGCCATCAGCAGCGCGACCACGAAATCGGGGACCGGCTCGAAGAGCCAGCCCAGCGCCGCTCCCATCACGATGAGACTGACGTGCCAGCCTGGCGGCGTGAGGCCCTCGGGTGGTGGCCGGAACCAGAGCGCCAGCGGGACGCCCACTGCCAGTGCCGCCCCGACGACGTTCCAGCGCCGCGAGTGGCGGATGTGATGCGCCTCCAGCGTTGCCGCCGGCCGGTCCTCCACGAGGGGGGCGCCGACCGCCTCGCGCGAGCGCACCTCAAGGCGTGAGGCCAGGCCGGTGGCTAGGGCCAGGCCGATGGTGGGACGCTCGCGCGCCAGCTGCTCGAACCGGTGGCGGGGCAGCCGCCAGAGCCGGACATCGCTCAGTGCGCGCGCCGCACCGGTGCGGCGGGCGAGCAGCAGGCCGAGTTCTCCGAAGTTCGCAGGTCCCCGCAGATCGGCGATCGGCTGTTCTCCGCCGGCGGTCTCAACGCTGATCAGCACGCGCCCGCTCTCCAGCAGGTAGAGGCCATCCGCGGGTGCGCCCTCCGCAAAGATCAGGGCGCCCGCCGGGAGGCTGATCTCTTCGAGTGCGCCGATGAGGCGCGCGAGATCGACGCGGTCCAGCCCGCGCGTGAACGGCACGCGCCGCATCAGGGCTTCCAGGGGGTCGATCACCCCGGCCTGCGAAGTCATCGTTCGCCGTTTCGCTGGCACGCCTCGGGGTTCCCCCGAACTTCGGCCGTACCTACCCGGAATCTCCGTCACGCTTCGACGTGTCGATCACACGTACAGCGCATTCAATCATGCGACCGAAGGGATTCGAGGCCCAACGAGGTAACAATACTGCGCAGCACATTGACAAAGGAGGTCCTTCATGAATTTCTTTCTGGCGTGGCTCTTGGTGGGCGTCGTCATTGGTTGGGCCTTCAAGAGGTTCGTTCCTGGTGAGCGTGCGTTGCTGCCCGCCGTCGTCCTTGGCGTCATCGGGGCATTCGTCGGAGGTCTGCTTGCGAATTCGATGGGGAAGGCAGCCGTGCTCGGACCGTCCGTGATGGCCGCCGTGCTCGGCGCCACCTTGTTCTCCGCCGTCCTCCTGGCCTACCAGATGAGGCAGCGGAGAGCCTAGCCTCAGAGTCTCCCTTCAGCTTGAGCGGCGATGCATCCCGCCCGGCTGTACGGCACCGCGTGACGGCGCCGTTGTCCTAAGCGGTTTATCCCCCCGCCCGCGCCGCCGCGGCGTAGGTGCGGTACCATGAGTCCTCCCCTTCCGGCATCCGGATCCGCTCCCAGCCTCCAACCCATCGGTGGTCGAACCACGGCCGTGCGCTCTCTGCGACCGCGTTGGCGCGGCGGAAGTTGTCGACCGCGTCCCGCTCCAGGAAAGCGCGCATGCCGTCACGGTCGGGATACCGCGGGATGGCGTCCTTCCAGATCGCCCGCCCGCAGAGGAAGCCGCTGGCCCCGGCACCTGCGGCCAGTTCCAGGTTGGCCAGGAACTCGGCGATCTCCACGCCGCCGCTGAGGATCACCCAGGGGCGCCCCGCGGCCTCATCCAGCCGGCGGACGAATTCGTTTACCTCCGCCCGGGTGTAGACAGCCGGCCGCTCCCTGCCGTCGAAGGCCCCGGCGCAGTACTCCCGCGCGTACTTCAGGTCTCCCGGAAACTCCAGCTTCAGGATGTCCACCCGGTATTCGTCCCGGGAGAACTCCACTGCCGAGGCGATCGTGTGCTCAGGGCGCCGGCGCGCGAACTCGGGCGTGTCCGCGGAGGACTCGGCCAGAGGGTAGGTCACGAGCTCGAGGAGGAAGGGGAGGTCCTCCCGCCCGCACTCCTCCCCCACGCGGCGCACGAGGCGCTGCTGGTGCGCGAGGGTCTCCGCGGAGGCTTCCGGAGTGTAATGGACCAACAGCTTTGCCGCATTCAGGCCGGCGCGCTTGACCTGCGCAATCGACCAGCCGTCGACCAAGCGCGCCCGGCGCTCCTTGCCTCCGGGTCCCGCCCGCTCGGGCGCGGCCTCTTCGATGGCGGCGAGCAGCCCGACGTCGGCGGGGACGGCCTTGAGGGCCCGCGGCAGTCCATAAACGGGATCGACGAGGATCGCCGTGGCGTGGGGAGAGAGGACTTCGGTGATGAGCGTCTTCGTCGCGGCCATCTCCTCGTACCCGACCTGGTCGGCGCCGCGCCCGGCCGCTCTGGCCAGCGCTTCGCGCAGGGGGTCCCGCAGGTCGATGGCCAGCATCTTGAACCGGCCGGCGGCGTCCGCCAGACGCATCAGGTTGGTCAGTTTGCCCGCGCTCATCGCTGCCATGCTCGCCCCTCCCTGGTCACTTCACGACGTATACCTTATCCGATGGGTGGCCGTTCGCGGAGGCGCCTCCCACCCGGCCCTCACCCTTTTCCGGGTAAAGCATTGATGACCCCGGTGACTACATCTCCCTGGGAGGTGTACCTATGGGCATGAGCAACCTCAGCTACGATGTCCTGACCGTCCTCCACAACAAGCTGGAGGCCGTGTCGATCTACGACAGGTACATTCAGGATTCGCAGCAGGCAGGGGATGAGAAGTGCCGCTCGTTGTTCGAGGATATCAAGCGCGAGGACGACCGGCACATTGAACGCCTGCGTGGTGAACTCGAGCGGCTGGTGAAAGAGGGCAAGTTCCGGTAGACTGCCGAGAAGATTCGTCCTGTCTCGATTCCAATCCCGTCAGGGCTACGCCTCTTTGCCCCGAGCAACTCACCTCAAGAGTCCCGCCGACTCACGTGAGGATGATGAGAAGGTGAGAGCATACTCCTTTTGGTCGGACCAAAATTCCACCGGAC